>JBBQZA010000069.1:0-13802 GCA_038208175.1 Burkholderiales bacterium
CCCGCCATTTTTGGCGTGCTTTCAGGGTTTACGACCATTTTCCCGATTATCGGGGCAACGCAGCCTTGGTGGTGGCGTTTCAGCGGCGCAGTGTCGCCAGATACCGCTGCGGTGTCGTCCGCTGCTGCGCTGATCGACTACTACCGGGAGCGCAGCGAAGCCGGCGCGCGCTCGGTGCCCGAGAACTATGTAGGTCTGCCGCTGGACTTCGGCGAGTAAGAGGGCAAGGCCAGGAGGCTGGGTTCGATCAATTGCGCTGAATACGGCCAGATTCGATCTGGTTCATCGCAGCCGGGTTTTCGGCCAGCCATTCGACCAGGGCGTCGACGTCCATGCCAACCGCCACCTTGTCACGGCCTTGACGCAAAATGTTGAGGTCATCGCCGCCCTCGGACATGAAAGAGTTGACTACGATCCGGTAGTCGCGCGTCAAATCCAGCGGCTGCCCATCCACCGTGACAAGGCCCAGCACGGCATCGGCGCCTTCAGCCTGGCTCCATTGGTAGCGCACGTTGTTGGATACTTGCAGCACGGCCGGTCCGGCGCGCTTGGGCAACTGGCGTCGCAGCATTTCCTGTATTTGCGCGCCACCGAGCGTCTGCACGATCAACTCGTTGGTGAAGGGCTGGATCGCAAACAACTCACTGACAGTCACGGTGCGGCCAGGCTCCACGTTCAGATCGGCACGAATGCCGCCCCGATTCGTCAGGGCAAGATCCACCGCAGCACGTTTTTTGGCAAATGCCAGATGCGAGTCGGCCACCAGATTTCCCAGAGGCGAATCGCTGAAAGGCGGGTTCACGTTGCGCTGGGCGCCGCGTGCCAACACGGCCACCGGTCGCATGCGTGCCGCGGTGGTCAGGTCGCCCGCACGTTGAACCAGTGCCACGAAGGCCGGGTTGGGAGTGTAGACGCTCTGCAACACCGGGTGGTTGACGGCTTGCGCATCCAGCACCCGACCGCTGCCATCCAGCGTCAGGCGGCTTTCGGTGATCCAGCCACCAAAGCTGCCGCCTTGCACCAGCAGTCGGCCGTTGATCTTGCAGGTATAGGTTTGGTGGGTGTGACCCGTGATGATGAGGGCATAAGCCGGGTCGAGTCGATTCGCGATGTCTACAGCACGTCCCTGCAAGCCAGGACAGGCATAGCTGGGGTCGTTGGCGGCACCTTCAAACACCGCACCCTCGTGCACGATCGCCACCAGCACCTGGGCCCCGGCAGCACGCAGTTCGGGCACCAGGGCGTTGAGCGTGTCGGCCTCGTCGGCAAAGCGTAAACCCACAATGTTACGCGTCATGACCACCTTGGGCGTGTCGCGCGTGACGGCGCCCACAAAGGCAATTTTCAATCCTGCAATGTCTTTCATGATATGGCTTGGCAGAACGCGCTTGCCGCTCTCAATCTCAAACATATTGGCTGCCAGATACGCAAAGGGGGTACCTTTGAACTCTGGCCAGGCGCAACCTCCGGTCGGACATTCACCGCGCGATTTGCGCAGCAACTCGGGTAAGCCGGCGTCCAGCTCGTGGTTGCCCAGCGCTGTCGCCAGCAGACCCAGGTTACCCAGCGCCGTCAGCGTGGGTTCATCCTTCAACAAGGACGACATCTGGGGCGATGCGCCGATCAAATCCCCGGCCCCAACAAACACCTGGTTCTGGCGTTGGCCGCGCAGTTTCTCAAGCAACGTCGCCAGATAAGCCACGCCACCCGCGGCTTGCGGTTTGAGTTCGCCCGTTTGTGGGTCGGGCAAACGAGGGCTCAGGGGCGTCGGCGATTTGGGCTGAATGTGCCCATGAAAGTCGTTGATCGAAAAAATACTCAGCTCGATGGACTGCGGCAAGGGGCTGGCGCAGCCGACCAGAAATGCCAATAGCGCAAGACCAAATATTCGCGCGGGTCTTCTATCGGTTCGATTGGCAAAGTTGAAAAGCAGCAAGGTACATCTCCAATAGGCGGTTTGGCGGATACAAAAAAGGATCGCTGAATCATACCGGCAGCAGCAAAGCGCCGTCGATAGTTAAAAAAGTTCGAAAAAAGTTGCGAATTTGTGGTTATATTGGCTGTCTTTACAACTATTTACAATTTTTAACCGCAGTGATGCAATCTCGTTAAGGAGCTACCAGGATGCGCAGCAGTCATGGGTCGATTTTTTCGGGTTTTTCAAGGACGCTACTCAGCGCCGCTGTTGCCATTGTGGTGGCAGCGCCGGCACTGGCGCAAAACACCACGGCCGCCATTGGCGGACGCGTCACTGGCGCCGATGGCAAACCGGTGCAGGGTGCTGCGGTGAGCATTGTTCACAGGGAGTCGGGTTCTACCAACAAATTTGTGACCGACGCAGAAGGTCGCTACGCGGCGCGCGGCCTGCGGGTCGGTGGGCCTTACAGCATCACCGTGATCAAGGGCAATGACAAGGACTCGCGCGACGAAGTATTTTTGCAACTGGCCGAGAACCTGACACTCGATCTGAAACTGGGCGGTACCGTGCTGCAGACCGTCGTGGTGACAGCCGCCGCCAACAACAAAATCAATAGCAGCAGCATGGGTTCCGGCACCAACCTGGGTCGCAAGGAGCTCGAAGCCTTCCCCTCGATCGGCCGCAATCTGCAAGACTATGCGCGCTCTGACCCGCGCCTGGCGCAGACCGACAAGGAGCGTGGTGAAATTTCTGCGGGAGGCCAAAACACCCGCTACAACTCCATCACCATCGACGGTGTGCGGACCAACGACACTTTTGGCCTGGAAGCCAATAACCTGCCTACGTCCAAACAGCCCATTTCCCTCGACGCCATTCAGTCGGTGCAGGTTAACCTGTCCAACTACGACGTAACCCAGCTGGGCTACACCGGCGCCAACATCAACGCAGTAACCAAGTCGGGAACCAATGAACTCAAGGGCAGCGTGTACTACGTGTACCGCAACGACAAAATGGGGGGCGATCGCTACAACAAGACCGCTGACAGCTATTTCAGCCCGATGCCGTTCAAGGAAGACACCAAGGGCTTTACCTTGGGTGGCCCGATCGTTGCAGATAAACTGTTTTTCTTTGCCAGCTATGAGGAGCTCAAGAGCAATCGGGCGCAACCGGAATTTGGCCCAATTGGCAGTCCTCTGACCAATGTGGCGATCTCGCAGTCGGCCATAGATTCGCTGAAAAACGTCGCCAAGACGAAGTACAACATTGATGCAGGCGATGTTTTAGCTGCCTCTTCCCTGTCGGCCAAAGACTATTTGCTCAAGGTCGATTGGAACGTTAGCGACCAGCACCGTGCCAATATCCGCTTTGCGCGCACCGAGCAGTCGGACACCAACAACGGCAGCTTTGGTGGCTATAGCCCAACCGGACTTCAACTGACCTCGCAATGGTGGCAACAGAGCAAGGTCCTTGACACGGTGGTAGGACAATGGTTTGCGGACTGGACACCAAACTTCTCCACCGAGTTGAAACTGTCCAACCGCAACTACAACAGCGTTCCACTGAACAATTCCAAGTTGCCCGCCATGGCGCTGCAGTTCTCGGGGGCGGTGCCGACCGATGCACCCGCTGGTGTGAACACCGGTAGCCGGTTCCTGAACTTTGGCACCGAGCAAAGCCGCCATTTCAACGTGCTCGACACCAAGACCGTGGACGCTTACTTTGGTGCTACCTGGACGCAGAAAGCGCACGAACTCAAGTTCGGTGGCGACATGAGCACCAACAAGGTTTACAACGCGTTTTTCCAGAATACCAATGGCAACTACACCTTCAACTGCCAAAACAGCAGTGCCACCTATGTTTACAGCTTCGGAGCCATCACCTGTGCGAGCGCTACCGCCGCGCAGGTAGAGGCTGCCGTTCTGGAAAACTTCAGCAAGGGTCGTCCCTCCTCCTACCAGGTGCAGGTTCCGGTAGCCGGTGGTTCACTGGATAACGGCATTGCCCAATGGTCCCTGCAAGACACGGGGCTGTTCTTGCAGGACACCTGGAGCGCCAGCAACCGGTTGACCATCACCGCCGGTGTGCGTCTTGATCGCCTTGCAACCAGCGACAAACCGCAACTCAATGCTGCTGCGGCCGCGTCAACGGTGGCAGGCAGCGTCAAGGGAACCACCGTGGTCCGCAACACCGGTGGCTTTGGTCTGGACAACAGCACCACCGTCGATGGCCAGCAACTGTTCCAACCCCGCGTAGGTTTCAATTACGCCTTGGACGGCATCGAAAAGACAAAATCCCAGGTACGCGGTGGTTTCGGCTTGTTCCAGGGTGCAGCGGCCAACGTGTGGCTGTCCAACCCCTATTCCAACACCGGTCTGGCGACTCGCATCATCGGCTGCGGCGTGTCCGGGTTCTCGGCTTGCCCAGGAACCGGCGGCATCTTCAGCGCCGACCCCTTGGCGCAACCGACCAGTTTCACTGGTGCTTCGCCCGCGGCGAACGTCGATTTCATTCAACCGGGCCTGGCGCAGCCATCGGTCTGGAAAGCCAATCTGGCCTACGACGCCCAATTGCCCTGGGCCGGGCTGGTTCTGGGCGCCGAGTGGCTGCACACCCAAACCAAGAATGGCATCTACTACCAGCATCTGAACCTGGGAGATGCCACGCGCATCGCGCCGGATGGCCGCCAGATGTTTTATACCCCGCAGGGCTTTAACCCCGCGTGCTGGTCAAGTACCGGATCGTCTATAACGAACACGGCGGCTTGCACCGGGTTCAGGTCGAGGGCCTTGAGTAACGCGGCGTTTAACAATGTGTTGCAAGCCACCAAGACCAGCGAAGGTGGTGGCAATGCCATTACCTTGTCCTTGACCGGCCCGCGTGTCATGGGTGTCGATTGGAATGTTGCCTACACGCGCACCGATGCCACCGAGGTAAGCCCTCTGACCTCTTCGGTGTCCAATTCCAACTTCAACGCCCGCTCCATCTTTAACCCGAATGAGGAAATCAACGGTAATTCGGCCTACCTTGTGAAGAACCGTGTCAACGCAGCGTTCAACTGGTCGAAGGCCTTTTCTGGAAGTTACAAGACGACATTTGGCGTGTTTTATGAAGGCAGATCCGGCAAACCGTATAGCTGGACCTATTCCAACGACCTTAACGGCGACGGCGTCTCCGGCAACGACCTGATGTACATACCCAAGGGTCCCCAGTCGGGTGAAGTCGTGTTTGCAGGCGATAGCACCACCAGCCACGCCAATGAAGACCGCTTCTGGAACGTCGTCAATGGCTATAGCGAACTTAGCAATGCAAAGGGCAGCGTGGTCTCGCGCAATAGCAGCTTCTCGCCTTTCGTGAATACTTTCGATCTGCGTATCAGCCAGGAGGTGCCCGGCTTCGCGCCCAAGCACAAGGGAGTGATCTCGTTTGACATTCTTAACGTCGGCAACCTGCTCAACAAGCAATGGGGGCGTATCGACGAAATAGGCTTCAGCTCCGGCGGTGGTCAGCGGCGCACCTTCGCGAGCTACGGCGGCCTCAATGCCAATGGCCAATATGTGTACATCGTTCGCTCAGCAGAAGATGACACGACGCTGCGCCAGGCCAAAGGTGAGTCGCAATGGGCGATGCAGATTACGGCGCGTTACGAGTTCTGATTTTTTCCCCACTCACACCCCCCGCCCTCTCTCGCCCCGCCGGGCGAAAGAGGGAGCCAACAGCCCTATTTGGCCGCGTCTTTAAACAAAGGAAGTACACGCGCCACGGCAAGATGGGCTGAGATGAAGTAAGAAATCTTGATCGGCGCGTTATTATGCCGACCATGGTCAAACTATTTCTCCCCGAATCAGCACAAAACCAGATGCTTGACGCGGCACGTGCAGCGCGCTTGAACGCCTATGCGCCCTACTCCGGATACCGGGTTGGCGCGGCCGTGCTGGACGACCAGGGTCGCATCCACGCCGGTTGTAATGTGGAAAACGCAGCCTATCCGCAAGGGGTGTGCGCCGAGGCCAGCGCCCTGGGCGCCATGGTACTGGCGGGCAGCAAGCGCGCACGAGCAGTGTTGGTGGTGGGAAGCGGCGGCGCATGGGCTACGCCGTGCGGCGGTTGCCGCCAAAAGTTGCGCGAGTTTTGCGCGCCCGACGCGCCGATATTCAGCGCCAATGACAGCGCCATGGGACCCTGCTACACGCTGGCCGAACTGCTGCCCCTGAGTTTTGGGCCTGACCATTTGTGCGCAGCGTGAACCCTGCTTCTTCGGTCACGCTGGCGCCTGCCCTGCAAACCATTGAGCGGCTTGCACCCGGGGTCCGCCCGCGCATTGCCGTGCTGCTGGGTTCGGGCTGGGGCGCACTGACAGGCCATGTGCAAGACGCAGTTCGCATTCCTTATTCGGAGCTGGAGGGTTTTCCCAAGGTCAGCGTGGCAGGACACAGCGGCGAATTGTGGTTGGGCCGCATAGGCGCGCATGAGGTGGCGTTGCTGAGCGGACGCAAGCATGGCTATGAAACGGGTGACGTAGATAGCATGAAGACGCCCATGCAAGTGATGCAAAAGCTGGGTTGTGAGGTTTTGGTGCAAACCAATGCCGCAGGCAGTCTGCGCGCCGCTATGCAGCCGCAAAGCCTGATGCTGCTGGCCGACCACATCAACTTCGCGCAACGCTCCCCACTGATCGGCGAGACCGGGTCCAAGCGCTTTGTCAGCATGGTCGACGCCTATGACCCGGTCTTGCGCGCACAGGCGATGCACATCGCACAGGCGCGCGGCACCCCTTTGCACAGCGGGGTGTACGCATGGGCATTTGGGCCACAATTTGAAACCCCAGCCGAGATTCGCATGTTTGCAAAGCTGGGTGCCGATGCGGTCGGCATGAGCACCGTACCCGAGACCATTTTGGCGCGCCATGCGGGCCTGCGCGTGCTGGCGCTGTCGCTCATTACCAACATGGCGGCGGGCCTGTCTGACGAACACCTGAGCCACTCCCACACCCTGTCGCAGGCTCAGGTTGGCAGCGCGGTCGCCAGCGGCTTGCTGGCGGCCATTATTGGCGGCATGGAGTTGAACCAGAGGCAAGACGCATGAACCCGGCACAGCCCACCCACTGGACCCACGATCTGCAGGCCAGTGCCAGGCTGGCGCTGGCCTGTCTGGACCTGACCAGCCTGAACGAGCAAGACACTGAAGCCGACATTGCCCGGCTGTGCGAGCGCGCCCAGGGCCCTTTCGGCGCGGTGGCCGCCGTCTGTGTCTGGCCTCGCCTGGCGGCGTTTGCACGCGCCCGCTTGCCCGCCACCATTGGCGTGGCCGCCGTCGCCAACTTTCCCGACGGCGGTGCAGATGTACAGCGCGCAGTGCGAGATACGGCTGAAATTGTGCAGAGTGGCGCGCAAGAGGTCGACGTCGTACTACCCTATGCGCGGCTGTTGGCAGGCGATGAACACGCCGTCGTGCTGTTGCTCAGTGCCGTGCGCAAAGCTTGCTCAGGATTGCGACTCAAGGTCATTTTGGAAACCGGCGAGCTGGACGATGACGTCCTGATTGCGCGAGCCTCGCGCCTGAGCCTGGACGCAGGAGCCGACTTTTTAAAGACCAGCACTGGCAAAACGCCGACCAGCGCCACGCCCCAGGCTGCCCGCAGCATGCTCACGGTCATTGCCGCCGATGCGCAGGCACGCCGGCGCGTCGGCTTCAAACCTTCGGGCGGAATTCGAAGCGTGGCCGACGCTGCCGTGTACATGGCTCTGGTTAACGAGCTCCTCGGACCCGAGGCACTCAACCCCACGCGCTTTCGCATTGGTGCGAGCGGCATACTGACCGATATTGAAGTCATTTTGGGTGGCCACGGCGCGCCCGCACCGGCGCCATCGGCCGTTTACTGAACTACCCCAGACTCACCCATGCTGGCCCAGGAAATCATTCGCCGCAAGCGCGATGGCCACACACTGCAGAGTCAGGAAATAGATGCCTTTGTGCAGGGTCTGAGCACAGGCTCGTGGAGCGAAGGCCAGGCCGCGGCCATGGCCATGGCTATCTTCCTCAAGGGGATGTCCCGCGCTGAAACCATAGACCTCACCCGCGCCATGACGCGCTCGGGCGTGGTCATGGACTGGAACACTTCCGATCTCGCCGGACCTCTTCTGGACAAGCACTCCACCGGCGGTGTGGGCGACAAGGTCAGCCTCATGCTGGCGCCTATTGTGGCGGCGTGTGGCGGCTTTGTGCCCATGATTTCGGGCCGGGGCCTGGGCCACACAGGCGGCACTCTGGACAAGCTTGAAAGCATTCCGGGCTATCAGATTGCCCCCGACAGCGCACGCCTGCGCCAAACGCTCAAGACCGTGGGCTGCGCCATCATTGGACAAACCGCCGAGCTGGCGCCCGCCGACCGCAGGCTCTACGGCATACGTGACGTGACCGCCAGCGTGGAGTCGGTTGCGCTCATCACCGCCAGCATTCTTTCCAAAAAACTGGCCGCCGCGCTGCAGGGGCTGGTGATTGACGTCAAAGTGGGCAATGGTGCATTTGCCAGCAGCCGGGAGATGGCCATGGATCTGGCGCAGTCGCTGGTCGCCGTAGCCAACGGTGCCGGCCTGCCTGCGCGCGCCTGGATGACCGACATGAACCAGGTCCTCGGCGACACCTGCGGCAACTCAGTGGAAGTCATCGAGGCCCTTGCCTTTCTCAAGGGCGAGCGGCAAGAACCGCGTTTGTTGGAGGTCACCCGTTGCCTGAGTGCCGAGTTGCTGTTGCTGGGCCACCTGGCCAGCGACCAGACCCAGGCCTTGAAACAAGTTGATGCAGCCCTTGCCAGCGGCAAGGCGCTGGAGCACTTTGCGCGCATGGTGGCGGCACTGGGTGGCCCCAACGACTTTTGCCAGCGCGCCAGCAACTACCTCGTCGCCGCGCCGGTGCAAATGGAAATTGACGCCTTGCGCGGCGGCTGGGTCAGCGCCATGGCTACGCGCGACATTGGCCTGTTGGTGGTTGAGCTGGGCGGTGGCAGGCGCACGGCCAACGACACGGTCGATGCGCGGGTTGGATTCACGCATTGTGTTCAGCTCGGGCAGCGCGTGGAAGTTGGCGAGCGCCTGGCAATCGTGCATGCGTCCGATGATGCCGCGGCGCACGCCGCCCAGCGCAGACTGTTGCAGCTGATTCAAATAGGTGAACAGCCACCCAGGGCGGCTCCCGTATTATTGACGCGACTGGGAGACTGAGATCGACTCAGCAATGGAACCTTATGGCAAAGCTTTACTTTCGATACGCATCGATGAACGCCGGAAAATCGACCGCCCTCTTGCAAGTGGCGTTCAATTACGAGGAGCGCGGCAAAAAGGTAGCCGTTTACGCGGCAGCCATTGATGATCGCATGGGAATGGGCATCGTGGGCTCACGCATCGGACTCAAACGCGAGGCCTTCACCTTTGACTCCAACAAGGTGTTCGACGCAAAAGATATGAGCGAAGTGGCCTGCGTATTGATCGATGAAGCGCAATTTCTCAGTAAAGAACAGGTCACTCAGCTTCATCGCCTGGCCAACGTCGATGGAATTCCGGTCATCTGTTACGGCCTCAGAGGCGACTTTCGAGGCGATGCCTTCCCGGGTTCTGCAGCGCTCCTGACCTTGGCCGATGATCTTCAGGAAATGAAGACCATCTGCCAATGTTCGCGCAAAGCATCGATGAACATGCGAATCGACGCCGACGGCAAGAAAGTGATTGAGGGCAAGCAAATTGGCATTGGTGGCAACGAGAGCTATGAGGCGGTTTGTCCGACTTGTTTTTACAAGGCTGAGTGACGCATGGCGGACGGTACCTGGTTCGCGGAGGTGCAGTAGAAGTCCTTGAAGGCAATGAGGTCGGCTTCTTTTGCTTGCAAGACCTTTTCAGCGCTGATGGCGTCGAACCCGCCAACGGCGATAAAGGTGCGCGCGAAGGCGTCACGGAGCTTCTTCTTGAAATCCGCCGGAACAGGAGGTGCTCCCATCGCTGAATGGTCGACAAGGTGCAGATAGACGATTCCGATGCTCGGCACTGGCTCCATAACCGTCCGAGCGCTTGTTGACGTTGGCATTCAGAAACTGCTCCATCAAGCGCCAACGGTCAAGGCCTGCCTGGACCCAAGACCGGTGAGGAAATTGAGGCAGACTGATTGCCAGTCATAAAGCCGAGTACCATGACGACTCAGAAGGATAGTTCTAAACCAGCCCCCCTTGAGCACTCCATGAAAAAAACCTCTCTGATTCTGGCGCTTTCCGCCACCCTGTTCGGTTTTGTGAATGCAGCCAACGCAACCAATGTTGGCGTCTCAGTCGATGCCGGCACCACAGGTGTTGGCATCCACCTGATCTTTGCCATGCAGCTCAACCTGAACGCCCGCTTGGGCGTGAATGCCCTGAATTACAACAACACGGGAAGCACCAGTCAGGCCGAATACGATTTCAAGCTGAAATTGCAGACCTACGATGCGCTGATCGACTGGTTTCCGCAAGGTGGCAGCTTTCGTTTAACCGGTGGTCTGGTCTACAACGGCAATAAGATCGAATCCAACATGAGGGCCAGAGACGGCAGTCTGTATGTCCTCAACGGCAATACCTACTCCGCGTCTCAGGTTGGCATGATCAATGGCTCGGTTGACTTCAAGAAAATTGCACCTTACCTGGGCATTGGCTGGGGCAACGCGGTGACTACCAACAAAGGCTGGGGATTCTCGGCCGATCTGGGCGTCATCTTCCAGGGCGCGCCCAACTCCACGTTAACCAATAGCAGTTGCACCGCACTGGCCGCCACCTGCAAGCAATTGGCGATCGATATTGCAGGCGAAAAAGTGAACCTGGACAACCGGCTCAGTGACTTGAAAGCGTACCCGGTCCTCAGCATGGGCGTGACTTACGGATTCTGATTTGTGTGAAAAGCGGCCCATCATCGGGATTTGGTTTCCCGACGAGTTTCGGCACTCATGGCGACGTCTGATCGCAAGCCCCTAATGGGTTTCAAGCAATTGTCATTCACCGGGCCTAGCTTGCGCAGCACCTGCTTGTCGCCGACTGTGTAGGTCATGGCTTGCGGTGCCGACACCATCCATATGTGGTCGTCGGCTGCAACAAACAATGATTTCTGGTTCTGGTGCGAATGCAGAACCTTCACAATGGTCCCAATGTTGATCGGGTTAACAGCGTTGACAACGATCGCAAGATCTCCAGGTTCGCAGTTCATTAAAACTCCCATTCGGCAATGCGCGCCATCAAAACCAGGATTAATGCGACCGACGTTTCCGGCAAGTCGATTGATTGTTCGCAAGTCTGCTTGACGCAATAGTCATATCTTGCATCAGATCGGGTTGCCGTATAAAAACATGACAATGAGTGTGGGTATTGGCGCTTCGTTTTGACGGATGCCTGATCGTCACCCTGGCGACCGCTATCATCTGCGGCTGAATCTGAGTTTTGATCCCCGACCTTGAAGGACGACACCATGGACCTGAGCTACTCGGCTGAAGAGTTGGCCTTTCGCAACGATGTGCGCCTCTGGCTCGGCGAACACCTGCCGGCCGATATCCGCGACAAGGTCGTCAGCTACCGCCATCTGTCGAAGGAGGATTACATCCGCTGGCACAGGATTCTGGCGGCCAAGGGCTGGTCGGTGCCGCACTGGCCGTTGGAATGGGGCGGCACCGGCTGGGACATCACCCGGCGCTACATCTACGACGAGGAATTCGGTTTGGCCGGCGCGCCCATGCTGCCTCCTTTCGGCCCGGCGATGTGCGCGTCGGTGCTGCTGCGCTTTGGTAGGCCCGAGCAGAAGGCGCGCTTCCTGCCACGCATCCGCGAAGGCGACGACTTCTGGGTGCAGGGCTATTCCGAGCCGGGCGCCGGCTCCGACCTGGCCGCGCTCAAGACCCGCGCCGACCGGCAGGCTGACCACTACCTCGTCAACGGCCAAAAGACCTGGACCACGCTGGGCCACTATGGCGACTGGATCTTCTGCCTGGTGCGCACGGACACTCTGGCCGAGAAGCGCCAGGAGGGCATCAGCTTCCTGCTGATCGACATGAAGACGCCGGGCATCACCGTGCGACCGCTGATCCTGATGGACGGTGGCCACGAGGTCAACGAGGTCTTCTTTGACAACGTCAAGGTGCCGCTCGAGAACCTGGTCTTTGAAGAGAACAAGGGCTGGACGGTGGCCAAGTACCTGCTGGGCCACGAGCGCATGGGCTCGGGCAGCGTGGGCGCCAGCAAGCGCGAGCTGGTGGCGCTGCGTGCGCTGGCCGCTCGCGAGCTCAAGAACGCTCAGCCACTGCTGCAGGACGTGCGCTTTCGCGACAAGCTCTCAAGGGTCGAGATCGAGCTCGAAGCGCTGGAAATCACTTCGATGCGTTTCCTCGACAAGATGCGCCGCACCGGCCAGCCGCCGGGAGCCGACGTGTCGATGCTGAAGATCCGCGGCACCGAGGTGCAACAGACGATCACCGAGCTGATGATGCAGGCGGTAGGCCCGCGCGCCCAGCCCTTCAAGGCAGTGGACAACGGAGCCATCGACCACTTCACGTCGCGTCTGGCGCCACGCTACTTCAACTTCCGCAAGGCCAGCATCTACGCTGGCTCCAACGAGATCCAGCGCAATATCATCGCCAAGATGACCTTGGGCCTGTGAGGAGACATAGATGAACTTCGAACCTACAGAAGAACAGCAGCAACTGGCTGACTCGGTGCGCAAGTACCTGGCCAACCATTACGATTTCGGGCAGCGCAAGGCCATCGTCGACTCGGCCAGCGGTATCAGCGAGGCCGTCTGGTCCACCTTTGCAGAAATGGGCCTGACAGCCCTCACATTGCCCGAGCTTGATGGTGGCTTTGGCGGCGGCGCCGTCGACCTGATGGCGGTGATGGAGGCTTTCGGCGAAGCGCTGGTGGTCGAGCCGCTGCTCGACAACGTGGTGCTGGCCGGCCGGCTGGTGTCGCGTGCCGGATCGACCGCACAGCGCGCTGCTTTGTTCCCGGGTCTGATCGACGGCTCGCTGCGACTGGCCTTTGCCAGCCTGGAGCCCGGTCGGCGCTACGAGTTGTCGCCGCAGAACACCACAGCGCGCGCGGCAGGCGAGGGCTGGGTACTCGATGGCGAGAAGTGCGTCGTGATCGGCGCAGCTTCAGCTCACAAGCTGCTGGTCTCAGCGCGCACTGCGGCCGGCGCCAGCCTGTTCATCGTCGATGCGACGGCAGCCGGCGTGCAACTCAACCCGAGCCGCACCGTCGATGGCATGCGCGCGGCCGACGTCAAGTTCACCGGCCTGAGCGTCGGCGCCGATGCGCTGCTGGGCAACGACGGTGGCGCATTGCCTCACATCGAGGAGGCGAGCGACTTTGCTACCGCGCTGCTCTGCGCCGATGCCGTCGGGGCGATGAAGTGCGCCAATGACAGCACGCTTGACTACATGAAGCAGCGCAAGCAGTTCGGTGTCGCCATCGCGTCGTTCCAGGTGCTGCAACACCGCATGGTGGAGATGTACATCGTCACCGAGCAGGCACGCTCGATGGCGATCCTGGCTGCCAGCAAAGTGGACACTGCCACCGATGCCGCCGAGCGTGCGCGTGCCGTCTCGGCGGCCAAGGTGAAGATCGCCGACGCAGCGCGCCAGGTCAGCCAGGAGTCGGTGCAGTTGCATGGCGGCATGGGCATGAGCGAGGAGCTGAAGATCTCGCACACCTTCCGGCGCCTGACGATGATCGCGCAGCGTTTTGGCGATGCCGAGCATCATCTCGAACGCTATGCGGCCCTGACCTGAGTCTCTACCGATGCCCTACCAAAGACATAAAGTGATGTTGCCCTCGATGACTCCTGGAGCGCATAAAGAAATCACGTGGTTCCGATTTGGCAAATCGGGT
>JBBQZA010000070.1:0-13799 GCA_038208175.1 Burkholderiales bacterium
GCGGCAAAGTGGGCGGCCGCAGCGAGGTAACCGTGGCCGGCCTTGGGCTTCATCTTGTAGGCCACCAGGATGTGGCGGCCGGCGCGGATCAGGTCCTCTTGGTTCAGGCTCAGGTCGGCGTATCGGTTCGATTGGTCCATCTGCGTGCTCCGGTGGTTGGCGTTGGATGCTCGGTTGAAGTTGCGGCGCCTTCGAGGCCGTTTTCAGGGATTCCGGGGTCGACTATAGGACCGGATAACCATAAGTAATATTCAATAATTTTAATTTTCAAATAAGAAAAAGCTGATTTATTTATGCCGCCCTGGAAAGAGCCGTTCTCAGGCCCAGGTGTCAATCAACGGGCCGCCTTGCTCGATGAGGAAGGCCTTGAAGGCCTGCGCCGCCGGGGCCAGCCGTTTCTGGCGCAAGTGCGTGATGTACCAGTTGCCCACCAGCGGCATGCCGCTCACGTCCAGCAACGCAATATGACCGCTGGCCAGTTCGTGGCGCACCGTGCGCAACGATAGAAAACTCAGGCCCATGCCGGCCATCACGGCCTGCTTGATGGTCTCGTCGCTGGGCATTTCCATGACCACTTTGAGCACCACGTCGTTTTGCGCAAACAGACGCTCCATCGCGGCGCGCGTTCCCGAGCCTTGCTCGCGTACCACAAAGCCATAGTCGGCCAGCGTGCTGAAGGGCAGGTGTTTGCGCCGTGACAGCAGGTGATCCGGCGCCGCCACCATCGACAGCGGGTTGGTGGCAAACGGCGTGGCCTCGCAGTCCAGCGTGTCGGGCGCGCGCCCCATGATCACCAGGTCGGCCTCATGACGAGCCAGCATGCCAAGAACATTCTCCCGGTTGTCGATGCTCAAGGTGACGTCCACGCCAGCGTGCAGCTTGCCAAAACGCACCAGCAGCTTGGGCACAAAGTACTTGGCCGTGCTGACCACGGCGAGGTTGATGCGGCCCTTCTTCATGCCCACATGTTCGGCCATGACGGCCTCCAGATCCTTCAGTTGCCCGATGGCGGCGATGGCGTGGGTCAGGAAATCTTCACCAGCTCGCGTCAACTGGATATTGCGTCCGGCCGACTCCACCAGCGCGATACCGAATGCGTCCTCCAACTGGCGCAACTGCATCGACACCGCAGGTTGGGTGACAAACAGCCGCTCGGCCGCTTTCGAGACCGAGCGCTGGCGCGCCACTTCAATGAAAGTCTGGATTTGCTTGAGCGTGTAATTTCGCATGGCTTTGATACATCAGCTAATTCTGATGAGCAATAAAATAAACGTGATTTGAGTTTATGAGTATTGTCGGCTAAAGTAAATCCGCCGTGACTCCTTTGGCACGGCATTTTCACTTTACAAAAGGACTCCCGGCATGCTCAGTGCGCTTATTTTTGATGTCGACGGCACACTTGCCGACACCGAGAATAGCCACCGCGCCGCGTTCAACCAGGCATTTGCCGAGACCGGCTGGGATTGGGTCTGGGACGAAGCCACTTACCAGCAGTTGCTGGATGTGGCTGGCGGCAAGGAGCGGATTCTGCACCACTGGCAGCAATTGCGGCCCGACCGTCGTCCGCGCACGGCCGCGCGCCTGCACGATGCCGTCGAGCACATCCACGCACTCAAGACCACAGCCTACAAGCGCGCGGTGGAGGATGGCCAGGTGCCATTGCGCCCGGGCGTGATGCAATTGATTGAAGCGGCGCACCACGACGGTTTGCGCCTGGCCATTGCCACCACTACCGCAGCGGTCAACGTCGTGGCGCTGTTGCAGACGGCGCTGGGAGCAGATTGGTCGCGTTATTTCCAGATCATTGAAGACGCTTCCACCGCAGAGCGCAAGAAGCCCGATCCACAGGCCTATTTGCAGGCGCTACAACGCTTGCAGTTGCCGTCCAGTCAATGCCTGGCGATCGAAGATTCCTGGAATGGTCTGCAAGCCGCGCGCCAGGCCGGTCTGGCGACCCTCATCACGCCAAACAGTTTTACCGTCGATCACGATTTCAGCGGCGCGCTTCGCGTGCTGCCCGATCTGCGGGGCAGCACGGTAGCGCATTTGCGCGCCTGGCACACCGAATCAACTTGAACGAGAAATCCCATGCCATTGTCTAAACGCTTCACGCTGACGCAGTATCTGATCGAGGAACGGCGGCGTTTCCCCAGCGCCGGCGGTGACTTCAATGCGCTGCTGCTGGACCTAGCCTTGGCTTGCAAGGCGATAGCGCGCGCCGTCGCCTTCGGTGAACTCGGGGGCATGCTCGGCAACCACGACGCCGACATCGGCGGATCGGTCAACGTGCAAGGTGAAACCCAACAGAAGCTCGATGTCATCAGCAACCAGTATTTCATGCGCTTGAACGAATGGGGTGGTCATCTGGCCGGCATGGCATCGGAAGAAATGGAACTGCCGTACCAGATTCCGACGCAGCAGCCGCGCGGCAAGTACCTGCTGGTGTTTGACCCGTTGGATGGTTCTTCCAACATCGATGTCAATGTCTCGGTCGGCAGCATCTTCTCTGTCTTGCGGGCGCCGCAAGAGGTGATCGATAGCGGTCGCGATGTGGTGGAGGCAGACTTCCTGCAGCATGGCGCCAGCCAGATTGCTGCCGGCTACGCGCTGTACGGACCCACCACCATGCTGGTGCTGAGCGTCGGCAACGGGGTGGCGGGCTTCACCCTGGACCCGAATTTGGGTGAGTTCATGTTGACCCACCCGCAGATTCAGGTACCGACCGAGACGCAGGAATTTGCCATCAACGCGTCCAACAGCCGCTTCTGGGAGGCGCCGGTCAAACGCTATGTGGACGAGTGCCTGGCGGGAAAAACCGGTCCACGGGGCAAGGATTTCAACATGCGCTGGATTGCCAGCATGGTGGCCGAGGCGCACCGCATTCTGATGCGCGGCGGCGTCTTCCTGTACCCGCGCGACAGCAAGGATCCAGCCAAACCCGGCCGGCTGCGCCTGCTGTACGAGGCCAATCCAATCGGCTTCATCATGGAGCAGGCGGGTGGGCGCTGCAGCAACGGCCGGCTGCCGACGCTGGGCGTCCAGCCGACCAGCTTGCACCAGCGCATCGGTCTGATCTTTGGCTCCAGAAATGAGGTCGAACGCATCGAGCGCTACCACTGCGAGCCCGTCAAGTGCGATATCGACAACCCGCTGTTTGCCGAGCGCAGCCTGTTTAGAAACTAATGTGTTTGTGGGACAGACCGCAGTTACGCGAAGCGAACAAGCTCTGTCCCCAACCAATCAATCAAACAATCAATCATCAGGAGACACCCATGTCAGAGCGTAACCCCATCATTGCCATCACCGGTTCCAGCGGCGCCGGAACGACTTCGGTGACGCGCACCTTTGAGAATGTCTTCCGCCGCGAGGGCGTGCAGGCCGCCATCGTAGAGGGCGACAGCTTTCACCGCTATGACCGCCAGGAGATGAAGCGCAGGCAGGCGCAGGCCGAACAGGCCGGCAACAATCATTTCAGCCACTTCGGCCCCGAGAACAACCTGTTTGCAGAATTGGAGACGCTGTTTCGCGATTACGCCAACACTGGCACCGGCCAGCGCCGAAAGTACCTGCACGACCCGGAAGAGGCAGCGCCCTACGGGCAGGAACCCGGCACCTTCACGCCCTGGGAAAGTGTGCCCGATGGCGCGGAGCTACTGTTTTACGAAGGCCTGCACGGCGCCGTGGTGACGCCCCAGGTCAATATCGCACAGCATCCTGACCTGCTGGTGGGCGTGGTGCCAGTCATCAACCTGGAGTGGATTCAAAAGCTCTGGCGCGACAAGTCCAAGCGCGGCTATAGCACCGAGGCGGTGACGGACACCATCCTGCGCCGCATGCCCGACTACGTGAATTTCATCTGCCCGCAGTTCATGCACACGCACGTCAATTTTCAGCGCGTGCCGATGGTGGACACTTCCAACCCCTTCATTGCGCGCGACATCCCGACCGCGGACGAGAGCATGGTGGTGATCCGCTTTGCGCAGCCCAAGGGCATCGATTTCCAGTACCTGCTGAACATGCTCAACGACAGCTTCATGAGCCGTGCCAACACCATCGTGGTACCGGGTGGCAAGATGGAGCTCGCCATGCAGCTGATCTTCACACCTTTTGTCTGGCGAATGATGGAGCGGCGCAAACGCGCGCTGGGCTCCGCGCAATGACGCGAGCGTCAAATCTCCTTTGTTCGCAACTGATTAACTGAATAGACTTCATGAGCGCTCCCACCCCCGAAATCGCCAAGCTGATGGCCAACGCCATCCGCATGCTCGCCGTCGATGCGGTCGAAAAAGCCAAGTCCGGGCACCCCGGCGCGCCGATGGGCATGGCCGACATCGCCGAGGTTCTGTGGAACCGCCATCTGCGGCACAACCCCGCCAACCCGCTCTGGTGCGACCGCGACCGCTTTGTATTGAGCAATGGCCATGGCTCGATGCTGCTGTATGCCTTGCTGCACCTCACCGGCTATGACCTGCCGATGAGCGAGCTCAAAAATTTCCGCCAGTTGCACAGCAAGACCGCCGGTCACCCGGAAGTTGGCTTGACGCCTGGGGTAGAAACCACCACCGGCCCGCTGGGCCAGGGCATCGCCAATGCGGTGGGCATGGCGCTGGCCGAGAAGCTCCTGGCGGCGGAGTTCAACCGTGAACAAGACGGCGTCGAGCACGCCATCGTCAATCACTTCACCTACACCTTCATGGGTGACGGCTGCCTGATGGAAGGCATCAGTCATGAAGCCTGCTCGCTGGCCGGCACGCTACGCCTGTCCAAGCTGGTGGCGCTGTACGACGACAATGGCATTTCGATTGACGGCCATGTCGAAGGCTGGTTCACCGACGACACGCCCAAACGTTTCGAGGCCTACGGCTGGAACGTGATTGCCGGCGTGGACGGTCACAACCCGGCGGCCATCGACGCGGCCATTCGCGCTGCCAAAGTGCAGGCGGTGTTGCCACACGGCAAGCCGACGCTGATCTGCTGCAAAACCGTGATCGGCATGGGCTCGCCGAACAAGGCCGGCACGCACGAAGTGCATGGTGCAGCGCTCGGCGCGGCGGAAGTGGCCGCCACCCGCGAAGCGCTGGGCTGGGACGCCGCGCCGTTCGAGATACCCGCTGACATTGCTGCTGCCTGGAACGCAGTGGCGCGTGGTCAGAGTGCCGAAGAAGCCTGGCGCGCGCGGTTTGAGGCCTACCGAACTCTCTATCCGCTGGAGGCCGCCGAGTTCAAGCGCCGCATGGCGGGTGATTTATCGCCAGCCTTTGCCGACAAATTGCCTGAGCTGCTGGCCAGCATCGCCGTCAAACCGGATGCCTTCGCAACCCGCAAGTCGAGCCAGAATGCGCTGGATGCGCTGGCACCGCTACTGCCGGAATTCTTTGGCGGCAGCGCTGATTTGACGGGTTCCAACCTGACCAACTTCAAGGGCTGTGTCAAAGCCGGCCGTGATGTTTGGGGCAACCACCTGAGCTACGGCGTGCGCGAGTTCGGCATGGCCGCCATCATGAACGGCATCGCGCTGCACGGTGGCCACATTCCCTACGGCGGCACTTTCCTGACCTTCAGCGACTACAGCCGCAATGCGATCCGCATGGCGGCATTGATGAAGATTCGTGTCATCCATGTGTTCACGCACGACAGCATCGGTCTGGGCGAAGACGGACCGACGCACCAGAGCGTGGAGCAGATCCCGTCGCTGCGCATCATCCCCGGGCTGGACGTCTGGCGTCCGGCTGACGGTCTGGAAACCGCTGTCGCCTGGGCCAGCGCGGTGGAACGCAAAGACGGACCCACTGCGCTATGTTTGTCGCGCCAGAACCTGCCGCGACTGACGCATGTGGGCATGGTGGATGCCATTCGCCGCGGTGGCTATGTGCTATCCGACATGGAGGGGGCTCAGATCGTGATCGTGTCAACCGGCTCCGAGCTCGAACTGGCCATGCAAGCGCAGGCGACGCTGGCGGGCGAGGGCATTGCCGCCCGCGTGGTGTCGATGCCCTGCACCAATGTGTTTGACCGGCAAAGCCAGGCCTACCAGGACGCGGTGCTGCCGCCGAGCCTGCCCGCCGTGGCGATTGAAGCCGCACAGCCGGACTTTTGGCGCAAGTACGTGGGCCGTAGCGGCGTCGTGGTGGGTATGCCAAGGTTTGGAGAATCGGCCCCGGCCCGGGACTTGTATGCCCACTTTGGCATCACCGCGCAGCGCGTGGTGGCGCAGGCGCGAACCCTGAAACACCGGCTGGCATCCGGCATTGCCTGACGCTGTTCGGTGTGTTGCCCCAGCGCGCCAGACCGGATCATTGCCGATCTTTCGACACTGCTGAACTAACTGGTATTCTGGCCGTCAGTCCTTGCCGCCGACCGTCAGCATCAGTGCATTGCGAATCGCTTCGGGCGACTGCATGATGTTCATGAAGCTGTTGGAGCCCATCATCGACAGGTCGGGAAAGCTGATCGCGATGCGAAAGCGCGCATACAGCGCCAGCACCTTTTTGTCCGAGACCAGAATGTCGTAGGGCAAATGGGCGGCCGACTTGACGTCACGGAAATCGATTTCGCTCATCAGGTATTTGTCGTCCATGTTCTTGTTGTTGCCGTCGCCCTTCATGGCCACACCAAACAGGACCTCTTTCTTGCCCGGCACATCGACGCGGTAGACCTTGCTGACGCCTTGCTTGCCTGCCGCCAGACCGGCTTCGACAGCATTCAGCGCTTCTTCATGACTGCCATATTCGGCCAGCGTATTCGGCTCGTCAAAATACTCCATGCCAATCATGTAGTGGTACTTGCGCAATTGCGCCGAGGTCAGGCCTTTGGCACCAAATTCTTCCGTCTTTCCCAGGGCTGCCTGCAGTTTCTCGGCGGTATCTTTCAGATTGCCGGACATGCGATAGGCACTGCTCCAATAGGTCGGGTTGGTGTAGCTGACTTGCACCTCATCCTTGACCTTGACCAGCGCGACGCGTTGCGCCGCGCCAAATCCCCCACGATCCGACTTGGCCGCGGTGCTTTTGAGCTCGTCGTTGGTCACGGCAATGATGGTCGTATTGGAATACGGGCTGTAGCTGCCGAGCACGGTGAAGCCGGCACTGGTCAACGCTGCCGTGGTCGCTTCGACTTTCTGTGCCAGATCGGCAGGTCCTCTTGAGCCTAAAACAAAGGGCTTGAGCAGGGCATCTTGCGCCCATGCCAGGCTTGCCCCTGCCAGCAACGCGATGCTGACGATATTCGCAACTATTTTGCGCATGGCGCTTCTCCTGTTTGCCGCAACGGCAGATTTGATCAATTGAACCCGAGGCGTCGGCACGGTCATGCAGCCATCTGCCGATGACTGCGTGACCGTGCCGCAGAAGTTTTAGAACTTGCGGCTGTATGCCAGGCCGAACGAGGACTGGCGCATGCCAATGGTCTCGTTGCCGGCAGCGCCACCCATGAAGCCGTTGAACAGAGAGGGGCCGCTCACCGTCTGGCGCGGCGCAATCATCAGGGCCGCCGTGACTTCACTGTCCTTGGCCGTCGCATAGGTGAAGCCCGCGGTGTAGTGCTGTGTCATGACGCCCGGGGCCAGAATGTTGAAGGTGACGTCGCTGGCGCTAATCGGATTGTCGCCGCGGTTGTAGCCGACGCGCAGTGTCAGGTCGGTACTGGTGCGCCAGGCCAGACCCAACTTGATGACATTGATGTCCTTCCAGCCAAAGCCCGGGCCATTGGCGGCGCCCAGCGGCGCCACCGGCATGCTGGGATTTCCAACCGAGGCCACGCCGCTGTAGTTGATGCGGCCGAAGTCCATTGCCACCGTCCAGTCTGCGTTGGGCATGAAGGCCAGGCCCAGGCTGTAATTGGAGGGAATGTCAAAACCGCCGTCACCGGCGAACAGGCCCTTGTATTTGTCAAATTTGCTCATGCTGACCTTGGTCGAATAGGTGGCTCCCAAGGTAAGCTGGTCGTTCAAACGACCCATATAGCCGACGCGCAAGCCGGCGCCGGTGGCGCTGTCGTTGCCATTGTTGGTAACGCGGCCCGGGGCTCCGGTAAAAGGTGGGAAACCCGGTGCATTGTCAAACGACTGTATGCCCTGTGCGCTGAAGCGCTGGTAACCCAACAGCAGCGAGCCGCCGATCGAATGTTGCGGGCTGACTTTGTAGGCGACGGTCGGTGCAACGATGAGTTGTATCAGGTCGACGCCCAGTGTGCCGCTACCGCAGAGCATGTTGGCCGGTCCGCCGCCGCAATTGAAGCTGCCTTGCGGGTAAGTCGTGTTCATGCCGCCATTGCCGTAGACCGAGACGCCGACCGACAGGTCGTTACCCAGCATGCGGTTGTAGCCGAACTCGGGCACCAGAAAGCCTTCTTTGTCACTGTTGACCTTGCCGTTGAGGGTCGGCACCATGGAGCCGCTACGCTCCGAATCGCGCACCGGGCTGAACCAGCTGGCGCCGACATCCAGGCGCGCACCGGCCCAGACCATGCTGGCCGGGTTGTTGGCGCCACCATAGCTGTCTTGCGCCAGTGCGGTGGAAGTACCACCCATGCCTTGGGCTTTCATGCCGTAGCCGTGCGGAAAATAACCGTTGGTGGCATAGGCGGAACCGGCGCTCAAGAGCGCGCAAACAGGGGTCAGAATCAAAATTTTTCGGGAAGCTTTCATGGGATGTCTCCGTCGTTGTGGAAAGAATAATACTACGCTGGTTCACTTGGGGGGTGATGGGTGCTGCAAGGCAGATAGGGCGGCTGTGATTTACCAAAAGCCCAGCAGGCGGCCTTTGACAACTTTGGCTTCGATGCGCTTGAGTGGGCTGTTGCCTTTCTTGATGCAATCGCCGCTCTTGACATCGAATTGCCACTGGTGCTTGGGGCAGGTCAGGGTGGTGCCATCCAGTGCCAACTGGGGAATGTTCGTTCCCTGGTGCGGGCACTGGCTGTCATACACCTGGTAGCTCTTTTTGCTGCGATAGGCAAACAGTCCTTGCCCCTCGCAATCCAGGCGCATGACTTCACCGTCCTTGATGTCGGCACTGGCCATCAGGTCGTGCCAATCGGCGCTCTGGGTCAGTACTTCGGTCTGGAAGCCGGGAATCTTCATGTCCAGGATGATGTCCACGGCCCAGATGATTTTGGCCAAGCCCAGAGCCGGGAACGCCATCAGCAGCGCGTCGAGAATTTCCACCGGTGTACAGCCCTCGCGCAATGCACGTCCCAGGTACTGGCGCAAACCGCGATCGGTCTGCGCATGGACCTTGGTAATGACAGATATCAGGTTGCGGGTCTTCGGGTCGAGGTGCTTGCCGGCGTCTTTCAGGAAAGCAAAGTAGTGGCCCAGCGCCTCGGGCCGGGCCTTTAACAGGTAGTTCAGTGCGTCGCTCATGCTGCGATGTTTCCTTGTGTTTCTTGATCAAAATGCAGAACCATTACCGGAACTTCCGACAGGCCGATGACTTTTTGCGCCACACCGCCAACCAGCGCCCGGCCAATGCGGGCGTTGCTGCGGCTGCCGATAACGAGCAGGTCGGCCTGACAGCGCGCAGCACACGCCAGTATTTCGAGAAAAGGTTTGCCGCTGCGGACCTCGCCTTGCGCCTGGACGCCGCGCTGCGTTGCCAGTTGCAGAGACTGGGCGACAAATTCGTTGGCGCTTTGCTGTTGGCTGTCGCTCGCCGCGACGCAGACCAGATGCAGCGGCAAGCCGCACTCGGCAGCGACCGCCGCAGCGGTGCCGACCAGGCGCTGCC
Organism: Burkholderiales bacterium; assembly: GCA_038208175.1. Lineage (GTDB taxonomy): Bacteria > Pseudomonadota > Gammaproteobacteria > Burkholderiales > Burkholderiaceae_C > Rhodoferax. The sequence goes on from JBBQZA010000070.1 coordinate 9,726, forward strand.
CTTGCGCGCCAGGCTCGGCCGCAACCAGCACCCGCTGGCTCCACATGCGGGAACCGCGAGGCACGATCAGCACATGGCAGAGAGCGTGCGCCACCACCTTTGTAACCATCTCGCCAACCAGCAGATTCGCCAGAAACCCGCGCTTGCCGCGCCGACGGATGATGATCAGGTCGCTGTTGTGTTCTATGGCTTCGTCGACGATCTCGCGGTAGGGGTCCTCACCGCGGCGCAAGCGCAAATCGATCTCCACCCCCGCAGCGCCGGCCAGCGCCCGCACCTGGGCGATGCTGGCGGCTGCGGCTGCTTCGGCGCGTGCCGCGATATGCGGCGCCAGGGCTTCATATTCCGGGTTGCTGACCAAGGGCATGACCGCGCTCAGCGCCAGCTTGCAGCGCTGCGCCATGGCCAGCGCCACCGCTTCGGCACCCGAGTCGTATTCGGTGTGCTCGGTGGCGAGCAAGAGGCGGGTGAAGAGCTCGGCCATATCAGTGTCCGGCTCCCAGAATGCCCGAGGCAGCCAGAATTTGTACCGCCACAATCAGGGTGCAAATGCTAAGGTAGGCATGATCCTGCCGCCGCAGGTACAGCGGAATCAGGCCCAGCAAGGCCGGTATCGAAGTGCCTGCCAGCAGGCCGATACCCACCAGGTTAAACATATCACCCCGGCCCAGCAGCGCCAGCCAGCCCCAGCCGGTTGGTGTGCCGGTGCGCTCCAGGTAGCTCGCCACCGGCAGTTTCCAGAGCGCGGGCAATTGGTCCAGCGGCACCAGCGGGGCGCTGAGGCCCAGCAGGTAAGCGGCAAAACCAAGTACCAGTAAAGCCAAGCCGATGCGGGTGCCCCAGCCCAGCAAAAACGCGTAGCGCAGTGCCTCGGCCTGCTGTTGTTGGGCCTGCTCCGTCATAGCCACAGACCCAAGCCTTTGAGCAAGGCACGAGTGCCTGCAAACAGCAGCAGCGCGATGACCATCTTGCGGATCACAGAGCCCTTGAGGATATTCAGCAGGCGCGCCCCAATGCGTGCGCCCAGCATCATGCCGATAACCGAGGGCACGGCGATCATGGGCAATACGGCGCCCCGGTTCAGGTAGACCCAGGCCGCCGAAGAATCCACCAGCGACAACACCAGCCCGGAAGTGCCAGCCGACACTTTCAGCGGTGCGCCCATCACCAAATTGAGCGCAGGCACGTTGGCCCAACCGGCACCGATGCCAAACATGCCGGCCATGACACCGATGACCAGGAACAGAAACAGACCCAATGGCGTGCGGTGTACCTGCCAGTCGATGGCGCGACCCGACGCACCGTCGGTAAATATGCCATGAATTCCCAGTGCCGACGACAGTCGGTCGGCTTGCGTGACATCGGGAAACTCGGACTTTTTGGAGACCAGCATCAGCGCCACAATCCCGAGCACGATCATGCCCAGCGCAGTTTGAAGAATCGACGCCGGTAGCGCCAGACCCAACAGTGCCCCAACAATTGAACTCATGGAGGCCAGCAGCGCCAGCGGCAGGGCCAGACGCAGACTGGCCAGTCCGCCGCGCAACAGTAACGGCCCGGCCGCCAGCGCACTGGCCAGCGCCACCAGCAGACCGGCGCCGCGCACGAAATCCAGATGAAACGGAAAGAAGCCGCCAATGAGGGGAACAAACAGCGTGCCACCACCAATGCCGGCCGGCACCGCCACGATGCCGATGAAAAAACAGGTGACAAACAAGGCCAGCGGCCAGAACCACCAGACCATTGCGGCCGTCGATTCAGCCACGTCTGTGGCCTGTGCCGGCAACACCAGCGGCGCCATTGCTCTGACGATGCACCGCCCGTCGGAAAAAAACATGCGGGCCGATGGGTAATACTGGGGAATACATGACCTTGGGAATGAGAAATTAGTTTGTTTCTGAATTCAATGTGGATGCAACTTCGATTGCATACCAAAGATCCGCTGGTTGCCATACTCCAAATGGGTAGTTCAAGCGGATCCAAGTGGGTAGGTTGTTTGTCGTTTTGCGTCACTACAATGGTCACTTCCACGCATGCTTAGCCGCCCTCAGCACGCGTTTTGCTATTGTCGAACCAAAGGTCAAACCGTGATTCTCACTGTCTCCGATTTCACTGAGGTGGAACGTGATCTTGTGGCAGAACTCCTGCAGCAACGCTACAACAAAAAGGTGTTGCCGGAAATCGCCGACTGCGAATTGAAGCTGGATCCTTCGAGCGGCGCCACGGCGGTCGATGGCCTGACCCGTGAACTTGGTCTGGAGCAAGTGTTTGGCTTTGTGCCAGGCACGACCTTTGCCTGCAAAAGTTCCTGACTGGAGGTCCAACCGATGAAACTTTGCATTGTGTCGGACAGTCACGACCGTGCCCCCATGCTGGCGGCAGCGGTGTCTGCCGCCAAGCAGGCCGGGGCGCAGGCCGTCATCCACTGCGGTGACGTGATTGGCGCGATGACCTTGCGGCCCTTGATTGCGCTCGGCTTGCCGGTCCATGTCGCGCATGGCAACAATCTGGGCGACCCGCTCGCGCTATTCAACCTGTGCACGGCATCAGGCGGGTTGATCACCTACCACGGGGCAGATATCGACATGCAGCTTGCTGGTCGCAGGCTGTTTGCGACCCACTACCCGCACTACGGGCGCGCTCTGGCTTGCACCGGTGACTACGACATCGTCTGTTGCGGCCACTCGCATGAGGCCAGCGTCGTGCAGCAGCCGACTCTGAAAGGGAGCACGACCTGGCTGGTCAATCCGGGCAGCGTGGGCGGTCTTGGTGCGCCGGCAACCTGGCTGCTGGCCGATCTCGCCAGTTTGGAATTCGAAATCTGTCGCCTGGGTTAAGAATCTTCTGACAGCTTGAACCTACTCGAATGGGTGGCATTTCCAGGAATTCTTTTGGATTGACATGGTCCGGCCCGCCGGGAAGCGTTATATGCATATAAGGAAGTCGTTGTTTACTACGACCGGCGAAGTCGGCAAAATCCTGCCCAAGGAGACTCAAAATGGACCATCTCACCCCGCAACAGGCCTTTGATGAGCTCAAGGCCAACCCGAATATGCTGATGATCGATTGCCGCACCGAGGCCGAGTTCTATTACGTCGGCCATCCGACCGATGCCGTCAACGTCGAATGGAACACCGAGCCGGATTTCGTGGTCAACCCGCATTTCAGCGACGAGGTCTTGCGCATGGCCGGGCGCAAGGAACGGCCGATCATCCTGATCTGCCGCAGCGGCAAGCGCTCGCTCGATGCCGGACGTGCGCTGGAGAAGCACGGCTTCACGAGTGTGCGCAATGTGCTGGAAGGCTTCGAAGGCGAACTCGATGCCGAGCACCATCGCGGCATGATGGGCGGCTGGCGTATGCGCGGCCTGCCCTGGCGGCAGCTCTGAGGCTCGGCGGCGCGACATTCGCTACTGCGCCAGCTCACCCGTACCTACCCAAGGCACTGATCGGATAATAACTTGGCATCGCATAAAGCACGCGCCCACTTCACACTTAGTGGGTATCATTTCAATCCTGATGACATCACGCGTCTGCTTGGCATCGAACCTACCTCAGTTGATGCATCCGGCGCGCGCAGTGCCCTGGATAAACCCGTGATCAGTTCATGGGAGTTATCAACGGAAACGATGACGGACAATATTGACGTTTATAAAATGACGGAGATCGTCATCAAAAAAATAGAACCGGCCAAGGAAAAAATTCTGCAAGTAATTAAAAGCCACAACTTGTCGCCCAGAATCGGCGTGATCCTGGTTTTATCTATTGATAAAAATGAATCGGTGCCCGATGTCGGATTCGGTGCCAGAACGATTCGTTTTCTCGCAGATATTGGCGCATTTATAAATATTGAATATAAACTTTCTGAGCGTATTTAATCTGAATTTAGTAGTCGCGCGACCATCCAGGTGGCGCGCGGACGTCTGCTTTAGGGCTTCTTAGGGGTGCGGTAGGGCACTTCTTTCTGGAAAGGTTCCCAGATGGTGTCATACCCAATATAGCCCTTTTCAGTTGCCGGCTTTTGGCGGGTTGTCAGAAAACGACTCTTACCCTCGGGAACCTTGGGCCTGGTTTT
>JBBQZA010000071.1:0-13780 GCA_038208175.1 Burkholderiales bacterium
GGCACCCTGCAAATCTTCCTTGTAGTCGATCTCGGCACCAATCAAGTATTGATAGCTCATGGCGTCAATCAAAAGAGAAACCCCATTTTTGGTCATCGTCGTATCGTCTTCATTGGTTACTTCGTCAAAAGTAAATCCATACTGAAAACCGGAACAACCGCCGCCCTGCACAAATACGCGCAATTTGAGGTCTGGGTTGCCCTCTTCGGCAATCAGGTCCGCGACTTTCGCGGCGGCGCTGTCTGTAAAAAGAATGGGGCTCGGCATTTCAATTTCGATGTTTTCTGCGACGGAATTCATGGCTACTCCGGAAAATAAGATGGCTAATACTACAGCAATTCGCTCAACAATTCAGCTAGCTGTTATTTGCCGCCAATTTTAGTGTGGGTTTATCCTCGTCTTCAACGCCAGGGCGCAATTGCCCGTCAATGATGGCCCCCTGGTGCATCTCCAGCGCCGTGTAGTACACATCCCCCTGGATACGCGCCTTGGGCTGGAGTTCAAGCAAGACGTGCGCATGCACTGGCCCGTTGACCGTTCCATTGATAATAATGTGATCGGCAAAGATTTCCCCGGTTACGTTTGCCGTTTCGGAAACGACCAGGATGCTCGCCTTTTCCGTCCTGGCGTTGACATTACCGACGACGGTACCATCAATGCGCAAGCCTTCAGCGAACCTGAGATTGCCTTCAATCTCGCTGCTCTCGGCAATCAGGCTTCGAATCGGGGGCTGTTTTTTCTTGTTGAACATGTAAATACCCACAAAGCATGGAAAACACCTGCAACTATAACTTGATGGACTGCATGGCCTTAATGACCGAGCCCTCCATCACTTTCGCGCCGACACCCTTGACGGCGACAGCCGGTGGCAATTCGAACACGCCTTCCAGGCGGGCGTATTGCTTGAGTTTGAAGGCCAAGGGCCCACCTGGCAGCGTGGACACCCACGGCTTGCCATTCTGGATGCCGTTAAAAGTCAATTCAAGGCGACCAGTGAACTCGGGCGGGTTTTTGCGCGCCTGAATCATCAGCACCTGCCACTTTATTTCATGGCCGTTGCGCAGTTCGGCCTGCAGACCGCGAATCACGATGCCCTCGCCACCGGTAGCGGGTATCAATTTCTCGAAAAAACCCAGATCGTCACGTAAGGTCTGGTTATCGGCTTGTAGTTGCTTGACCAGACTCGCAAGTCTTTCTCGCGCCACCCTGTCCGACGTCATCAAGGTTTCAGAAGTATTGGCGATCCCCTGCGCCTTGTCACGTTGCGCTTTCAGGCTCACCAATTGCGCTCGCAAAGCCACGATTTCGGAGCGGGTCTGCAGCAATTCTTCCTTGGTACCACTGTCAAGCCCCGCAATGTCTTTTCCAAACTCGAACGCCCACAAGCCAATGGCGGCGCAAAAACCCAGCACCAGCGCCAACACGGCCCAGCGAAAAGGCCATGGCAAGGCGCTGCGCACTGACATACGCGGGGCACTGACTGTCAAGCGGCGAAGAAACAGACGAACTCGCATCGGGCAACCAGTCTATCAGCCAGAAACAAAACTGCCGCCGGAATTTGCATTCCGGCGGCAGTTGTCTTGCAACAATTTGCGAAGGTAATTCCAGCTGGAATTAACGCTTGCTGAACTGCTTGCGACGACGTGCGCCGTGGAAGCCAACCTTTTTACGTTCAACTTCGCGCGCATCGCGGGTCACAAAACCGGCTTTGCTAAGTTCTGACTTGAGCGATGCGTCATAGTCGATCAGGGCACGCGTGATGCCGTGGCGTACAGCGCCCGCCTGGCCGGACTCACCACCGCCAGCGACGTTGATCATGATGTCAAAGGTCTGCGCGTGGTTTGTCAATAGCAAAGGCTGCTTGCAGATCATGATCGAAGTCTGCCGGCCAAAGAATTTTTCGATGTCTTTGCCGTTGACCACGATCTGGCCAGAGCCTTTTTTCAGAAATACACGGGCTACGCTCGATTTGCGACGGCCGGTACCATTATTCCAATCACCAATCATCAAATGCTCCTAGAGAATTTCCAACACTTTGGGTTGCTGGGCAGAGTGCGGGTGCTCGGCACCACCGTACACCTTGAGCTTCTTGATCATGGCGTAACCCAGCGGCCCTTTGGGCAGCATGCCCTTGACGGCCTTTTCCAAAGCGCGGCTCGGGTGTTTGGCTTGCATGTCGCGGAAGTTGATGGCGGAAATGCCACCCGGATAGCCGGAGTGGCTGTAATACATCTTGTCAAGCGGCTTTGCGCCGGTGACACGCAACTGAGCTGCATTGATGATGACAATGAAGTCACCGGTATCGACGTGAGGCGTATAAATGGCCTTGTGTTTGCCGCGCAAACGGAGAGCAACTTCGCTGGCTACTCGTCCGAGGACCTTGTTGGTCGCGTCAATCACAAACCACTCGTGCACCACGTCAGCGGGTTTCGCGCTGAAAGTCTTGGTCATGAGATTCTCTTAAAAGAGGGTTTGTCGGGCTCTTTTCCACGGTCGGCGTTCCTCTAACGGGAATCTCTTAGGTGGGCAATGGACTTCGCCGCGGAGCCACGAAAGCGCTGCGAAGCCCAACATTATACGAGAATCTGCTTGAACGGCAGCTAGCCGGTTACCATTGCGCCATGTTCAGTTACCGCCACGCCTTCCACGCAGGCAACCACGCCGATGTACTCAAGCATACGGTGCTGATCGCCATACTGCGGCACCTGACTCTGAAAGACACTTCCCTGACAGTCTTTGACACCCACGCCGGGGCAGGTTTGTACCTCCTCGACGGTGACTTTGCCGCCACCAGTGGTGAAGCGGCAGACGGTTATTTGCGCCTTGTGTCCGCTGCGGGCAGTAATCCTGCTCCTGCTGCCAAACTCGCGGGCGGTCTGGCGCCGCTAGTTCAGGACTATCTTGACCTGGTGGCTGGCTTCAACACAAAAGACAGTCACAAGATCTATCCGGGCTCGCCGTTTATCATCCAGCGCTTGCTGCGCGACCGAGACAAACTCAAGCTGTTCGAATTGCATCCGACCGATTCCAAGACCTTGTCTGCCAATGTGGCGCAACTGGGGGTCGGTCGCCAGGTCGCCGTATTGCGCGAAGATGGATTTGAAGGCTTGAAGAAATTCTTGCCACCGCCGGCGCGTCGCTCACTTGTGCTGAGTGACCCCAGTTACGAAATCAAAACGGATTACGCGCGGGTTGTGGCCTTGATCGCCGATGCACTGACGCGTTTTGCCACCGGTAGCTACGCCATTTGGTACCCCCTCATTGCGCGGCCCGAGGCGCACGATGTCCCACGCAAGCTTAAAACCCTGGCTACCAAAGTCGGCAAACCCTGGTTGAATGCGACCTTGAGCGTGAAATCGGGCAAACTGACCACCGACGAAGCAGGTACGGTCATTCGCCCGGGCCTGCCCGCCAGCGGCATATTCGTGATCAATCCACCGCATACGCTGAAGGCGGCGCTGCAGATCGCGCTACCGCAATTGGCAAGCATCCTCGCGCAGGACCAGCACGCCGCCTTCACGCTGGAGTCTGCGGCGTAATTCGGGAGAATCTTGTACAGGCAGCGACCAAGGCTAAACTTGGCAAACTTTCTACAACGCTACCAACTCTCATGATCTTTGTCACTGGCGGTGCTGGTTATATTGGCTCCCACACCTGTGTTGAACTGCTGAGTGCGGGGCATGAGGTCACCGTGTTTGACAATTTTTGCAACAGCCAGCCGGAAGCACTGGTCAGGGTCGCTCGCATCACTGGCAAAAAGCTCACCCTGGTGCAAGGCGACATCCGCGATTCAACGGCACTGGTGGCGGGCTTGCGCTCCAGTCGCGCCAGTGCCGTCATTCATTTCGCCGGACACAAGGCGGTCGGCGAATCTGTGCACAATCCGCTGATCTATTACGACAACAATGTGGTCGGCACCGTGCGCTTGCTGCAAGCCATGCAGGAGTGCGCTGTCAAGACCCTGGTTTTCAGCTCATCTGCCACCGTTTATGGCGACCCGCACTACCTGCCGCTGACGGAAGCGCATCCGCTGGCGGCCAACAACCCGTATGGCCAGACCAAATTGGTGATTGAAGAAATGCTGCGCGACCTGTATCGCAGTGACCCCAACTGGCGTGTCAGCATCTTGCGCTATTTCAACCCGGTGGGTGCCCATGCCAGCGGCCTGATCGGCGAAGATCCGCAAGGCACACCCAATAACCTGCTGCCATTTGTCGCCCAAGTGGCGGTCGGTCGGCGCGAGTTCCTGAATGTGTGGGGTAACGACTACGCCACACCCGATGGCACCGGCGTTCGTGATTACATTCATGTTGTGGACTTGGCGCTCGGACACCTGAAGGCGCTTGAGCGCCTGCAAACGCGCTCCGAGTGTCAAGCCATCAATCTGGGCACGGGGGTTGGTTACAGCGTGCTTGAAATGGTACGGGCTTTTGAGAAAGCCAGTGGCAAGCCAGTGCCCTACAAAGTCGCTCGGCGTCGCTGCGGTGACATAGCGGCTTGCTACGGCGATCCGGCACTGGCCCTGGCGCTGCTGGGATGGCGCGCTGAACGCGACCTGGACACCATGTGTGCTGACGCCTGGCGCTGGCAAAGTGCCAATCCCCAAGGATATTGCGGTGCCTGAATTTACCGAGCAGAGAGAAGAAACAAATGAAAACAATGGTTGAGGTCCCCCATGGCTAAAGGGATGATATTGGCGGCCGGACAAGGCACGCGGGTGCGTCCACTAACGCGTGATTTGCCCAAACCGATGGTACCGATCCTGGGCAAGCCGGTGATGGAATACCTGATCGAGCATTTGGCGCGCCACGGCGTCACCGAAATCATGGTCAACGTCGCCTGGCATCACCAGAAGATTGAAGAATACTTTGGCGACGGTAGCCGCTGGGGCGTGCAAATAGGCTACTCCTATGAAGGCATACGCGACCACGGCGACATCCTGCCGCGCCCGATGGGCTCGGCCGGCGGCATGCGCCGCATCCAGGACTTCAGCGGCTTCTTCGACGACACCACACTGGTGCTGTGCGGCGACGCCCTGATCGACCTGGACATCACGGCGGCGCTGGCCGAACACCAGGCCAAGAACGCCATCGCCAGCGTCGTGGTGATGGAAGTGCCGCTGGCCGACGTCCATAGCTACGGCATCGTGGTGGCAGACTCTGACGGACAGATACAGTCCTTTCAGGAAAAACCCAAACCGGCACAGGCCAAATCCAGACTCGCCAGCACCGGCATCTACATCTTTGAGCCGGCGGTGCTTGGACTGGTGCCCTCGAACACGGTGTACGACATCGGCGCGCAACTGTTTCCCGACCTGGTCAAGCAGGGATTGCCCTTTTTTGTCCAGAACCGGCCCTTCAACTGGATCGACATCGGGCGCGTCAGCGACTACTGGTCAGTGCTGCAGCGCGTGCTCAGCGGAGAAGTCCCGGATATGAAAATGCCCGGACGCCAGGTCAAGCCCGGCATCTGGGTCGGCCTGAACACATCGATCCCCTGGGACAAAGTCAGGATCGAAGGCCCGGTTTACATCGGATCGAGTGTACGCATCGAAGCCGGCGCCAGCATCACCGGGCCGGCCTGGATCGGCCACGGCAGCCACATTCGTACCGGCGCCAAAGTGGTACGCAGCATACTGTTCGAATACACCCGCATTGCCGCCGACATGCGTTTCAGCGAGATGATCGTCTCACCAGATTACTGCGTCGACCGCCACGGCGAAACACTGTATCGAGGCGACGACACCTCGCAGCTGCGCTGGGGCGATGCCAGAGCGTGAAGCCCACAGAGACCCGCATGAAAGCCCTACCGCACCTCCCACTGATCCAGCCGGTAGTCCTGTCTGGCGGCTCCGGCACCCGTTTGTGGCCGCTGTCACGAGAAAAGTACCCCAAACAACTGCTGCCGCTGATTGGAGCCGACTCGCTCTTACAAGCCACGGTACGCCGACTCGAAGGCCTGCAGGGCGCCGCTCTGGCAGCGCCGATGGTGGTCTGCAACGAAGAATACCGCTTCGTCATCGCCGAACAACTGCGCCTGATGGGCAAGAGCGGCAGCATCGTGCTCGAGCCGCTGGGACGCAACACGGCACCGGCGCTGACGCTGGCCGCACTGTCTGCGGCCAAAGGCGCAGCCGACCCGGTGCTGCTGGTGATGCCCTCGGATCATGTCATTCTCGATATAGCGGCGTTTCAAAGCGTGGTCAGCCAGGGCGCTGCGCTGGCGGCCAAGGGCGCCATCGTTACCTTTGGCATCACCCCCGATGCGCCGGAGACCGGTTACGGCTATATCCAGACCGGTGCGCCTTACAGCGCTGCTGATGCAGCGCCAGGCAGCGCCAGGCTGATTGCGCGCTTTGTCGAAAAACCGGACCTGAAGACGGCACAGACCTACCTGGCCGAGGGCTCCTACCTCTGGAACAGCGGCCTGTTCATGATGCGCGCCTCGGTCTGGTTGGAGGCCATGCGCATCTGTCGACCTGACATCTTGCAGGCCTGTCAAGCGGCTTGGGAGCAGGGTTCCAGTGATGGCGAGTTTGTGCGGGTGGAGAAGAAGCTGTTTGCCAACTGCCCGAGCGACTCGATCGATTATGCGGTGATGGAGCGGCTTGCCGCCGCCAAGAACGCAGATTCAAAGGACGCAGCATCACAGTTGCTGCCAAGCGGTGTCGTGTTACCCCTGTCTGCGGGATGGTCGGACGTGGGTGCCTGGGATGCGCTGTGGCAGGTGCTGCCCAAAGACGGCGGTGGCAATGTGGCCCAGGGCGATGTGCTGCTGCAGGACTGTCATGACACGCTGGCACTGTCTGAAGGCCGGCTATTGGCCTGTGTCGGGGTCAGCGATCTGGTGGTGGTGGAGACAGCGGACGCGGTTTTGGTGGCGCACAAGGACAAGACTCAGGATGTCAAAAAAATCGTCGACATTCTGAAGCAACAGGGTCGTACCGAAGGCTCCATTCATCGCAAGGTTTTTCGTCCCTGGGGCTGGTACGACAGCATTGATGCCGGCGAGCGCTTTCAGGTCAAGCGCATTGTGGTCAAACCGGGGGCTATTCTGTCGCTGCAGATGCACCACCACAGGGCCGAGCACTGGATCGTGGTGCGCGGCACGGCCAGGGTCACGCGTGGCGAGGAGACTTTGTTGCTCTCAGAGAATCAATCCACCTTCATTCCCTTGGGTACCACGCACCGTCTGGAGAACCCCGGGCGTGTGCCTCTGGAGATGATCGAGGTGCAGTCGGGCTCCTATCTGGGTGAGGATGACATCGTCAGGTTTGAAGACCTGTACGGACGTCGAGACTAGCCGACGAGCATTGGCTGGCGGGTTGCACGAGGTCTCATAAAGCGCGCTGGATGATGATTTTCTGCACGTCGCTGGTGCCTTCGTAAATCTGACAGACCCGCACATCGCGGTAAATCCGTTCCAGCGGAAAATCGCTTACAACACCATAGCCACCCAAGGTCTGGATGGCGGCGCTGCACACCTGTTCGGCCATCTCACTGGCAAACAGTTTCGCCATGGCGGCTTCCTTCAAACAGGGGCGACCGGCGTCCCTCAGAGATGCCGCGTGCCAGATCAGTTGGCGCGCCGCCTCGATCTGGGTCGCGCAATCGGCCAAGCGGAAACCCACCGCCTGATGGTTGAAGATGGCGGTACCGAAGCTCTCGCGTTGTTTGGCATAAACCAAGGCACTTTCAAAGGCGCTGCGCGCCATGCCGACGCTTTGCGCAGCGATGCCGATGCGCCCGCCTTCGAGTCCGCCCAGCGCGATGCGGTAACCTTCGCCTTCGGCGCCGATCAGGTTTTCGGCGGGAATCCGGCAGTTGTCAAAATTGATCTGCGCGGTATCGCTGGAATGCTGCCCCAACTTGTCTTCGATGCGCGCCACCACATAACCGGGCGCGTCGGTAGGCACCAGAAAGGCGCTCATTCCCTTCTTTCCGGCGCCTTTGTCGGTCACCGCGATGACGATGGCAAGCTGACCATTCTTGCCGCTGGTAATGAACTGCTTGACGCCATGGAGGACATAGCTGTCGCCGTCCTTCAACGCCGTCGTCCTGAGCGCCGACGCGTCGGAGCCGACGTGCGGCTCGGTCAGACAAAAAGCACCCAGCATCTGACCCCGAGCCAGGGGTGTGAGCCATTGTTTCTTCTGCTGCACATTGCCATAGCGCAACAAAATGGCATTGACCGGACAATTGGTGACACTGATCGCGGTACTGGTGCCGCCGTCCCCCGCAGCGATTTCTTCCAGCACCAGCGCCAGTGTGAGGTAGTCCAGATTGGCGCCACCCCATTCCTCTGGCACGCAAATGCCGTAGGCTCCGAGCGCCGCTAGTCCCTGATGCGCCTCCCTGGGAAAATAGTGTTCCTTGTCCCAGCGCGGCGCATGCGGCCAGAGCTCGCGTTGGGCAAAGTCGCGCACCGCATCGCGGATCATCTCCTGGTCTTGGCTTAGCAACATACCTCAGGCTTTCAAGTATTCTGGCAAATATTTAAAATAAACAGGCCCACATCCCTTGTTTTATCTGCGTCTTATGCTATCTATTTTATAGCATTTCAAGCGCCACCGCAGTCCCTTCGCCGCCGCCAATGCACAGCGTCGCCACACCTTTCTTCAGCCCACGGGCCTGCATGGCGTAGATCAAAGTCACCATGATGCGGGCACCGCTGGCGCCAATCGGGTGACCCAGGGCGCAGGCGCCACCGTTGACATTGACGATGTCATGCTGCAGACCGAGATCGTGCATCAGCGCCATCGGCACCACGGCAAAGGCTTCGTTGACTTCCCACAATTGCACATCCCTGACGCTCCAGCCGGCTTTGGCCAGCGCCTTGTTGACGGCACCAACCGGCGCGGTAGCGAACCAGTTGGGCTCTTGCGCGTGGACCGCATGGCTGACGATGCGCACCAGTGGCTTGAGTCCGAGTCTGGCAGCGGTTGTGGCGCGCATCATGACCAGAGCGGCGGCGCCATCGTTGATGCTGGAACTGCTGGCAGCAGTGATGGTGCCGTCTTTTTTGAACGCCGGTTTGAGCGTCGGTATCTTGTCAAGCTTGACTTTGCCGGGACCTTCGTCCACCGAAATGATCGATTCACCAGTTCGGCCCTTGACCGTAACGGCTGCTATTTCTGCCGCAAACGCTCCTGATTTAATAGCAGCTTGGGCGCGCTGCACGCTGGTTGTAGCGAAATTGTCTTGTTGTTCCCGGGTGAAACCGTACTTCGCAGCGCAGTCTTCGCCAAAAGTCCCCATGGAGCGACCGGCCTCATACGCATCTTCGAGCCCGTCCAGCATCATGTGGTCAAAAATGCGATCGTGACCGATGCGGTAACCGCCGCGCGCCTTGGGTAGCAGGTAGGGTGCGTTGGTCATGCTCTCCATGCCGCCGGCCACCAGCACCTCGGCGCTGCCGGCCAGCAGCATGTCGTGGCCGAACATGGCCGCACGCATGCCGGAGCCACACATTTTGGACAGTGTCACCGCGCCGGCGCTGATCGGCAGGCCCCCTTTGAACGCCGCCTGGCGCGCTGGTGCCTGGCCTTGTCCGGCCATCAGGCAATTGCCAAAAAGAACCTCATCGACCTGTTCGCCGGCGATGCCGGCGCGTTGCACCGCGGCCTTGATCGCAACGCCACCCAGATCGTGAGCCGCAAGACTGGAAAAATCGCCCTGAAAACTCCCCATTGGGGTACGGGCGGCGCTGACAATAACGATGGAATCGGTCATGGTGTGGAACTCCTTTGAGCTTGGTAAAAAAAGTACGGCAACCCTATTGGACCGCCTCGGGGTGGAAGCGTTTCTCGCGGTCGTACGGAAACACGTCAAACACGTGGCCTGCCAAAATACGATCCTTGTGACTTTGCCAAAAAGCGGCGTCCAGCAAGTCCCCGTGGTGCTTCATAAAAACCTGACGCACCGTCGGGTTGCCGAGCAGGAAAGGGCCAAAGGTCTCGGGAAAGACGTCTCTGGGCCCGACGCTGTACCAGACCTCACCCGACATCTCGTCTTCTTCGTTGCGCGGCGCTGGCACCTTGCGGAAGTTGCAATCGGTGATGTATTCAATTTCGTCGTAGTCGTAGAAGACCACCTTGCCATGTCGCGTCACGCCAAAGTTTTTCCACAACATGTCACCGGGGAATATGTTTGCTGCCACCAGATCCTTGATGGCGTTGCCATACTCGATCACGCCACGTTCGATCTGTTCGCGCGCACGCACTGCGGCTGCGTCTTGCGGATCCGGTTCGGCACCGCCAGCGTCGAAGGCTTCACGCAGATAGATGTTGAGCGGAATCATGCGCCGCTCGATGTAAACGTGCTTGACGATGACCTCGATGCGGCCATCACCGTCGCGGTCACTGATTTCCAGTTGACTGGGGGCAAATTTTTCAATTTCGGCAATCAGTTCGTCGTCAAAGCGGTCTCTTGGAAACCCCACTTCGCTGTATTCCAGCGTGTCGGCCATACGGCCGACGCGGTCATGTTGCTTGACCAGCAGGTACTTGCTCTTGATCTTCTCGCGTGACGTGTCTTTTTGCGCTGGGTAGTAATCCTTGATGACCTTGAACACATAAGGAAACGACGGCAGGTCGAACACCAGCATGACCATGCCCTTGATACCGGGCGCAATGCGAAATTTGTCGCTGGAATGGCGCAGGTGATGCAGAAAATCGCGGTAAAAAAGAGTCTTGCCCTGCTTCGCCAGTCCCAGCGCGTTGTAGATTTCATTGCGCGGCTTGCGTGGCATCATGCTGTGCAGAAACTGTACGTAGGCCGACGGGATTTCCATGTCGACCATGAAGTAGGCCCGAGCGAAACTGAACAACATCAGGAGGTCGTCCTCGCCAAAAAGAGCCGCATCAATGACAAGCTTGCCGTTCCTGTTGTGCAGCATCGGCAGGGCAAAGGCAAATTCGCTGAAACCATTGATCAGCTTGCCGACGACGTAGCAGCCCTTGTTGCGAAAGAACAGGCTGGTCAGCACCTGAATCTGGAAGTTGGCGCGCAGCTTGGTGCTCTGCAGACGCTCAGTCATGGCCACCTGCACCAGGGCAGCATCACGCGCTAGATTGTCGAAGGCCAGGCGCAGACCAAAATCCTTGATCATCTGCAGCAGCACCTCGGTCATATTGTCTGAGCTGGAGCTGGGGTAGTAGGCTCGGTAGGTCGGACGCGCCTCAAGTTCATCATTTTCGATGTATTCGGTGCTGACTGCGGGGCGCACAAAGATGAAGTCGTTCTGGAAATAGCTGCGATGCAGGATCTTGGTGGTGACCGAGTTGAAGAAGGTCTCGGCCAGCTCCGGCTGATGGTGATTGACCAGCAGGCCGATGTAATGCAACTTGACTTGTTGCCAGATATCCATTGGCTGCTCTTCG
Source organism: Burkholderiales bacterium (assembly GCA_038208175.1). Taxonomy (GTDB): domain Bacteria; phylum Pseudomonadota; class Gammaproteobacteria; order Burkholderiales; family Burkholderiaceae_C; genus Rhodoferax. The sequence goes on from JBBQZA010000071.1 coordinate 11,381, forward strand.
GCCTTGAACTCGCGCTCCAGCCGCCTCGAACACTCGCGCACCCGCAAGTCGTAGAACTCGATGCGCTCGCGCTGGGCGCGTTGCTGGCCATGCCAGTCGGCAGTTTCAAAGCGGTGCTTGGCGCGCGCCGACTCGGTTCGAAACAGGCGATAGTGCCGGTTGAAGCCATCCATCATGGATTTGGCAATGTCGTAGGCGAGCGTGGAGTCCAGACGTTGCGGAAACACGGCATTAACTCTTGACCGGAACTTGACGTGGGTAGCGCTTGAGGGCGCTGCGAAAGACATCGACCACTTCATGCGCTGCCTGCATGCTCACCCCCATATCCTTCACCAAACCGTCCTTGAGACCATAGCACCAGCCATGGACACAAACCCGCTGACCGCGCTGCCAGGCATCTTGAATGACATTGGACAGGGCCACGTTGCCTACCTGCTCGATCACGTTCATTTCACACAAGACATCTTCCTGTTCCGCCAGGCTCAGATGTTCAATGCGGCGGCGATGCCGCAATTTGACATCATGCACGTGGCGCAGCCAGTTGTCGGCCAGACCGACGCGGGTCCCGCGCAGCGCGGCCAATACACCGCCGCAACCGTAATGACCCACCACCATGATGTGTTGCACCTTGAGGTGATCCACTGCAAACTGGATCACCGACAGGGCGTTGAGGTCAGAGTGCACGACCACATTGGCGATGTTGCGATGCACAAACACCTCGCCCGGGTCCAGGCCCGTGATTTCATTGGCCGGTACGCGGCTGTCGGAACAGCCGATCCAGAGGTATTTGGGCGTCTGCTGCTGTGCCAGTTGATTGAAAAACCCCGGACGCTCGTGTTCCATGCGCTCAGCCCAGGCGCGATTGTTGTTCAACAGGTGCTGTAGGGAATCGCTCATACCGCGATCTTAGCAAGGCCGCCTCAGACAAGTAGCCAAACGCTTTTGCCGTTACCATAGCCGGTTATTGTCAAGAACAGACGTTTTCATCCATGATCGCTGCCCCAGAATTAATGCAAAGCCCGGCTGATCCTGACTCCAAAATGGCCCGGCTCGGTGAACTGCTGGTCAGTATGGGCAAACTTTCCGCCCGCGATCTGGAGCGCGCGGCTTCCGCCCGGGAAGAAACCGGCGGTGTTTGGGGGTCTGTACTGGTCAACCTCGGTTTGGTGTCTGAAACAGACGTCGCGCAGGCTCAAGCCCAGTTGTTGGGGCTGCCGTTTGTCCCGGCAGATGATTTTCCGGTCCTCACACCGGACATCGAAGGACTGCAAAACGACTTTCTGCGCACCCACCAAGTCTACCCATTGCGCCTTGACGAAAGCGGTCTGACGGTGGCGATGGCGGTAGCCGACGATGCCTTTGTACTCAAAGCCCTTGAGTTGGCGACCGGTCTCGCGGTTCACCCCTGCGTTGCCATTGAATCCGATATTCAAAGAGCACTGACTTCGGGCGACGAACAGGGCGCAACTGACGACGCGCCGGATGTTGAATCGGATAGCGGTGATTTTGTTGAACACCTGAAAGACCTGGCCAGCGAAGCGCCAGTCATTCGCATGGTCAACCAGATCATTGGTCGAGTCACGGACCTGCGTGCCTCGGACATTCATCTGGAGCCCTTTGACGACGGTCTGCATGTGCGCTACCGGGTCGACGGTGTCATTCGAACCGATGAAGTCGTCTCGCCGCAGCTCAGTGCGGCGGTCAATTCTCGCGTCAAGCTGATGGCGCACCTCGACATCGCCGAGCGGCGTCTGCCGCAAGACGGTCGCATCAAGACGCGCGTCAAGGGCCGGGAGCTTGACCTGCGTGTCTCCACCATCCCCACGGTGCATGGCGAGAGCGTTGTCATGCGTGTGCTCGATCGCACCAGCGTGCGCTACAGCCTGGACGCCATCGGCTTTGCGCCGGATAACCTGGAACGCTTCAACCATCTGCTGGCACGCCCGCACGGGATTTTGCTGATCACCGGACCGACCGGTTCAGGCAAAACGACGACGCTTTATACCGCTCTGTCCAAACTGGACGCCGGCGCATTCAAGATCATCACGGTGGAGGAGCCGGTTGAGTACCAACTCGAAGGTATCAACCAGATCCAGGTTCACCAGCAGATCGGGCTCAGCTTTGCGCGCGCGCTGCGCTCCATCTTGCGCCAGGACCCTGACATCATCATGATCGGTGAAATGCGCGATGGCGAAACTGCCCAAATTGCGGTGCAATCGGCCCTGACCGGCCATCTGGTGCTCTCTACCCTTCACACCAATACCGCCGCCGGGGCTATCGTACGACTGAAGGACATGGGTATCGAGCCCTACCTCATCACCTCGTCTGTGAACGGCGTGCTGTCGCAGCGACTGGTGCGCCGTCTGTGCGAACACTGCAAACAAGCCTACCTGCTGGAGC
>JBBQZA010000072.1:0-13657 GCA_038208175.1 Burkholderiales bacterium
TGGCATGCTGATCGACGACGAGACTTGGGCCGTGCGCTACCTCATCGTCGACACCAGCAACTGGTGGGTCGGTCACCAGATGCTCGTCGCACCGCAGTGGATCGAAGGGGTGAGCTGGGCCGATAGCACGGTCTCGGTCAAGCTGACGCGCCAAGCGGTGAAGGACGCGCCCGCCTACGACCCGGCCATGAAGTTGGCGCGCGAGGACGAAGCCCGCTTGCATGAACACTACGGACGCAGCGGGTACTGGGCCGCAAGCGAGAAGCGCGCCACCGAGATATCCCGCATTTAGGCCTGCTGCCTCTTGTCGGCGGCGCCTGCTGCGTCCGTGGCAAGGTGTACCTTGGCACGTCACGCCACCTTGACGAAGGCGAAGCCGAGGTTCTGCTTCATGTTGACCGAACATGCCCAGTGTCGTGACGATCACGGTCAGCGGCAGCGTCCACCAGAAGCGCCGGGTGAAGGAGGCGAGCTCCGGGTGCATCGGGCAGGTGTAGATCGCGCCCGCCGCCTGAGCGCTCGATGGCGCAAGGGGAGCGACAGAGGCGGCTGGCGCACCCGCTACGGCCGTCTTTCGGATGTAGGCCGAGGGATCATCAACTGGCAAGGTAAGTATTGACAAAGTCTGTTCAATCTATAAGATACATTATAAATATATGTTTATGATTTAAGCACGAAAAGATTTCCTGAAATGAGACGCCAAACCTGCTCTTTGAGGGTGGAACAAGCCCACGGGGTTCCCTTTCGACGGGCTATGAGGAATTGAACCATGACGATCACACTGACGGAAGCGGCAGCAAGGCAGATTGGCTCACACAAGCCAAACGTCGGTAACACCTGCGGCTGTGGTGAAAGCTTCAGCCTGAAGGCGGGCGTCGGCAAAGGAGGTGCCGCATGAGTTCCGTGCTGCAAAACCTCGTCAACCAGCCCTACAAGCATGGCTTCGTCACCGACATCGAGTCGGATGTCGCGGCCAAGGGTCTGAGTGAAGACACCATCCGGCTGATATCGGCGAAGAAAAAAGAACCCGAATGGCTGCTCGAATTCCGCCTGAAGGCGTTCCGCCACTGGCTGACGATGACCGATCCAAAGTGGGCCAATGTCAAGCATCCAAAAATCGATTTTCAGGCGATCAGCTACTACGCAGCACCCAAACCGAAAGCAAAGCTTAAGAGCATGGACGAGGTCGATCCCGAGCTGCTGCGCACCTTCGAGAAGCTCGGTGTACCGATGCACGAGCGCGCGGCGCTGGCGGGCGTGGCCGTTGACGTGATCTTCGACAGCGTCTCGGTCACCACCACCTACAAGGCCAAGCTGGCCGAGGTCGGCATCATTTTTGGGTCGATCTCTGAAGCCGTGCAGAATCATCCTGAACTGGTAAAAAAATACCTCGGCAGCGTAGTGCCGGCGGCTGACAACTATTACGCAGCGCTCAATTCGGCTGTCTTCACCGATGGCTCGTTCTGCTTCATCCCCAAGGGCGTCAAGTGCCCGATGGACCTGTCCACCTACTTTCGCATCAACACCCAGGACACGGGGCAGTTTGAGCGCACGCTGATCGTGGCCGAGGAAGGCGCGTCGGTGTCTTATCTCGAAGGCTGCACTGCACCGAAATTTGACACCAACCAGTTGCACGCCGCCGTCGTCGAGCTGGTGGCGCTGGACAACGCAGACATCAAATATTCGACCGTGCAAAACTGGTACGCGGGCGACGAAAACGGCGTCGGCGGGATCTACAACTTTGTCACCAAGCGCGGCCTGTGTCGGGGCGTCAATTCGCGCATTTCATGGACCCAGGTGGAAACCGGATCGGCCATCACCTGGAAGTACCCGTCGTGCATCCTGATGGGCGACAACTCGGTTGGCGAGTTCTATTCGGTCGCGGTAACCAACCACCACCAGCAGGCCGACACCGGCACAAAGATGATCCACATCGGCAAAAACACCCGCAGCACCATCGTCAGCAAAGGCATTTCGGCGGGCCAGTCGAGCAACAGCTACCGCGGTCTGGTGAAGGTAATGCCGAAAGCCGCAGGTGCGCGCAACTATTCGCAATGCGACTCGATGCTGATTGGTGATCGCTGCAGCGCCAACACCTTTCCGTACATTCAAGTGCGAAACCAGAGCGCCCAGGTTGAACATGAAGCATCCACGTCAAAAATTGGCGAGGATCAGATGTTTTATTTCGCGCAGCGCGGCATCGATGCCGAGGAAGCCGTCTCGATGATCATCAACGGTTTCTGCAAGGACGTGTTTCGCCAACTGCCGATGGAGTTCGCAGTCGAAGCCACCAAATTACTCGGGCTCAAGCTCGAAGGGAGCGTAGGATGATTGTTCAAGACAGCAAGACACTGCTGGAGGTGCATGGCCTGTGCGCCACTGTCAACGGCATCGAGATACTCAAAGGCCTCAACTTCACCGTCAAAGCCGGTGAAGTCCACGCGATCATGGGGCCCAACGGCTCGGGCAAGAGCACCTTTGCCAAGGTGCTGGCGGGTCACACGGCGTACCAGGTGACGGCGGGAGAGGTGCTGTTCGAAGGCCGAAATCTGCTGGAGATGGTGCCTGAAATGCGCGCCCGCGCCGGCCTCTTCCTGGCCTTTCAGTACCCGATCGAAATCCCCGGCGTCGGCAACAGCCAGTTTCTACGTCTGGCCTACAACACGGTGCGGGCCGAGCGCGGCCATGAGGAGCTGGATCCGCTGGAGTTTGACGATCTGGTGCGCGAGAAGATGAAGCTGCTCGAAATGAGCCCTGAATTCCTCGAGCGTAGCGTCAACGAAGGCTTTTCAGGCGGCGAGAAGAAACGCAACGAGATCCTGCAAATGGCCCTGCTGGAACCCAGCCTGGCGATCCTCGACGAAACCGACTCCGGGCTGGACATTGACGCGCTGCGCGTGGTGTCGCAAGGCGTCAACCACCTCGCCACCACCGACAACGCGATCGTGCTGGTCACGCACTACCAGCGCCTGCTGACCTACATCGTTCCCGACTACGTGCATGTGATGAGCGCCGGGCGCATCATCCGGACCGGCGGCAAGGAACTCGCGCTCGAACTCGAAGAACGCGGCTACGACTGGATCGAGGCCGAAGCACAGGCCACAGGGGCCTTGCCATGAGTACTGAAACCGCTGCCGTCACTGGTCGAGAGGTTCTGGACAGCCTGCTCGGCGGCCTGACGCAAGTACCTGGCTCTCTGGCGCCAACGACGCCGGGATGGCTGAAAGCGCTGCGCGCTCAGGCGCTGGAGCGGGTCGGCGCACTCACACTGCCCACTGCGCACGAGGAGGCCTGGCGCTTCACCAACATTTCGGCGCTGACGCGGCAATCATTTCATCCGCTGCGCACGCCGACCGGGTTGCAGGCGGGCGACATCAGGCACCTTCATATTGAAGAGGCGACGACCCGGCTGGTTTTTGTGGATGGGGTCCATGCGCCGCAGCTCTGCAGCATCGCCGCCGACGCTGGCGTCGTGGTCAGCAACTTGTTGTCAGCCCCTGCAACGCAGAGCGCCAGCATTGCTGCGCATCTCGGCCAGCACGCACCCTTCCAGGAGGCGCTGTTTGCGGCGCTCAACACCGCCTTTCTGCACGACGCAGCCGTGCTCATTGTGCCGCGCGAGACCTCGGTTGCCACCCCGGTGCATTTGCTCTTTCTCTCGACCCAGCCTGAGCTTGCCAGCCACCCGCGCGTCCTGCTGGTGGCCGAGGCGGGCAGCGCGGTGACGCTGATAGAAGACTACATCGCATTGCACGAAGGCGCGTATTTCAGCAACTCGGTGGTCGAAGTGACGTTGGCTGCCAACGCGCAGGTCGAACATGTTCGTGTGCAGCGCGAGAGCCGTCAAGCCTTTCACATGGCCAGTTGCGCGGTATCGCTTGGGGCGGCGAGCCGCTATCACTCGGTCAGCATTGCACTGGGCGCGCAGATTTCCCGGCTTGACCTCAGCGTTGTGCAAACCGCCGACGCGGCGCAATGCTCGCTCGACGGATTGGCGCTGATTGCTGCTCAGCAGCTTGCCGACACGCACACCTTCATCGACCACGCCAAGCCGCACGGCGTCAGTCGCCAGTTGCACAAATGCATCGTCGGAGGCGCCGCTCACGCGGTCTTCAACGGCAAGGTGATGGTCAGGCCCGGCGCACAGAAAACCGACTCGGCGCAGTCGAGCCGCAACCTGCTGCTGAGCGGCAATGCGCTGGTCGATACCCAGCCGCAACTCGAAATTTTCGCCGACGACGTGAAATGCACGCACGGCGCCACCGTCGGCCAGCTCGACAGCGAGGAAGTCTTCTACCTGCAAAGCCGCGGCCTGCCGCAAGCTGTGGCGCGCAATCTGTTGACCTACGCATTCGGTGCCGAAGTCATCAACCGCATTCCCGTTGCGTCGCTGCGGCGCCAGCTTGAGCAGACGGTGCTTGAACAAACCACAGGCCGACCATGATCAACACGCCAACTTCCGCAACGCCAGCCCCCTTCGATGTGGCCCGGATTCGCGCCGAGTTTCCGATTCTCAAGCTCACGCTTGCCGGCAAGCCGCTGGTCTATCTCGACAACGCCGCTTCGAGCCAGATGCCGCAGCCGGTGATCGACCGGCTGCTGCGCTACCAGACGAGCGAGCACGCCAACATTCATCGCGCGGTGCATTATTTGTCAGAGACGGCCAGCACCGCCTACGAGGCGGCGCGCGCCAAGCTGCAGCGCTTCATCAACGCACGCGAAGCGCGCGAAGTGATCTTCACCAGCGGCACCACCGAGAGCATCAACCTCGTCATGCAAGGCTGGGGTCGCAAGAACATCCGCGCTGGCGACGAAATCATCTTGACCGTGCTGGAGCACCACTCGAACATCGTGCCGTGGCAGATGCTCGCTACCGAGAAAGGCGCGACGATCCGCGTCGTGCCGATCAACGACGCCGGTGAGCTGCTGCTTGACGAGTACGAATCGCTGTTCAACGAACGCACTCGTTTGGTGAGCATCGGCCACGTCTCGAACGCGTTGGGCAGCATCAACCCGGTCAAGCAGATGATCGCGTTTGCCCATGCGCGCGGCGTCCCGGTGCTGGTCGATGGCGCGCAAGCTGCGCCGCATCTGGCGCTGGACGTGCAGGATCTTGACTGCGACTTCTACGCCTTCTCGGGCCACAAGCTCTGTGGCCCGACCGGCATCGGCATTCTGTATGGCCGCGCCGCGCTGCTCGAGGAAATGCAGCCGTTCAAGGGCGGCGGCGACATGATCCATACCGTCACGTTCGAGAAGACCACCTACAACACGATTCCGCACAAGTTCGAGGCCGGAACGCCGCCGATCGCTGCAGCCATCGGCTTCGGCGCTGCGGTCGATTACCTCTCAAGCATCGGCATGTCGGCCATCGCAGCGCACGAGCACGACTTGCTGCGCCACGCCACTGAACAGCTGGGCGCGCTGCCCGGCGTGCGCCTGATTGGCACGGCTGAGCACAAGGCCGCAGTGCTGTCGTTTGCAGTTCAGGGCATCCACCCGCATGATGTTGGCACCTTGCTCGATCAGGAGGGGGTTGCGGTGCGCACCGGTCACCACTGCGCGCAGCCCTTGATGAAACGTCTCGGTGTGGTGGCCACCTCGCGCGCCTCGTTTGCTTTCTACAACACGCTGGACGACGTGGACGCGCTCGTCGCGGGCGTCCGCAGCGTTCAAAAGGTATTCGCATGAGCGCCGACCCCAAAGCCTTGTACCAGGAAGTGATCCTGGACCACAACCGCAAGCCGCGCAACTACGGCGAAGTTGAGCACCCGAGCCACCAGGCCGAAGGGGTCAATCCACTGTGTGGCGACCACATCCACGTCGCGCTCGACCTGGCTGGCGACAGCATCAGCAGTATCGCCTTTCACGGCGAGTCGTGCGCCATCTGCAAAGCATCGGCGTCGATGATGACGGTGGCAGTCAAAGGCAAGAGCAAAAGCGACGCAGAGAACCTGATCCACGAGTTCGTTGACATGGCCACTGGCCGGATCGACGCCAAGAGCGGCCAACCCATCGGCCCCCACATCGGCCGACTGGCGGTTTTCTCTGGCATCAGCGAACTACCGATGCGCGTGAAATGCGCCATTCTGCCGTGGCACACGCTAAAGGCCGCGTTCAATGCCGAACCCAGCGCGTCAACCGAGGCCGATGCGGACCCGATGCACACGCCGCTTGGCGACGCGTGAAGCGACTCGCGGTGGCTTTACCTACAGGACATTGAGATGCCGAAAATTGCCGAAATTGAAAAAACACCGAACCCGAACGCGATGAAGTTCATTCTGCGTGAACCGCTCACCTGGGGTATAGCGCATTCGTACGAAAACGCCGACCAGGCCCAAAACGATGCGTTGGCACGCGACCTGTTTGCGATTGCGCACGTCAGCAACGTCTTCTATGTCGATCGCTGGCTCACAGTCACGCAGGACGGCCAGACCGACTGGGACCAGCTGGCACGCGAGATTGCGGTCCCCTTGCGTGCCGCGCCCGCAGCCAGCGATCAATCGGCCGCCGCAGTCTTTGCGGCGCGAGCTACCGCGGCCAATTTGAGCGAAGCAGACCGGCTGCGTCTGGACGACATCGAGCTCATGCTCGACCGGGAGATCAGGCCCTACCTTCAAAGTGATGGCGGTGACCTGCACGTTCTTGGGCTGGATGGCAACCTGCTCACCGTTCACTACCAGGGCGCGTGCGGCACCTGTCCGAGCGCCATTTCCGGAACGCTCCAAACCATTGAATATCAGCTCCGCACCATTGAGCCCGACATCGAAGTCGTCGCAGCCTAGGGCGGCAACACCGTCCACGATCAAGAAACTCAACCCAGGTGACCATGGACAAGACCCTCCTATTCAAGACACTGGCGCAACCGGTTCCGGTCGCGCGTGAGCTGCGCGCCTTCCTCAAGCTCGCTTTGCGGCCGCAAGAATGAAGCGGGTCGTCCACTTCTCCCATGGGGGTTCAGCATGCGCCTGACCACCATGAGCGATTACGCGATGCGACTGCTGATGTACGTCGGTGGACATCCCGAGCGCCTGTGCACCATTTCGGAAGTGGCGAACGCCTATGAAATTTCCAAACCGCACCTGATGAAGCTCACGCATCGCCTGGGCCTGGCGGGTTGGCTAGAGACAGTGCGCGGTAGAGGCGGCGGCATGCGGCTCGCGGTAGCCCCGGCCGACATCAACCTGGGCGCCGTGGTGCGCAGCATCGAGCCCGACTTTTATCTGGTCGACTGCCTAAGCCGCAACACCGCCTGCACCCTGACCGGTAGCTGCAAGCTGACTGGCATCATGAGCGGCGCGCTGCAAAGCCTCATGCAATATCTGGATAGATACACCCTGGCCGACCTGTTGCCACCGGCCACTGAAGGCACCGCGCCACGGGGGCCGGCATCAGCGCCACCGAAAATGCACAAACGGATAAGCATTGCAAGGCGCGTTGCTGAGGAAACTGCAACGAACCGATCCAGGGGAACGTGAGGGAAGGGATCCCCTCATTTTGAAACAGGTTCTTAATGCTGATGGACAGCCGCAGCTGGCTGGCAAGGCCCGGGCCGATGAAGCGCAGACCAGAGCCAGCAGCAAAGGCAAAACGAACTCAGCCGACCAGCCTGGGCCAGACCGAGTGCGTGCGCGCCACCAGCAGGATGTAGGCCACGCAGGCCAGCGCCGCGACGAAGGCCGCGAGACGCGCCCTGGGATGTGCGAACGAACGCGCGCCACACCCGGTTGAGCTCTTCGGTGCGGACTGGCTGGATTGGGGCAACGACCACGGGGCAGTGCCAGCGGCAGCAGAAGCACCGGAAAAGACCACAGACTGAATTGCCTATCTGTGCCTTTTTTAAATTTATCTGATAGGATAGTAACTGATTACTCACTTCAATCGTCAGGAAACAACTTTGAACACCTCCAGAAAACATCTACCTGCAGAAGAGCGACGCGTGGTCACGGTGGAAGCCGTCATTGCACTGGCAGGTTCTCAGAACCCCAGCGACATCACGACGGCGGCCATCGCCAAACACATGAACCTGACCCAGGGCTCGCTGTTTCGTCACTTTCCAACCAAGGATGCCATTTGGCAGTCCGTCATGGAATGGGTGGCAGATCGTCTCCTGGCGCGGATTGACAGCGCTGCACATGGGATCGCATCGCCATTGGAAGCGATGCAGGCCATGTTCATGAGCCATATCGACTTCGTGATTGAGCACCCCGGCGTGCCCCGCATGATGTTCGGCCAGTTGCAAAACGCCGAATCCACGCCGGCCAAACGCATGGCGCAGGCGCTGATCCAGCGCTATGCAGAGCGCATTCGGACTCGCATTGAGCAAGGCAAGACCGCAGGCGAGATCACTCCGGACGTGGACACCCAGGCCGCGGCCACGCTGTTCGTCGGAACCATTCAGGGCCTGGTGATGCAGTCCATGCTTTCCGGTGATATCGAACGCATTCGCACCGACGCGCTCGGTGTATTCGCAGTTTATCGACGCGGACTCAGGAGCAAGCAATGAAGAAATTCCTATTAACCCATGGCAGAACCCTGGCGCTGGCTGGCGTCCTGGTACTGTTACTGGGCCTATTGGCGTATGTTGCTCTGCGGGCAGGCCCACTGGCGCCTGTGCCGGTGACGTTGATAACAGTCGAGAGCCGGGAGATCGAACCCGCCTTGTTCGGCATCGGTACCGTAGAAGCACGCTACACCCACAAGATCGGACCGACCTTCGCCGGTCGCGTCAAGCGCGTGGAGGTTCAAACGGGTGACAAAGTCAAAGCGGGGCAATTGCTCGGCGAGATGGACCCTGTGGATCTGGACGACAAGATCGGTGCTCAGGAAGCAACGCTCAAACGCGCCGAGGCCAGCGTGCTGGCGGTGGAGGCCCAAATTCAGGAAGTCAGTGCCCGCAAGGCTTTCGCTGAAATTCAGGCCAAACGCTACGAGCAGCTGCTGGTGGCCCACTCGGTCAGTGAAGAAGGCGCGCAGACGAAGCGCCAAGAACTGCAAATTGCGCAGGCATCCTTGGCGGCGGTGCGGGCCAACCTGGATGCCTCGCGCCAAGACTTGGTGCGTGCCCGGTCGGACCGCGACGGCCTGGGCCGCCAGCGGGCCAATCTCCGTCTGGTGTCACCTGTCGATGGTCTGGTGACCCGGCGCGATGCTGACCCGGGTACCACGGTGGTAGCGGGCCAAGCAGTCGTCGAGGTGGTCGAGCCCGGCAGCCTCTGGGTCAGCGTGCGCTTCGATCAGCAGCGCGCGCAAGGGCTGGTCGCCCCGTTGCCGGCGCAAATCGTCTTGCGTTCCCGTGCCGGAGAAGTGCTGGCAGGGCGGGTTTCGCGCATTGAACCGCATGCCGATGCGGTGACCGAAGAGGTGTTGGCGAAGGTTGAGTTCACTAAACCGTCTTCAACATTGCCGCCGATCGGAGAACTGGCCGAAGTGACCGTGGCACTGGCGCCCAAGGAGGCGATGCCGGTGGTGCCCAATGCCAGCGTGCAGCGTGTCGATGGCCGTCTGGGGGTATGGCTGGTGGAGGACGCCAGCCTGCAGTTCGTGCCGGTCAAGACCGGCGCGACTGACCTGGACGGGCGAGTACAGATAGTGCAAGGGCTCAAAGGCGGTGAGCGCGTGGTGGTTTACAGCCACAAGGTGTTGGACGCCAACAGCCGCATCAAGATTGTCGACCGGATCGTGGGCAAGTCGTCATGATCAGCCTGGCCGGACGCGACATTCTGCATGCCTGGGGCAAGTTCGTGCTCACGGGCCTCGGACTCGGCTTGTTGATAGGCGTGACGCTCACCATGGCCGGCGTCTATCGCGGCATGGTGGACGATGCCAATGTGCTGCTTGACAACAGCGGCGCTGATTTGTGGGTGGTGCAGAAGGACACGCAAGGCCCTTACGCTGAATCTTCGAGTATTTATGACGACACGTATCGCAGCATTCTCGGTATGGCGGGCGTCGCGCGCGCCGCCAACGTCACTTACCTGACCATGCAGGTGAGTCAACTCGGGGATGGCAAGGCGCGCGATGTGCGAGCCATGGTGGTGGGCATCACACCCGACGGTGCTGGGCATCCGGGGCAGCCTGGCTACCTGGTGGAAGGGCGTCACCTCACGCGTGGCCACTACGAGGCTGTTGCCGATATCGCGACCGGCTTCACGCTGGGTGAGCATATTCGGATTCGGCGCAACGATTACACCGTGGTCGGGCTCACGCGGCGCATGGTGTCATCAGGCGGGGACCCGATGGTTTTCATACCGATCAAGGACGCGCAAGAGGCGCAGTTTCTCAAGGACAACGATGCCATCGTGCGCCAGCGTGCCCGTACCGCACAAAACCCGGCGCTAAACCGCCCCGGCGTGCCGGGGCTGCTGGATGCCGTCATCGCCTCACAAAGTACCAACACTTCTGTCAACGCCGTGCTGGTGCAGATCGAACCGGGCACTGATCCCGAAGCCGTGGCCGAGCCGATCCGGCGCTGGAAACGGCTGAGCGTCTACACGCGAGCCCAAATGCAGGGCATTTTGATCGAAAAATTGATTGCCACTGCAGCTCGGCAAATCGCCATGTTCCTGGTGATCCTGGCGATTGTCAGCGCCGCCATCGTGGCCTTCATTATTTACACACTCACACTGGGCAAGATCCGCGAAATCGCGGTATTGAAGCTCATCGGCACCAAGAACCGAACCATCGCCTCGATGATTCTTCAACAGGCTGTAGCACTGGGGTTGATCGGCTTTGTCGTGGGGAAGATTTCTGCCACATTCTGGGCGCCGATCTTTCCTAAATACGTGCTACTGGAGTCCGGCGACGCCGTTCGCGGCTTCGTTGCGGTAGTGGTCATTTGCGTGCTCGCCAGCATACTGGCGATTCGCGCGGCGCTCAAAGTTGACCCTGCGGAGGCTATCGGTGGATAAACAACATTCCGATTCTTCTGCGCGCGGCGTTCGCATCGAGGGGCTCAAAAAGCGTTACGGTCAGGGCGATACGGCGGTGGACGCGCTCAAGGGCGTGAATATGGTCGTCGCTGCTGGTGAAGTCGTGGGTCTGGTCGGGCCGTCTGGTTCCGGCAAAAGCACATTGCTCAAATGCCTGGGGGCGATCATTGAACCTACCGCCGGTCGCATGATTTTGGGCCAGGACGTGATCTACGACAACGGCTGGAAGATTTCCGACCTGCGCGCTTTGCGACGCGACAAGATCGGCTTTGTGTTTCAGGCACCGTACCTGATCCCTTTCCTCGATGTGACCGACAACGTCGCGCTGCTGCCGATGCTGGCCGGCGTTGCCAACGGCGAAGCGCGTAAACGGGCCTTGGAATTACTAACAGCGCTCGATGTCGATCATCGTGCCAGGGCCATGCCATCGCAACTCTCTGGCGGTGAACAGCAACGGGTGTCGATTGCCCGTGGTTTGGTCAATCGCCCGCCTGTCATTCTGGCCGACGAACCCACGGCGCCGCTCGACAGCGAGCGCGCGCTGGCGGTGATCCGCATTCTCAACCAGATGGCCAAGCAGTTCGACACCGCCATCATCGTCGTCACCCACGACGAAAAAATCATTCCCACCTTCAAGCGGATCTACCACATCCGCGATGGCCTCACCCACGAAGAGGTGGGCGAAGGACGGGGGCATGATCGGTAACACCATGAACACAGCCACACACCAACGCGGATTTTCGATCTGGGTTATTTCACTGGTCGCGGTCGGGTTCGGTCTGCTGACCATCAAGGAAGGCGGCACGGTCCTGTTTGGCGACGGTGCAGCACGCGCCGCGGCCGGCAATTATGTGCCGTTCGTGCTCTGGTTCAACTTTGCGGCGGGCTTCGCCTATGTCATCGCTGGCGCCGGGCTGTGGATGATGCAGCGCTGGGCGATCTGGCTGGCCATCGCCATCGCTACGGCGACGGCGTTCACGTTCGCGGCTTTTGGCGTGCACGCCTATTCCGACGGAGCCTTCGAGCAACGTACGGTGATCGCCATGAGTCTGCGAACATTTGTATGGGTGACGATTGCGACCATTGCCTGGCGTCGGTTGACGCAGCGCCATGCGTGATGCCATGCAAGCGGCAGCCACGGCACAGCATGATCAACAGCTTCACAAAAAGGCGAACACGATGAACATACATTACCTGCAGCACGTGCCATTTGAGGGGTTGGGCAGCATCCATGACTGGGTTAAACGCAGAGGGCACACGCTCAGGGCGACGCACTTCTACCGTGGCGATGCCCTGCCGGTGGTCGAAACACTCGACCTGCTGCTGGTCATGGGCGGACCCATGAATATCTACGAAGAGGCCAGCTACCCGTGGCTTAAGGAAGAAAAACGCTTCATCGAGCAAGCAATAGCCACCGGTCGGCACGAACTCGGCATCTGTCTCGGCGCGCAACTCGTCGCCGACGCGCTGGGTGCGAAGGTGTATGCCAATGCCGACAAGGAGATCGGCTGGTTTCCGGTCGAAAGGACGCAAGCCACGTCCGGGGACTGCCTGTTTGCCGCACTCCACTCGCGGCTCGAGGTTTTCCACTGGCACGCAGACACCTTCGATATCCCGTCCGGCGCGGTTCATGCCGCGCGCAGCGCCGGCTGCGCGCACCAGGCCTTCGTTTACGACGAACGAGTCGTCGGCTTGCAGTTTCACCTGGAGACGACTCCGGCCAGCGCGCGGCAGATCAATTTTTCTTCCCTCAACATGCATCTCCCGGCAATCAGCGGATTAGGTAAAACCGCGTGGGCGTTCACGCTGTATTTTTTGTACCTCGTGCCGACTATGGCACAAGCAGCCAGTGAAGGCGCCTCCAGCATCAGGGATTGCAAGCCGAATGAGGTCATCAAATTCCGGGGCGGCACCGCCAGACTGGAAAATGACCTCTTTGCCGAGACCGACCAAAACTACACAAACGGCGTGGTCAAGTTTGGCCAGTCGATGTTCACACCCAAGGATCCAGCACGTACCGATCTGATTCTGGACGACAGGCCTTACGCGGGCTTGCTGTACGTGGACATGTCATGAACCCGCCGCAAACATGAACCGCAAAGCAACTCGGAAATACTCGATACGCGCGAGCTCACAAACGACTTGTCGCTGGCCGCGTTCAGCGAAGCCATCCGCGTAGCCCCGGCTTACAAGGACACGCTGGCACCGGTTCTCGCCAAGCTGGGAGCGCCTTGAATATTTCCTGCTTCGAAGACTTGCGCGCAAGCAGGTCCTGGAGCGCCTCAACCGCAACTGCCACAGCAGCTCGATGGGCTGCGAGCCTACGTCAAGGCAGAGTGACCGGCTGGTTTTTCATAGAGGCAGACGCGGTTGCGCCCTCCTTCCTTGGCGGCATAGAGTGCCGTGTCCGTCGCGTGGACCAAGGCTTGCAGCGTCGCCGTCTGCTCCGGCAGCGCAGCGACGCCAATGCTGACCGTGACGCGGATCTCCTGCCCACTGTCGTCTTTGAACAGCGCCTGTTCCACCGCCGCGCGCAGCCGCTGCGCCGTTTCTACAGCAGTTTGCGTATTGGTTTCAGGCAGAATGACGCTGATCTCCTCGCCGCCGTAGCGGCATACTCTGTCCTGCTGCCGTACGGCCTGTTCCAGAACGCGTGACAGCCCTTCGAGGATGCGATCACCGGCCACATGACCATAGTTATCGTTGACGCGTTTGAAATGGTCGAT
>JBBQZA010000073.1:0-13635 GCA_038208175.1 Burkholderiales bacterium
GGTCGTCGCCAAAGGCGCACCCGGCATCCGCACCGAGAACGCCTTGCTGTCGGCCTACATCTACGTCGATATCCGCGGCCGCGACATCGGCGGCTATGTCAAAGACGCGAAGAAAGCGGTGGCGGCGCAGGTCAAGTTCCCGAGCGGCTACTACGCGACCTGGAGCGGCCAGTTCGAGAACATGGAGCGCGCGATCGAGAAAATGAAAGTCGTCATCCCGGTCACGCTGCTGTCGATCTTCTTGCTGCTGTATCTGAACTTCCGGCGCATCACCGAGACGCTGATCGTCATGCTGTCGGTGCCGTTCGCGCTGGTCGGCGGTGTCTGGCTGATGTGGCTGCTCGACTACAACCTGTCGGTGGCGGTGGCGGTCGGCTTTATTGCGCTGGCCGGTGTGGCCGCCGAGACCGGCGTCATCATGCTGATCTACCTGGACCACGCCTGGGAGGCGATCAAGCTCAAGAGCCGTGCGGCAGGACGCGAACCCACCGCGCATGATCTGTACGAGGCCGTGATGGAAGGCGCTGTCTAGCGCGTGCGACCGAAGATGATGACCGTGGTGGCCATCATGGCCGGCCTGCTGCCGATCATGTGGGGCACCGGAACCGGCTCCGAAGTGATGAGCCGCATCGCAGCGCCGATGGTCGGCGGCATGATATCGAGCACCGTGCTGACGCTGGCCGTCATTCCAGCCATCTATGCGCTGGTCAAGCAGTGGCGGTTGAAGAGGGGGATGGAGGGCTGAAGGGAAAATGGGGTCAGATCACCGGTAGCGAAGCGGACGTGTGCTCTGACCCCGGTTGCTTTTACTTTGTGCCGACAAATACCAATCCGTCTGTCTTGCTGCTATTTAGGGCAATAACGCCCACTGCCTTTGAGACAAGATCAAAATAGGCCATTCCTTTGACAACAGTTCCAGTTCCAAGGGCACATCCCGGCCCAGTAAAAGTGAGTTGGACATCAAAGATATTCTTTCCACTTGCGCGTGGCGTGGCCGTGCCAGAAGTCACGCAGCTTAGATTGCCAACTATGGAAGTGGCCGAAACGTTGCCGTTAGCGCTGATGGTTACTGGAAGCGTTTGCGTCAGCGTGATACCAGTGACGGCGTACCCAACGTAGTTGCCTGCCAAGCTAGCAAGGCTTGCCGGTTGGTCATAAGTAGTGCCGTAAGTACCATTGAACTTTGTGCCGTCGTTAAAAGTCAAGCCGAGGACATTTTTTTGTGTTGTAGTCCCTGTGAACGTACTGCTTCCGCTCGTTCTGCTGACAAAATTGAAAAAAGAGCCGCTGCCACTCACAGTTGAACCGCTGCTTGTTGTGTTGGCATAGACCGCGCCCACCAGTGAATTGCCGAGGGTGTAGATACCCCAAGTTTCTCCAGTTTCCAAGACTGCAATTGATGCGTTGTATCCACCCGTCACCGTGCCATTCCAAAATCCCTCAGCGGTGCCAGTGACTGGTGTCGGCGTCGAGTTGCCACCACCGCCACAGGCGCTAAGGAGCGCGACGAGACAAAGTCCGGCTATGGGTTTTGATTTTCATAAAACTCCCTTGAAGTCCGTGTTGCGATGGTCTTGTTTGTTTTTATGACCTGCACGCCATCATTGCAGGTTGTCCAACAATTACCACTTCTGCATGAAATGAGGGACTAGTACCGTGGATCATAGCGCACAAAGAATGAACTATCTAGAGGTGCCAAACTTTTCCCCTCACCGCCAACACCCAACGCTCGTGGAGCTCGGCTCAACCATTCGTCGAGCAAGAATTGAGCGTGGCATTGCCCAGGAAATGCTGGCTTTAATGGCGGAGGTGGATCGCAGCTATGTGGGCAGGGTAGAGCGAGGTGACAACAATATTGCCATCCTGACGCTTGAAAAATTGGCGCATGCCATGGGTATGACCATCACGGAGCTGGTTACGCAAGCAAAAATTTAGCTGCCACCAACTTCACCTTGCGGCCAGTGTTAGCCGCCAGCGTGATCAGTATGTTGATGCCGTATTTGTCCGACTTGCTGGGAAGCAAATTACGGGAGAGCAGAGGTCAGAGCACACCTCCGCTTCGCTACCAGTGATCTGACCCCATTCTTCAGCGAATACCAGACAACTTGGCCCGAAGGCGTTTTGGGTTTTGGCGGCTGTCAAGCACTGCCACCACCGTGGCTACGTCGTCTTTTACCTGGTAATAAATCAAGAACGGAAAACGCTTGCCTGTCGTCCGGTGAAACGTGCCTGTTGGCTTCGGGTGAACGCCCGCATAAAGGCTGAGCGCATCAATGTCTGCGTACAAGCTGTCGAGAAAGTACCACCCCAGGTTTTCTTGCTGCAATTCGTAAAACTCGAATCCGGAGAGCATGTCTCTTTCGGCACCTGCGCTCAGCGTGACCTTCATTTCCGTTGGCTGACAAACCGTTCCGCTTGTTGGCGAATTCGCATCTTGGCCTCTTCCCAAGGAATCGGGGAGTCGCTTCCTGACTCAAGCGCTGCCAGGCGTTCGCCCAAAATCTCTTCATGCCAAGCGGGTATTGTTTGCATTGCTGTGGTGTCGCGGCACAGTGAATCCCACAGCGCTTCCATGGCTTGCAGGCGATCGGCCAGGGGCAGGGCAACAAGTTCAGCGGTTTGCATCGAGACTCCATCTACAGTTGGTTGATTGTCATGTTAGCAAAGTCGCGACATCGGCGGCTATGTGAAGGACGCGAAGAAAGCGGTGGCGGCGCAGGTCAAGTTCCCGAGCGGCTACTACGCGACCTGGAGCGGCCAGTTCGAGAACATGGAGCGCGCGATCTGTACGAGGCCGTGATGGAAGGCGCCGTCGAGCGCGTGCGCCCGAAGATGATGACCGTGGTGGCCATCATGGCCGGCCTGCTGCCGATCATGTGGGGAACAGGCACCGGCTCTGAAGTGATGAGCCGTATCGCAGCGCCGATGGTCGGCGGCATGATATCGAGCACCGTGCTGACGCTGGCCGTCATTCCAGCCATCTATGCGCTGGTCAAGCAGTGGCGGTTGAAGAGGGGGATGGAGTAACTACGTGTGGTCCGCCGCCTGCGCCACCAGGCGCACACCCAAAGCCGAGCACACACGGTGGATGGTGTCAAAACGGGGTTGCGAACTGGGGCGCAGCGCCTTGTACAGCGCCTCGCGCGTCAGTCCAGACTGCTGGGCCACAGCGCTCATGCCGCGCGCACGGGCTACCACGCCCAGTGCGTGCGTGAGCTCGCTGATGTCGTTCTCCTCCAGCACCAATGTCAGGTAGGTGGCAACGTCTTCTTCGGTCTTGAGCATCTCTGCCATGTCGAACTCGGGTAAATCCGCCACATCAATCTTTTTACTCATGGTCATACTCCTTCAAATGGTTTTGGACAGCGCAATAGCAGCCGCAATATCGGCCTGCTGGGTCGATTTATCGCCCCCGCCCAGCATCAGGATCAAAGAGCCATCAAGCTCGACGTAGTACATGCGCCAGCCCGGGCCAAAGAACTCGCGCATTTCCATCACACCTTCGCCTACCGGCTCCACGTCTCCCAAAAGGCCACGTTGCGCCTTGTCCAGCCGTTTGCCAAGACGAATGCGGGTCAGGTCATCTTTGATGCCATCCAGCCAGTCATCAAATTCGGGCATGCGCTTGATCGTGTACATGGTTTAAGTGTAATCACTTGTTCACAGACTGTCACGGACTATTTTGCCAAATCAGCTGAGCGTCATCGTCAGCAGCCTGACCAACTCGCGCTGGTCAAGCAGTGGAGGTTGAAGGGGGGGATGGAGGGGTAGGTTGAGTACCTGGCGTCGGTCTATCTAGCCCTTCGCCTGGCGCAATGCCAACAGCTCGCGCATCAGTTCCAGCAACGGAACATGCTCAATACCTCCGGCCATGGGGAAGCGCCGGTTGGCGCTGCTCACCACCAGACGGCGCGTAGCCGCCACGTCGTCACAGGCAATGTGGTAACCCCGGCTGACCGTGGGTGCACTGGAGCGCTTGATCTCCACCGCCCACAGGGCTGCGCCGGGCAGCTCCAGCAGCAGGTCAATCTCGGCCCCTGCGGCAGTGCGGTAGTAGCTGGCTTGGGTATTGGGTGGCGCACAGCCCAGCAGGTTTTCAATGATCCAAGCCTCCCAGCTGCCACCCACCACCGGGTGCGACAGCAGCTCACGCTGGGTGCCCAAGCCCAGGAGTGCATGCACCAGGCCGCTGTCGCGCACAAACACCTTGGGCGCCTTGACCAGGCGCTTGCTGGACTGTTTGGCCCACGGTTGCAGGCGACGCACCAGCAGCAGGTCGCACAGCAGGTCCAGGTAGCGGGCGATGGTCTGACCACTGACGCCCATTGACGCGGCCAGGCGCGCGGCGTTGAGGACTTGTGCCTGCTCATAGGCCAGCATGGTCCACAGGCTACGCAAAGTCTGAGCCGGAATGCGCGGCCCCAGCAGGGGAATGTCGCGCTCCAGGTAAGTGGTGATGAACTGCTGGCGCCAACGCAGGCTGGCAGCATCGCTACGGGACAGGTAGGAGTCGGGAAACCCACCACGCAACCACAAGGCGCCTGGCATTTGCGCCTGATCATCGGGCAACTCGGTCAGCACCAAGGGCAGCAGCTCAACGTAAGCGAGGCGTCCGGCCAGACTCTCGGACGACTGCGCCAGCAACTCCATGCTGGCCGAGCCTAGAAGCAAAAACTGGCCGCTAACGGCACCCGCACGGCGGCGCTGGTCTATGACGCCACGCAACACAGCAAACAAGCCCGGCATGCGTTGCACTTCGTCCAGAATCACCAGGCGGTCAGCGTGGGCGGCAAAGAAAGCACTGGGATCGCTCAACTGCGCCAGATCATTGGGCGATTCCAGGTCCAGATAGAGCGCGGGCGGCGACAGGGTCTGTTGCTGGGCCAACTGCTGCGCCAGTGTCGTCTTGCCAACCTGGCGCGGGCCGAGAATGGCCACCGCAGGAAATTCCTGCAGGTACAAAGCCATTTCAGTCATTATTTGTCGTGGATACATCATTGCAATTATGCCGCATGTTGGATGATTTGCGTGGTAATGTCTCTCACGCGAAAGACCCTAACGAAGCTCAGTCACCGCAACAGTTAACGCATTGCTGGAGGGCGCTCACCGGATAAAGGGGCAAGGATGTGGACGAGATGGAAAAGCTGGCGCGGCAAAGTGATGCGCCGCATCGCCGCGCCGCTGGTCGGCGGCATGATCTCCAGCAGCGTGCTGACGCTGGCCGTGATCCCGGCGCTCTATGCGCTGGTCAAGCAGTGGCGGCTACTTCTTCTCGACGCCGGCTGAGGCCGGTACGGCAGGGAATGGACCCGGTGCAGCGGCTGCAGGCGATTGCGCAATATCGATCTTGGCGTTGGCCTTCATGTCCGCCATGAACTTCTCAAAATTCTTTTGCTGCAGTTGCTGCTTCAGTTGATCCTTGACCTGTTCCATGGGTGGGAATTGTTTGGCGCGCGAGTCTTCCAGCAGGATCACGTGATAGCCGAATTGCGTCTTGACCGGTGTTTCGGTGAGCGCGCCCTTCTTTAAATTGGCGAGCGCGGCGCCGAATTCGGGTACCATGCTGCGCGCGTCAAACCAGCCCAGATCACCACCATTGCCTTTTGAGCCCGGATCCTTGGACTTTTCCTTGGCCAAGGCAGCAAACGCGTTAGCGTTCTTTTTTAGTTTGACGATGATGTCTTTGGCCTCGCCTTCCTTTTCCACCAGGATGTGGCGCGCCTTGTATTCTTCGCCGCTCATTTGCGCCTTCGCCTTTTCGTACTCGGCTTTGAGCAGGTCGTCAGTGATCGGGTTGCCCTTCATGTAGTCTTGCACGTAGGCCTTGGCCAGGACGCTTTGTTTCATCAAATCGAGCTGTTCGACAATTTCGGGAGTCTTGTCCATGCCTTTCTTTTCTGCGGCTTGTGCAATGACCATGGCGATGGCCAACTGGTCGATTACCTGCTTGCGCGTTTCAGGCGTATCGGGCATGCCTTGGGCGGCCTGTTGCTTCATCAGCATGTCCACGCGGCTGGCGCTGATAGCAACACCGTTCACCGTGGCGGCAACAGCGTCTTTGCCTGCGCCAGCGGTGATCGCGTCTTTAGAGTTGCAGGAAGATAGTGCAAGTGCGGCGGCTGTGCTTGCCAGCAGGATACGGGATTTGATAAACATTCTCACAGTTTCCTAAAGTTGAAGTGGATAGATCCAGCATAGTGTAAGGGCGGCACATGACTTCGCGCAGCACAGCGGACTTGGGTGCTGGCTGCGGCGATCCATGCGCTGGTGAAGCATTGGCGCTTGAAGCGGGGGCTGGAGTGCTGGATCAGGGCAATCCGCGTTGGGTCTGCGCTGGATCGATTGCAGCGCGATGCCGAGCGCGCCACCAACCTTGTCAAGCTGAAGCCTGGGTCGGTGACGGCGGTTGGAACCTGAACCGCTGGGAGCCAAGAGGCGCGGTTCCGGCAGTGACCAAAGAGCAACTCGACAAGCTCAAGCTCAAATACTGATCAGGCGACGCTGGTGGTGCGATGCGATCAACTGGCCGACTTTCGTCTTCATAAATTGACCAGTTGACTTTTTGTTGCACCGTGCACCGCGCTCCAAGGTATGCGCACATCGAAACTGACCAGCCTTCCGCCGTTTTTGACGGCCAGGCCGAGCAGATACACATCCGTCAATTGGCGGTGGCCGTGAATGTGAGCGTGGTGAAAGAGCGTCGCATCGAGAATGCAGATGTCGTCGCTCCAATGTTGGTGAACAGACGATGCAGTGGACTGTTGCAACATGCCCACCAGCACTGCCAGCGGCTGCGGGCTTGGATAACCCGGCTGGCTCATGATGCGCAGACATGCGTTTTGCGTCAGCGGGCAACTGGCCCAGCCCAGTTTTGCGTTATCCGCAAACCAGCGTGCGGCGCGCTCATGATGAACATGGTCGCGGTCGTGCAGGGCTATCAGCAGATTGACGTCGAGCAAAGAGCGCATCAGGACTTACACACCTTCTTCGTCACGAAGGCGGTCAATCAACTCGTTGCTGACGATAGTGCCGCGTGGTGGCAGGGGGTGAATGCCATAAGCGGCGAGTTGCTCTGACACATGGGGTGTGGCGCCTGCCGACGCGCTGCCGGGTAAAGTGGCGTCGGCTGCCTGTGAGAAAGCTCGCCGCGCCAGGTCGCTGACAACTTGGCCCAAAGTCCTTTTGTCTCGTCGCGCAAGCTCTTTGGCGGCAAACAATACGTCATCGGCAATGTCGAGTGTGGTGCGCATGATTCAAGTGGTGTTTGATGCGTGATGATAGCGCATCAGTATGGCAATGGCAACTACAAAATCTAATGTGCCGATTCACCGCTTGCCCGCATCCTGGACGGCATGTTGGGCGCAGCGTTCACCTTTGTGTTGTCTGAGACGCTTTTGGCCGAGTACCGAGCCGTGCTGGTGCGGCCCCGTCTGTGCAAGCTTCATGGCCTGTCAGAACGGCAGCTACACCTTTTGCAGCGGACCCGGGCGATCAATTTCTCTGGAATCTGCTTGCCACCCGAGCAGATCTGATTTTGATGACGGGAGACAACTTGCTGCTTCAAGACGAGGCAATGCAGCACAGGGTCATTTCGCCGCAAGCTTTTGCATCCCAGTTGTGACATTGATTTGGTGCCGTATGGACGTACGGAGCATGCCTCGGACCACCGCTGCGCGGTGCGATACTTGGACCGGTGCGGTTATTTCCCAACCGCAAACAGGTCACAAAATGCTGGATGCGATAAAGCCGGAGCAAAAAACCTTGAGGGCGCTGCCCGCCGCCGAAAGAGAGGCGCGCCTGATGCAGGGCAATCAGGCCATTGCCGAGGGCGCGATTTACGCCGGCGCGCGCTTCTACGCCGGCTACCCGATCACGCCCTCTTCGGAAATTGCCGACGAATGCGCAACGCAGATGCCCAAGCTGGGCGGCATGTTTATCCAGATGGAGGACGAAATTGCATCTATCGCCGCTGTCATCGGCGCCTCGCTGGCCGGCGCGAAGGCACTGACCGCGACCAGCGGTCCGGGCTTCTCGCTGATGCAGGAGAACCTCGGACTTGCCGTCATGGGCGAAGTGCCCTGCGTGGTCGTCAACGTGCAGCGCGCAGGACCCAGCACCGGACTTGCGACCAAGCCTGCACAGTCCGACATCATGCAGGTACGCTGGGGACGCCACGGCGACCAGTCGGTCATCGCCCTGTGCCCGGCCAGCGTACGCGAATGCTTTACGCTGACTGTTCAGGCTTTCAATTTCGCCGAGCGCTTTCGCGTCCCGGTCATCCTCATGCCGGACGAAATCGTCGGTCACATGCGCGAGAATGTGGTACTTCCCCTGCCCGGCGAAATCGAGCTCATCGAGCGCAAGGCGCCCAGTGGACCGAGTGCCGCTTACCTGCCCTTCAAGCCGGACGCAGACGGTGTCGCGCCCCTGGCCGCCTACGGCGACAAATATGTTTTTCACGTCACCAGCTCGATGCACGGCCTCGACGGCTACAGCAACAACGATCCGGTCAATGCCGCCTGGCGGGTGCGCCAGTTGCACGAAAAAATAGACCGCTATCGCGATGAAATTGTGCTGACGCAGCCCTACTACACTGAGGGCATGGAGGTGCTGATCGTCACCCTGGGGGCAACCACCCGCGCCGCTCGCGCGGCGGCACTCGAAGCGCGTGCGCGGGGGATCAAGGCCGGGGTGTTGCAGCTGCAGACGATCTGGCCGTTCCCGGACAAGGAAATTGCCGCGCTGGGAAAGAACGCCAGAATGGTGCTTGTGCCCGAGATGAATTACAGCGGCCAGGTGGCGGGCGAAGTACAGAAAGTGTTCGGTCCCGGCGCCGATATCCGCAGGGTCAATCGGTACAACGGAACCAGTCTGACGCCGCAGGACATCCTGGACGCCATGACCCGGCCTGCCGACGCAAGCCTTGAGAGGAGCTAGCCGTGTCACATGCAACGGGACTCAAATACATGAAGCCGGGCGTGCTGCCGCACATGTGGTGCTCGGGCTGCGGCATCGGCGGCATGCTGGGTGCCCTGCTGCGCGCCTTCGAGGAACTGGGCTACGCCAACAACGATACGGTCGTCGTCACCGGCATCGGTTGCACCGGCAAGCTCGATGACTACCTCCTCACCAATGCCCTGCATACCACCCACGGCCGCGCGCTCGCCTATGCCACCGGGATCAAGGCGTTCAAGCCGCAGCTCAAGGTCGTCGTGATCATGGGCGATGGCGACAGTGTCACCATCGGCGGCAACCATTTCATCCACGCCGCCAGACGCAACATCGACCTCACCGCCATCGTGCTCAACAACCTCAACTACGGCATGACGGGGGGACAGGCCTCGGGCACGACGCCGGAATGGGCCTACACCAGCACCACCGTCTATGGCAATCCGGAGCGCGAATTCGATATCTGCGCGCTCGCCGAAACTGCCGGCGCCAACTATGTCGCCCGTTGCACGCCGGATCAGGGCTGGGAAATGAAAGAGACCCTCAAACAGGCGCTGCTGAAGAAGGGCTTCTCGATGGTCGAAGTGGTCAGCCCCTGCCCGACCCACTTTGGCCGCAATAACGAAATGAAGGAAACCCCCGAGATGCTGCAGTGGCTGGGCGCGCGCGCGATGCCGGTTGAACGCTATCGCGAGCTGCCGCAAGCCGAGCGCAAGAACCACTTTTCGGTCGGCACGCTGGTCGACCGGAACGAGCCGGATTTCAACACGCGCTACGACCTGGTGCGCGCACGTGCCCAGCAGAAATGAAAAGAAGGCACGAGCGATGAAGCCGATGAACAAGCATAGCGAAATCATTCTTGCCGGTAGCGGCGGGCAAGGATTGATCCTGTCCGGCATCCTGCTCGCGGAGGCCGCCATGCTGGAGGGCAAAAATGTGCTGCAGACCCAGTCCTACGGTATTGCCAGCCGGGGTGGGCTCTCGCTCGCCGAAGTGATCGTTGACGAAGACGAAATCATCTTTCAGCAGGTGCGCCGGCCCGACTGTGTGCTGGCCCTGAGCGAGGAGGCGGCGAAGAAGTATGAGACCTGGGCTGCCAGGGGCGTGCCTGTGCTCTACGACAGCACGCTGGTTGCACCTCGAAGCGGAGCGAACTTCATCGGTCTGGACTTTACCCGCAGGGCGAGCGACTTGGGCCATGCGGGCAGCGTCAATCTGCTCGCCCTCGCGGCAGTCGCCGCTTTCACCCGCGTAGTGAGAATCGCGAGCCTGGAGAGCCTGCTGCGCAAGCGCTTTCGCGCAGCGGCACTGGATTTGAATCTGAAATTGCTCGCTGTCGGCAGTGAGCTTGCAGCCGCGCAAGAAACTTGCGTCGCGCAAAATTAACCGGAGTCTAGCGGTGGACAGCGCAACCAAATTTGAACCCAAGGTCGCGCCGTGCGAGGCGGCCTGCCCGGCCGGCATCGATGTGCCGCGCTATCTGCGGCAAATTTCCGACGGCCGTTTCAGCGCGGCGCTGGCGACGATACGCGAACGCATTCCGTTCCCTCTGGTCTGCGGCTATGCCTGCGTTCATCCCTGCGAGGCGAAATGCGGCCGCAGCCAATACGAGGGACCGGTGGCGATCCGCATGTTGAAGCGTGTCGCGGCAGAACTCGGCTCGGATGTGCCGGTGCCCGCCGCGCTCGATGCGACCGGCAAGAAAGTGGCCATCATCGGCTCTGGTCCTTGCGGCCTGACGGCGGCCTATTACCTGAGCCTGCTCGGACAAACCGTGACGGTGTTTGAGGCTCAGGAGCGCAGCGGCGGCATGCTGCGCTACGGCATTCCGGCTTACCGCCTGCCCGATGCGATCGTCGATGCCGACATCCGTCTGATCGAAAAAAGCGGCGTGAAAATCGTGACCGGCCAGCGCGTCGATGCTGCCGAAGCGCTGCTGGAGCAGGGCTACGACGCCGTCTTCATCGCCTGTGGCGCCTGGCGTGCGGCGAGCATGGGCATTGCGGGCGAAGACGGGTCACAGGTCATTAAGGGCATTGCCTTTCTGGAGGCCGTCAATGCCGGCACGCCTCCGGCCATTGGTGCGAAAGTCATCGTCGTCGGTGGCGGCGATACGGCGATCGATGCCGCGCGCGTCAGCCGCAGACTCGGCGCCGAGGTGGTGCTGGTCTATCGCCGCAGGCGCACCGAGATGCCGGCCAGCGAAGAGGAAGTCGAAGCGGCGATCGAAGAGGGCGTGCAGATGGAGTTCCTCACCGCGCCGCTGCGTCTAGACGACGGTGTGATGACCTGCGTGCGCATGGCGCTCGGCGAACCCGATGCCAGCGGCAGGCCGCGGCCCGAACCGGTGGCCGGCAGCGAGTTCAGCATCACCGCCACCACCGTGATCATGGCCATAGGCCAGCAGGTCGATGTTCCAGCGAAGGCAGTGGTTCGCGGAAAAAACGGCGTTGTCAGCGTCGATCCTGAAAGTTTGGCCACCTCTGTCAAGGGTGTCTTCGCCGGTGGCGATGCCGCCACCGGCCCCGCTTCCATCATCACCGCCATCGCCCAGGGTCGCGTGGCAAGCGCTGCCATCGACCGCTTCCTGGGCGGCAGCGGCGACCTTGAGCGCTTTGCCCGCAAGAAACCCTCTGCGGAGCTGCGCGCGAGCGCTCCCCGCGGGAGCCCGCGCAACGTCTGGCGCAGCCTCGGTGCGGACGCTCGCCTGGGCGGCTTTGCGCTGGTGGAAGAAGCTTACGGCGAGGAGACCGCGATGCGCGAGGCGCGCCGCTGCCTTTCCTGCGACTTGCTTGCCTATGACGTGCAGGTCGATGCGGCGCTGTGCAAGGACTGCGGTTACTGCAAGGATGCCTGCGCTCTGGACGTATTTGCCAGGTCCGATGATTTCAACGCCAATGGTTATCGCCCCTATGTGGCCACGCAAGCCGAGAACTGCATCGGCTGCCTGCGCTGCCTCTACATCTGCCCGGACTTTGCCATCAGCGTCCGCGATCTGCGGGAGTCCTGCCAGACCAGCGCAGAATGCACCAATATTTGATCCCGCTTCATCGCCAGATTGGAGGCTCCAGTCCCCAATTTTCTGCAGCTCGTCGGACAAAGCTGGACAGCATCCGTCCCCGGGATTAAGCTTTGATGCATGTGGTGAATGGCACCGCGTTTTTGGAGAACCTCATGTCTATTGCTGACGATCTGACCCGACTGGAACAACTGCGTGACCGCGGTAGCCTGAGCGCCGACGAGTTCCAGCGCGCCAAGAGTAAGCTGTTGTCTGCCCCTCACCCGACAGAGCCTGTGTTGCAGTCTCTCAATGGTTTTCGCCGTTCCGCCAGCGACCGCTGGCTGGGGGGTATTTGCGGCGGGCTGGCGGTGTCCACCGGCATGGAAGCGTGGTTGTGGCGCATTCTGTTCGTGCTGCTGCTGTGCACCGGGTTTGGGCTGATTGCGTACCTGCTGCTCTGGATTTTTGTGCCGCTGCAGAGCAACACGCCGCCCCTGCTGCCTTCCTCCTGAGATTGCCATGAAGCATTGACTTTCATTCTGCTGCGGGGGCTGTTTCGAACCGCGGTCGCGGACTGGAACCCGATTCCTTCTGGCTCCATGCAGCGCAACATTCTGGGGGCCTGGTGGCCACGGCTGGAGCACTCCGGCTGTAACCAGGAGCAGGCCGGCGGGGCACTCAACTCCGAGAATGCCTCCCGGCCTTCGGCCTCCGATTTATTTCGCTGCGCTGAGCGCCCCACCAACCTACTCCTGCAAGCGTGGTCAGTGTGCCGCGCGCCAATAACGCCCGATGCCAGGGAGTTTGGGTAGGCGACGCAGCGAAATCAAGGCACAAGAACGGGCGCAGCCTGTTCTGGGGGAGTGCGCCCGCGAAGGCGCGATATCTGCACGGTGCAAGTCCGTGTCGGGGCAAGCCAAGACCTCGAAGCTGAAAGTAACTGCGTCGCTGCGCTGCTCTCTCATGGCGAAGTCTGAAAAGCGCCCGGTACGCTGAGATTGGCGTGCAAAGCGATGCTGGGGTACATCACGTGGTTGGAGGCGCAACGTTGGGATGGTATCGCGAGATAAGCGGGGAGACCTGAGCTGGTCGGTGGGCTTCATGTTTGACATCACGCTGGCCTGGGTTTTTCAGCTTTAGGCGCGCGATGCGAATCAGCTGGACGCTGCGCAGGCTCTCGCCACAGCCGCCGCCAGCTTGTCGACCATCTCCGCTTGCGTGTCCCAGGCGCACATGAAGCGGCAACCGCCGGCGCCGATGAATTGGTAAAAACGCCAGCCCTCGGTGCGCAAGCGCTCGACCGCCTGTTCCGGCAGCCTGACGAACACGGCGTTCGATTCGCACGGGAACAGAATTTCTACCTTCGGTATCGTCGCCAGCGCATCGTGCAGGCGCTGCGCCATCGCATTGGCATGGTGTGCATTACTGAGCCAGACATCGTTTTCCAGCAAGCCCAGCCACGGCGCCGAGATGAAGCGCATCTTGGAGGCAAGCTGCCCGGCCTGCTTGACCCGGTAGGCAAAGTCAACGGCCAGTTCGCGCTTGAAGAAGACCACCGCTTCGCCCACCGGCAGACCGTTCTTGGTGCCGCCAAAACACAGCACATCGACGCCGGCGCGCCAGGTGACGTCGGCCGGATCGGCGCCGAGCGTGGCGACCGCATTGGCAAAACGCGCTCCGTCCAT
>JBBQZA010000074.1:0-13572 GCA_038208175.1 Burkholderiales bacterium
GCCATGTTTCCTGCCCCACCAGCGGATGCACAATGGCCTCCAGCCGCCGCCGTGCCGTGGCGTCGCCGTGAATTAGCAGACGCATGCGGTCGCGCTCCAGCGCCCCATCGGCAGTGACGAACTCTGTGCCAAACACTGCCGCCACGCCGGGCATGGCAAGACCACCGGCAACGGTCGTCCGGCGCGAAATGGCGTCGGCATCAACGACGCCGGCACCCATTTCGGCCAGCAGGGCGGCGACGGTGCTCTTGCCGCTGCCG
Source organism: Burkholderiales bacterium (assembly GCA_038208175.1). Classification (GTDB taxonomy): domain Bacteria; phylum Pseudomonadota; class Gammaproteobacteria; order Burkholderiales; family Burkholderiaceae_C; genus Rhodoferax. The sequence continues at coordinate 261 of JBBQZA010000074.1, forward strand.
ATGCCGCCGGTCAGTCCGAGCCGCACGGGTTCAGGCACGATTCAGAGTCCGACAAAGCGGAGCATGGCGTCGGGGCTGAAGATCATGGCGGTCAGTCCGGCGCCGGCCAGAAACGGGCCAAACGGCAGGTAGCCGCCTTCGCGCAGACCGCTGGAGAACTTGATCGCAATACCGACTATGGCGCCAATCACCGAGGCCATCAAAATAATCGGTACCAATGCCTGCCAGCCAAACCAGGCGCCCAGCGCCGCAAAGAGCTTGAAATCGCCGAAGCCCATGCCTTCTTTGCCGGTGATCAGCTTGAAGCCCCAATAGACCAGCCACAAGGACAGGTAGCCGGCAACTGCGCCCCAGAACGCGCTGGCCAGCGCCACGCTGGTCCATTGCAGCGCTGCTGCGATCAAGCCGGCCCAGAGCAGCGGCAGGGTCATGACATCGGGCAACAGCGTGGTGTCCCAGTCGATCCATGCCAGGGCCAAGAGCGTGGCGGCAAAGCCGCTCCAAAGCAAGCCGCTGGCACCGATACCCCATTTCCAGGCGCAAAAGAAAAACAGGGCGCCGCTGGCCAGTTCCACCAGGGGGTAGCGCAGACTGATCGAAGTCTTGCAGGCCGAGCATTTTCCGTGCAGGAACAGGTAGCTGAACAGCGGAATGTTTTCATACCAGCGGATTTGATGAGCGCACTGGGGGCAACGCGAGCCCGGCAGCACCAGGTTGAAGGCCTCTGCCGCTGGCACTTCCTTGCCATCAAGCTCCAAACACTCAGCACGCCACTGTGCCTCCAGCATGATCGGAAGGCGATGGATCACGACATTGAGAAAACTGCCGACCAGCAGACCCAGAACGCCGACCAGGGCCAGGTCGAACCCGTTTGCGGCCAGCATCAGACTACCTGGCCCAGTTTAAAGATCGGCAGGTACATCGCGACCACAATGCCACCAATGACGGTACCCAGAATGACAATGATGATGGGCTCCATCAGGCTCGAGATGCCGGCCACCATATCGTCGACTTCGGCTTCGTAGAAATCAGCAGCTTTGCCCAGCATATGATCGATGGAACCCGATTCCTCGCCGATCGAGCACATCTGCAACACCATCGAAGGAAAGAGTTTGGCGTTGCCCATGGCAACCGTCAGCGATGTACCGGTGGACACCTCCTGCTGGATTTTCCGGGTCGCGGCCAAGTACACCGAATTGCCGGCCGCGCCGCCGACCGAATCCAGTGCTTCAACCAGCGGCACGCCGGCGGCAAACATGGTGGACAGGGTCCGCGTCCAGCGCGCCACGCAGGACTTGTCAACCAGCACGCCGAAAATGGGCATGCGCAGCAGGATGCGATCCATCACCGCCTGCATTTTTTCATTGCGCTTCCAGGCCTGCATGAAAAAATACAGACCACCGCCGATACCACCAAAAATAAGCCACCAGTATTTGACAAAAATTCCACTGATGGCAATCACCGCCAGCGTTGGCCCCGGCAGGTCGGCGCCGAAGTTGGAAAACACCTCCTTGAAGGCCGGAACCACAAAGATCATGATCACGGCCGTCACGACAAAAGCCACCACCAGCACCGAGATCGGGTACATCAGGGCAGATTTGATTTTTGACTTGATGGCCTCGGTTTTTTCCATGTAGACCGCAAGCCGGTCCAGCAACTGGTCCAGAATACCTGCCGCTTCACCAGCCTCGATCAGGTTGCAGTAGAGAGCGTCAAAATAAAGTGGAAACTTGCGGAACGCTACGCTCAGCGAGGTGCCGGTTTCGACATCGGTACGGATGTCGTTGAGCAGCTTGGTGACGCTCGGATTCGGGTTGCCGCGCCCGACAATGTCAAAGGCCTGCAGCAGCGGTACGCCGGCTTTCATCATGGTCGCCAGTTGACGCGTGAAGATCGCCAGGTCTTTTGGCTTGATCGCTTTGCCGGAGCGCATTCTGCGCTTCTTGATCTTGCTTGGCATCACACCCTGGCGTCGCAGCGACGCCTGCACCTGATTCTCGCCGACCGCCCGGACCTCGCCGCTGACCTGCTTGCCGTTGCGGTCTCTGCCTTCCCATTCGAAGACAAAATCCTTGATTGTCTTGCTGCTTGAAGTTGCCATCGTGTTTCCTGGATAGCTGGATTATTCGTTGGTGACAGCCAGCACTTCTTCCAGCGAAGTCAGACCCAATTTGACTTTATGCAGACCGCCCTGCCTGAGCGTGCGCACACCTTCCAGTGCCGACTGCTGGGCGATCTCCATGGCGTTGCCATCGCGCAGGATGATGCGCTGCATTTCCTCACTGACCGGCATCACCTGATAGATGCCGAGGCGGCCCTTGTAGCCGTTGTTGCAGCTGGAGCAGCCGACCGGTCGGTAGGGAACCCAAGGGTCGTTCAGTTCGCTGTCCTGGTAGCCCGCGTCCAGTAGCGCCTTTCTCGGAATCTCGATCTTGGTCTTGCAATTCGGGCAAAGCCGACGCGCCAGACGCTGCGCCGTAATCAGAATCACGCTGGAGGCAATGTTGAACGGGGCAATGCCCATGTTGCGCATGCGTGACAGGGTTGTCGGCGCGTCGTTGGTGTGCAGCGTGGACAGCAGCAGGTGACCGGTTTGGGCGGCCTTGATCGACATGTCCGCGGTTTCAAGATCGCGAATTTCGCCGACCATGATGATGTCCGGGTCCTGCCGCAGAAAGGACTTGAGCGCGGCCGAAAAAGTCAGTCCGGCTTTCTCGTTGATGTTGACCTGGTTGACGCCGGGCAAGTTGATTTCGCAAGGGTCTTCGGCGGTCGCGATGTTGACACCGGGCTTGTTCAGCAGGTTCAGGCAGGTGTAGAGGGAAACCGTCTTGCCAGAGCCGGTCGGCCCGGTCACCAGGATCATTCCATACGGCCGGCTGATGGCGTTCAGCAGTCTTTCTTTTTCTTCGGTCTCGTAACCCAGGGCATCAATACCCAATTTGGCAACGCTGGGATCGAGTATCCGGATCACGATTTTTTCACCGAACATGGTGGGCAGGGAACTGACGCGGAAGTCGATGACACGGTCGGGGCCGACCCTGAGCTTCATTTTTCCATCTTGCGGCATCCGCTTTTCCGAAATATCCATCCGGGAAATAACTTTGATGCGGGAGGCCAGCTTGTCTTTGATGGCGATCGGAGGCGCGGCAATTTCGCGCAGCTCTCCATCGATGCGAAAGCGCACGCGGTAATTGTGCTCGTAGGGTTCAAAATGCAGATCGGAAGCATGCAGGCTGTAAGCATCCAGCAGCATCTTGTGCAAGAACTTGACGACTGGCGCATCCTCAATCTCCGACGCCCCGCTATCGCTACTTTCTAACAGGTCGCTCGCAACCGACTCGTCAAACTCGAATTCCTGGCCGACGATGTTGTCCAGCGTCTCGGTTGCGCTTGCGCTGCTGCTTGACACCAGCTTCAGCAGTTTGTCGTATTCGGCAATGACCCAGTCGACCCGCAACTGGGTGGCGAACTTGATCTTCTCGACCGCTTCCTGATCGGACGGATCGGCGGTGGCAACAATCAGGCGGTTGTTGCGTTTGCTCAGGACCACCACACGGTAATCGATGCAAATTTTGCTGTCCAGCAGACCTTTGGGCAGGCGTTGCGGGTCAATCGCATCCAGATCCACCAAGGGTGCTGCGAAGGCCGAAGACATGGTGTGCGCCAGGTCAAACGCCGACACCACACCGGAACCCGTGAGTTCAGCGATAAAACTGGTGCGATTGCTTTGTGCCTTGCGGTAAATTTCTTCCGCCGCCTGCTGCCCCAGCTTGCCCGCCAGGACCAGGGCGCGGCCCAAACCCGGCAGGGCCGTGACAAGGGATTCGGCAAGAGTGAAATCGACAGCGGCCATAACTCGGAATGTACTACGTCAGCCTGGGGCCTGCATGATCATCGCCGGTTGGCGGGGGAGGGCACAGCGCGGGTCCTGAGCAGCAGATCAAAAGCAAGGATATCATGCCTGCAGAGCACAGCAACCGTACTGCCCTGACTGCGCAACCCGAGAAGATTATGAATGCACGTGACAAATTGGCTCAACCCGAGATTTCCCTCGACGACAAATACCGGGTCAAGCAAGGCTGGGTTTTTCTGGCCGGTACGCAAGCACTGGTGCGTCTGCCGATCCAGCAGCGTTTGCGTGACGCAGCCGAAGGCAAGAATACCGGTGGCTACGTGTCGGGTTATCGCGGCTCGCCGCTGGGGCGCTACGACATGGATTTGTGGCAGGCAGCGGCGGTCCTGAAAGAGAACAATGTCTTCTTTCGACCGGCGGTGAACGAAGACCTGGCAGCCACCGCGATCTGGGGTTCCCAGCACGTAGGCAGCTTCCCCGGAGCCCGGGTCGATGGTGTGTTTGGCATCTGGTATGGCAAAGGCCCGGGCGTGGACCGCAGTGGCGACGTGCTGCGCCATGCCAACAGCGCCGGCACCAGCGCCAATGGCGGCGTGCTGGCGCTGGCCGGTGACGACCACGGCGCCAAGTCGTCCACCATCACCAACTTCTCGGACCAGATCTTCATTGCCGCCGGCCTGCCTGTGCTGTATCCCTCCAACACGCAGGAACTGCTGGACTTTGGCCTGCACGGCATCGCCATGTCGCGCTTTTCCGGTTGCTGGGTCGGCATGAAAGTGGTGACCGATGTGGTAGAGGGCGGCGGCACCATTTATGTGGCGCCGGATTCGCCGAAGATCGTGTTGCCCGAAGTGCCTTCGTTGCCGGCGGCGACAGCGCTGGGTGCATCGAGTTTGAGCATTCGACCCTTCGACACAGCCTTGCTGGCGGAAGAGCGCCTCTATAACCACAAGATCTACGCCGCGCTGGCCTATGCCCGGGCCAATCATCTCAATCAGATCGTCAGTGAAGCGTCCACTGCGCGGCTGGCGATTGTGTCGGCCGGCAAGGCCTATCAGGACGTGCGCCAGGCGGCAAGCGAGCTGGGCTGGTCGACAGAGAAACTGCAGGAGATGGGAATCCGGATTGCCAAGGTCGGCATGATCTGGCCGCTCGACCCGGAGTTCGTGCGCGTCTTGGCGCAGGACGTCGACGTCATTTTGGTGGTGGAAGAAAAGCGCCCGTTGCTGGAGGAGCAGATCAAGTCCATGCTCTACGACCTGAACCTCTCCAAGCGCCCCAAGGTGATTGGCAAGGCGCTGGGCGCTCCCACCTATGGTCTGGAGCGCGGCCAGCGCGTGTTCCCGAACAACGCCGAGATCTCACCGCTGATCGTGGCCAAGGTCATGCTCGATGTCATGCTGATGCTAGCTCCCGCAAGCGGAGTGCAGCCCATCACGTTGCCGCCGCCCAAAGCCACCATCCCGGGTCAGCAGCGCAATGCCAGTTTCTGTTCCGGTTGCCCGCACAACCGCTCCACCAAGGTCATCGAGGGCTCACGTGCGCTGGCCGGCATCGGCTGCCACACGATTGCCATGCTGAACAACCCGCGCCAGACCGGCACCGTGTCGCACATGGGCGGCGAGGGCGTCATGTGGCTCGGCCAGCAACCGTTTACCGACGAGCCGCATGTGTTTGCCAACATGGGGGATGGCACTTTTTTCCACTCCGGCTTTCTTGCGATTCGCCAGGCGGTTGCGGCCAAAGTGCCGATGACCTACAAACTGCTGGTGAACGGCTTTGTGTCGATGACCGGCGGTCAACCAATCGATGGCGACCTGAGCGTGCCGCAAACCATTCGCGAACTGCTGGCCGAAGGTGTCAGTGAGATCGTCCTGGTCAGCGATGAACCCGAAAAATACGCGCAGGCCAATCTGCCGGCTGAGGTCAAAGTGCACCATCGCGATGACATGGAAATGGTGCAGAAGCAGTTGCGCGACAAGAAAGGCGTCACCGTGCTGCTCTACGAGCAACCCTGCGCCACCGAGCGGCGGCGCTTGCGCAAGCGCGGTAAATGGGCAGACCCGGCCAAGCGCAGCTTCATCAACGCGGCGGTCTGCGAGGGCTGCGGCGACTGCAGCACGGTCTCCAACTGCCTGTCCATCGAGCCGCTGGAAACCCCGTTCGGGCGCAAACGCCAGATCAACCAGAACAGTTGCAACAAGGACTTCACCTGCGTTGAAGGCTTCTGCCCGAGCTTCGTCACCGTGCACGGCGGTGCGTTGCGCAAACCCGCCAGGGTCACCCGCCAGACGACCGACAGCCTGCCAGAGCCGCCCCTGCCGGTCTATGAGCGCCCGACGCGCAGCGTCAGCGTGCTGGTGGGCGGCATCGGCGGCACCGGGGTTGTGACCATCGGTCAGTTGCTCGGCATGGCAGCGCACATCGACGGCCTGGCCTGTTCCATTCTGGACATCACCGGGCTGTCGCAAAAGTACGGCGCCGTGCTGTCGCACGTGCACATGGCGCCTCGTGCCGACCTGCTGCATGCGACTCGCATCGCACCGGGTGAGGCCGACACTGTGATCGGCTGCGACCTGATTGTGACGGCCGGTGACGAAGCGCTGTCGCGCATGCGTGCCGGGCGCACCCGCACGGTGGTCTGTACCGATGTGATTCCGACCTCCGATTTCGCCCGCAATGCCGATTGGAGCGTCGACGCGGTTGCCATGCTGCAAAACATCCAGGCCGTCTGCGGCGAGCAATTTTTTGCCGTCAACGGTATTGAAATTGCCCGCGCCCTGATGGGCGACAGCGTGGCTGCCAACATGTTCATGCTCGGTGTCGCCTGGCAGCGTGGCTGGGTACCGGTGACGCTGGACGCCCTGAACAAGGCGATCGAGTTGAACGCGGTTCAGGTGGAATTCAACAAGACCGCCTTTCTGTGGGGCCGTCGCGCTGCCACTGACCTGGCCGCCGTGCAGAAAGTGGCGCTGCCTGCCAGCGTTGTCAAGTTCGTGCCGCGTGAACGCGAAACCCTGGCCGAGCTGATGCAGCGCCATGAAAACTTCCTGACCGACTACGACAGTGCTGCTTATGCCGCGCGCTACCGCTCGCTGCTGCAGCGCGTCATTGCGCTGGATCAGAGGCTCGGCGCCGGTGGGCGGCTGGCGAAAGCCGTGGCTCTGAGCTATTTCAAGTTGCTGGCAGCCAAGAACGAATGGGAGGTAGCGCGCCTGTACAGCTCGGATGCCTTCCGGCAACAACTGGCGGCCACCTTCGACGGCGACTACAAACTGCACTTTCACCTCGGAGCCTGGCCGTTTGGCAGAGTCGACAAAGTCAGCGGAAAAGTGAAAAAGGTCGAGCTCGGTCCCTGGGTCATGACGGCGTTCAAAGTGATGAACGCGCTGCGCGGACTGCGGGGCAGCTGGCTTGATCCGTTTCGCAACAACGCCGAGCGCCAGCTCGACGCACGCCTGTTGGCTGGTTATGAAGAGGAGATTGGCGCGTTGCTTGACGCAGCGCAAAACCACTCGCTCGAAACCGTCATTGCGCTGGCCGGGCTACCGCAGAAGATTCGTGGCTACGGTCATGTGCGTGAGGCGGCAGCCACTGCCGTGGCCAAAGAGCGAGCTGATTTATTGGCCGCTGCCTTTGCGCCGGTTGCCAAAGCGGCTTGATACCAAGTTGCCTTCGAAAGACAAGAACCGGCGTGACGGCAGTGGCAAGCCAGGGAGCTCGGGTGGGCGACTCCGCGAATGTTCACTGCAACGTTGATGGTAGCCTGCCTGGGAGCCTGGGTAGGCAACTCCGCGAATGTCCCCCGCTCTGGGCTACGCCCGCCGCTCCGCCTTGATTTCGCTGCGTCGCCGACCCAGACTCCCAGGCAAGCGGCGGCGTTGAGGCGCATACCGCAAACCACCAACGCAGGAGCATTTCGGTGCGGCACTCGGTGCAGCGAAATCAAGGGGGAGCCGAAGGCGGCGGACATTCGCGGAACTGAGTGCCACGCCGGAGTGCTCCTACCCACACAGTGCCAGATAGCTGAATATTTGAATGCTAAAAGGTATGAATCGGCAGTTGACACCAAGTTCGGTAGCCAATCCCGACTATGGTTATAGATCGATATTTCAATAAGTATTGTATAGTTGGAGAATGGATAAATCGACGGCTACCACGGTTTTTGAATCGCTTTCCTCCAGCGTGCGCCTGGACATCTACCGCCTGCTGGTGAAAGTCGGGCCGCAGGGCATGGTGGCCGGCGAAATTGGCAGCAGATTGGAGGTGCCACCAACCAATCTGTCGTTTCATCTGAAGGCGCTGACCCAGGCGCAGCTGCTGTCGGTGGTGCAGGAGGGGCGCTTCCAGCGTTACCGCGCCAACCTGACGCTGATGCACGACCTGATTGCTTACCTGACTGAAGAGTGCTGCGGCGGCCATCCTGAACTCTGCTCCGAGACTTGCAAAAAATGACTGGCAAAGTACTGAACGTGCTGTTCCTGTGCACCCACAACTCGGCGCGCAGCATCCTGGCCGAAGCCGTCCTCAACCACATCGGCTTGGCTTGCTGGTTAGTCTGCCTGCCGAAAAGCTGCAAAAGACACTGTTGCAAAGCACCGCCCGTGCGCTAAGCCAGGAGGTATGAACCGTGAGTGCCCAATGTGAAGTCAGCGGCAAACGCGCCGCCGGTGCGCCAATGAGCGTGTTTGAACGCTACCTGACAGTGTGGGTCTTGCTGTGCATTCTGGCCGGCATCGGGCTGGGCCAACTACTGCCGCAAGTATTTCAGGCGATTGGCCGCATGGAGGTGGCACAGGTCAACCTGCCAGTGGGGTTGCTGATCTGGGTGATGATTATCCCGATGCTCGTCAAAGTGGATTTTTCTGCGCTGGGTGAGGTGCGTCAGCACATCAAGGGAATTGGCGTGACCTTGTTTATCAACTGGCTGGTCAAGCCGTTTTCAATGGCGTTTCTGGGCTGGCTGTTCATTCGCCACCTGTTTGCCCCGCTGTTGCCGCCGGACCAGATCGACAGCTACATTGCCGGGCTGATTTTGCTGGCTGCAGCACCCTGCACGGCGATGGTGTTTGTCTGGAGCCGACTGACCGGCGGTGACCCGCTGTTTACCCTGTCACAAGTGGCGCTGAACGACAGCATCATGGTAGTTGCGTTTGCCCCGCTGGTGGCGTTTTTGTTGGGCATCTCGGCCATCACTGTGCCTTGGGCCACGTTGCTGATCTCGGTCGTGCTGTACATCGTGATTCCGGTCATTCTGGCGCAACTGTTGCGAAAGAGTTTGCTGAAAAATGGTCAAGGCGCTTTTGATGCGGCCATGGAGAAAATTGGCCCATGGTCGATTGCCGCACTGCTGTTGACGCTGGTGCTGCTGTTTGCCTTTCAGGGCGAAGCCATCATCCGCCAGCCCCTGATCATTGGCCTGTTGGCGGTGCCGATTTTGATTCAGGTGTTTTTCAATTCGGGCCTGGCTTACCTGTTGAACCGCGCGGTAGGTGAAAAGCATTCCATAGCTTGCCCATCAGCATTAATTGGTGCCTCCAACTTTTTCGAGCTGGCGGTGGCGGCTGCCATTAGTCTGTTTGGTTTCAACTCGGGCGCCGCGCTGGCGACCGTGGTGGGCGTGCTGATTGAAGTGCCAGTGATGCTGCTGGTGGTCAAGGTCGTGAATTCGTCCAAGGGATGGTACGAAGCCACAGGCATTCGCGTCCAACCAAGCGGTCGTCAAGGAAATGGAAGCACGAATGGACCGTCTGCCCCTCACGGCCATTGATGGACAGATTGTTTCCACCGGCATGTACCCCACCGGCCAGCAACTCGCTCAAAAGCTGGGCATTGCACTGACCCCTACGGAGAAGCCTAAGGTCTCTCAGGGCGGATCCTGCTGTTCACCAAAGTCGGGCTGCTGCTAAATCGCTGCGTCCACCCATGTCCTTACCCCAAACCCACACTCGATATCTATTTTTCACCGGCAAAGGCGGGGTTGGGAAGACATCGCTCTCCTGTGCTTGCGGCCTGCCTTGGCAGAGACCGGCAAAAAGGTACTGATTGTCAGCACAGATCCAGCCTCCAATAGAACTACTCATCCTAATGATGATTGGTTCAGAAATTTGCTCCAAGTTCCGATGTTATAAACTTTCTGATAGCCCTTTTTCATCAGCATCAGTTTTGCCATTCCACTTCGTGTTCCGCTGGCACAGCAAAGAACAACCGGAGAGGATTTGGGTATCTCACCAAGCCTGCTTCCCAACTCCTGAAGGGGGATATTGACTGTTCCTGGCGCGTTCCCATTTGCAAACTCTTCAGCTGATCTAACGTCCACAAAGATTGCGCCGTCCTTCTTGAGTTCTGGCAGCATGGCAACGACTCTTTTTGAATTCCACCACTTGTACGCAAACCAAAGACCAAGAGCCATGAATGGCCAATAGTTTTCAAAAGAACCTGTGAAATCCATAAATCTCCTTGTTGCTAGAGCATGTCCTATGCTGACCCGTTCATGCGTTAGCGGGACAAGTCTGCCTGCATCAGGGGTTGCACCTGCGCTCGCCCAGACTCGTCCTGCTGCAATTAAGGCTACAGGGGCCGAACCAAAGGCCAACCCCGGCGGGCCCACTCGCTCATTCCGCCGTGGACAAATCGGACGTTGCTATATCCTTTTTCGCGCAAGAACTTCAGAGTTGCACTGGAGCGATTCTGGGTGTTGCAAATAAGAAGGACGGGGCGTTTGGGATCGTTGGGTATTTCGCCCAGTCGCACAGCCAGTTGGCGCATTGGCAGGAGTTGGACACCTGGTGCCACCCCGGTTGCGTGCTCCTGGGGTTCGCGTACATCGATGATGATCGCCTTTCCGGTTTCAAGTTCTTTGCGGGCCTGGTCGAGTGTCACGGAGTCGGTGTCAACCAGAGTCTGACTGTGAACAAGAGCCATGACGACCAGTCCTAAGACCATAATCGCCGAACGGCGGGTGAAGCGTGATGTTTTCATTGTGATTCCTTTTCTTCCCAAGATGTCGTTACTTAGCGGAGGTGTGTCTAACCGGTTTTTTCGGCAGCTTTTCGCTCTTGTGCGTGCCCCACACGCGGCTAAAGTAAGTGTCGGCCAGGTGCAGTGCGCCCACCGGGTTGTGCGCCAGCACCCGGTCTTTGGTTACCAGGGTGGTGACCAGGCCCTGGGAATGGCGGATGAACAGGCTGTCGTGCCCGACGCAAAGACCCATGATGACGTTCAACTCGCAGCCCGCGCGGTTGAGCAGTTCGGCCTGCGAGATCGGGTTGCACATGGCCTCGAAGTTTCCCGGGCGGATTTTCTCTTCGTCCTTGAGGCCGATGTTCTCCTTGGGCACGCCGCCGTTCTTGCACGCCACTGAGGTCACTTCCAGGCCGTGACTCTCGAGAATGGCGCTGAATACGTGCGCAAGATCGACAAAGCTGATGCACATGGCGATACCCACTTTGCGAAAACCCATTTTCTTCGCAAACTGGCAGATTTCCTCGACCCGTGTCCACTTGCAGTAGCCCTCGCTCTCGACCAGCGCCGCCGTTTGCGCAACGCGCATGACAAAGGGGTCGCGGTTGATTTCCCAGGCCGCGGCGATGCCATCGGGGTCCACCTTGGAAGGACAGTACGCGGGTCCGCGCTCCGGCCCTTCCCCGTTGCGGCAGGCACGCACCGTACTCGGACAGTACGCGCAACCCGGAGTTTCGTAACCAGAGGTGTCGTCATTCATGTGAAAATCTCCTTCGAAAGTTTGAGCAATTAAGGCGCCATATAGTAGATATTTTGTCGTGCCGCAAGGGTGAAGTTGAGGGTCTTATTGCAGACGGACCAGTCGGGTTCAGTTGCGATCGATCGGCAAGTTGAGCTGGAGGGAAACGGCCCCAGCGGAGCCACCATTGATGACTTGGTGGTAGCCCATTTGCTGCATGAAGTTGCAGGCCATGCCCGAACGGGCTCCTGAGGCACAGCACAACACGATAGGTGTTTGCTTGTCCGGCGCAACGCGCTCGATATCCTGAGCAAAGCGGTCGAGTGGGAGGTTAATCGCATCGCGGACATGCCCAGAGGCGAACTCGCCAGGGGATCGCACATCAATAACCACAGCGCTTGACAACCTCTCAAGCGAAATCATTTGAGAATTTGGCAAGTTTTTCAAATGATTTTTAGGTCTTGCTCTTCATAGAACAGGTGTTCCAGCCAAAGATGGCATACGGCGGACACCAGCCAATAACACCCGTGGCCAACGGGACAACACCCAGCCAGCCCCACACCCCTATGCTGCCGGTCAAGGTTAAGCCGATCAGGACTATGCCAATGACGATACGCGCAATGCGATCAATGCCACCAACGTTTGATTTCATTTAGAACTCCTCAAAAGGTTATTGAAAGCCGGATTGGATATGGAAAACTGTCCTAGTGATGCAAGCTAGCGTTCGCCACTTCAAGCTGCACTTCATTCAACTGACCAACCAGTGCCTGAAGGCGTAGTTGGTTAATCAGCAATTCAATACGCGCTTGAAGGAGTGAGAGTTCAGCGTTGCTGGCATCGTTTTCTGCCTGCAGCAAATCCAGGGTGGTTCTATCTCCCACCTGACGGCCCAGGCGGGTTGCGTCCAGTCTGGCCAAACTTGCTTTGCGTGATTCATCTAGTGCCTTTAGTCGCTCGCCTCCGGTCTGCAGACCAAGCCAGACAGCGCGCGTTTGCTGACTGATTTGCTGACGTGCGCGCTCCAGTTCAGCCTGAGCTTTTGCTAGAAGACGCAAAGCCTCTTCCTGTTTGGCGCTACGGTATCCACCGGTATACAGAGGAAGATTGAATTGCAGCCCAATCATTTGCTGACTCGCCACATTGCTTGCGCCTCCAAAATCTCCACTGCCAGCGAGCCGATCACGCCCGGCCTGAGCGACTAGATCAAGGGTGGCTGAAGCCAGAGCACTGTGCTTGGAAAGTTCTTGTTGGGCCATCTGCACACTGGCCATCTGCATGCGTAGCTGAAGATTGCGATCCAACGCCTGTGTCAACCAAGTAGTAAGTGACAGTGGGTCACCCGCGGCGCCATTGCTGGCAGCAGAAAGTGAAGACACTATGGGATTCGCTATGCCTGTGGCATCTGACAATGCGCTGAGTGCCAAGGCGAGTTCATCCTGTGTTGCCAAAACCTGTGCTTTGAGTGAATAGGCCCGCGCAGACGACTCGTAGGTATCGGTAATGGGCTTGTCGCCTGCGGCAAATCTATCCTTGGCCTCAACGGAGGCTAGATCAACCGCCTTCTGTTGTTGGCGCAACAGTGCCAACTTGCTGCTTGCCAATACCACATCGAAATAGCGCTGTGTCGTTTGCAGGATCAAGTCCTGCTGAGATACTTGCCACTCCAGTTCTGCAACTTCCGCCCCAATCTTTAGTTGGTGCGACTGTGCAGTCAGCCCCCTGTTGATCAGCGGTTGACGCGCGCTGAGGGCCCA
>JBBQZA010000075.1:0-13556 GCA_038208175.1 Burkholderiales bacterium
GCTGGAAAACAAACTGGAGGAGCTGATCTCCATCGTCCAGTTCGTCGACCAGCATCGCCTCGGTCCGACGTGGAGGCTTTTGCATGAGCATCAGGTCAAGGACGAAGCGGGGCGCGTGACCGGCTACACCGGGCTTGAGAAGATCGGGCTGACGCTGACGTCTCTCATGATCCGGCGCCGCAAATCAGAAGTGCTGCAGCAACTGCCAAGTCGCACCGACCAAAACTTGCTGGTGCCGATGACCGAGATGCAGATGCTTTACCACCAGGAAAATGCTGACGTGGTGAAGAGGATTGTGCTTCGCTGGCGCAAGACCAAGTTTCTGTCGGACCAGGATCAGCGCCGACTGACCTGTGCCCTGCAAAACATGCGAATGTCGTGAAACAGTACTTACCTCTTGGATCAGGAAACCGACCACGGAGTCAAGGCCGACGAATTAGCCACGCTGTTAGATGATTTGTTCACGCGTCCCGAAGAGAAGGCAGTGGTGTTCAGCCAATGGACCAGAACGCATGAAATCATCATCCGCCGTTTGCAGGCGCGTGGTATCGGTTATGTCAGTTTCCACGGGGGCGTACCCTCTGAAAAGCGCCCGGCGTTGATAGAGCGCTTCCGCGACGACCCGGCCTGCCGAGTCTTCCTGTCGACAGATGCCGGCAGTACCGGGCTCAACCTGCAACACGCATCGACACTGGTGAACATGGACTTACCCTGGAATCCGGCGATCCTCGAACAGCGCATTGGTCGTATTCATCGCATCGGGCAAAAGCGGCCGGTTCAGGTCGTCAATTTTGTCTCCAAGGGAAGCATTGAGGAAGGCATGCTCTCGGTGCTTGCCTTCAAGCGATCCTTGTCGGCGGGTATTCTGGACGGTGGCAGTGGCGAGATTGCGCTCGGCGGCTCGCGCCTGAACCGTTTCATGAAAGACGTCGAGAACGTGACCGGCCGGATGGGTGAGGGCGAGGCAATGGCGCCAGTGGAAGAAGCCGCAGGTGTCGCCGCTTCTGCAGCGTCGCCATCAGGCGAGAAACGCGCCGAAAACGTTGACGCTGACGTCGCACTTCCAGAAACCACAGTCTCAGCAACGGACACGGCGAGCGTCGATCCCTGGTCGACGCTGATTCAGCTTGGCACCCAGCTTATTTCCGCACTGGCGACCGCCGACCAGACCAAAGGGCCAACCCATCCCTGGATCGAGATCGACCCAAACACCGGAACGAAAAATCTCAAATTGCCCTTGCCCCGACCGGAGACGGCGAGTCGACTCGCCGACGCGCTTTTGACAGTGGCTGCTATCTTGAAGAGAACAGGGGGAAGTTCGAATTGATCAGCGGCCCAATGCGCTGCGGCCAATGCTAAGCGACTGTGCTAGATTTCGCAACATCTCTTAACTTGCAGCAAAGGACATTCCATGATCGGCTACATCTGCGTCGGTACCAACGATTTACCGATTGCCACGACTTTTTATGATGAGTTACTGGGCTTGATGGGCGCGAAACGTTTTTTCGAGTCGGATCGTGGTGTGGGTTGGGGCGTAAGCGCTGATCAACCGATGTTCAGTGTTATGAAGCCCTTTGATGGCCAGTCGGCGACTGTCGGCAACGGAACCATGATTGCCTTGCTTGCCAAGGACGCAGCCCAGGTGGATGGGCTGCACGCCAAAGCGCTGGCATTGGGTGGCCGTGATGAAGGCGCGCCCGGTCTGCGTGGCGATAGCTTTTATGGCGCCTATTTCCGCGACCTTGACGGCAACAAGATCGCCGCCTATTGCATGGTGCCGGCCGCTAAATAGCATGTACCTGCCACCTCAGTTCAAGTCTGATGATCGGACTCATGCGCTGCAGTTGATGCGCGAACACCCTTTTGCCAGTCTGATCAGTTTGGACGAAGAAGGCCTGCCGTTTGTCACTCATCTTCCACTGCATCCGCAAGAGCGCGGCGATCAGTTGCTGTTGTTGGGCCACTGTGCCAAGCCCAATGCGCACTGGCGCTACCTGCAGGCGCGCCCGCGGGCCCTGGTGACGTTTCTGGGGCCGCACGCCTACCTGACGCCCAGCGTCTACCCGGATTTGCTGCGGGTGCCGACCTGGAACTATCTGGCCGTGCACTGCAAGGTACAAGCCACACTGATCGAGGATCCGGAGCAGAAAGACCAGCTGCTCAAGAAACTGATAGCCGATCACGAGCCCGCTTACGCTCAGCAATGGCGCGCTCTTGGCAAGGAATTTGCGCACAAGATGCTGGCCGGCATCGTGGGTTTTGAACTGTGCGTGACGGAGCTCCAATGCAAGCTGAAAATCAACCAGCACCGGCCTGAATCCCACGCGTCCATGAACAGCATGTATCTGTCAGGCAATGACAACGAGCGGGCGCTGGCGCTGTGGATGGAAAGATTGGGCATGGCAAAGCAGCAAACCGAAGGTGATGACTGACAGTGTCTTCATGGCGCTGGCACTGGCGCAGGCGCGTCGCGCGATGTGCGCAGGCGAAGTCCCGGTAGGCGCTGTGATGGTACGGCAGGGGCAGGTGATCGCCGTCGGTCGCAATGCCCCCATTGCCCAACATGACCCCAGCGCTCATGCTGAAATGATTGTGCTGCGCGCGGCTGCCAAGGCCCGCGGAAACTACCGTCTTGAGGATTGCGAATTGTTTGTCACGCTGGAACCGTGTGTCATGTGCGCGGGAGCCATGCTGCATGCCAGACTCAAACGTGTCGTGTTTGGCGCGTCCGACCCCAAGACCGGCGCTGCCGGGTCGGTACTCGATTTATTTGCCAACCAACAATTGAATCACCAGACGCAGGTTCAGAGCGGTGTACTGGCGGATGAATGTGCGGCCCTGCTGCAAGATTTTTTTCTAGGGCGACGCGCTCTAAAACGGATCCGCGGGAAACCGCTTCGCGAAGATGCGCTGCGCACACCTGAGGCTCGGTTCCAGAATCTGTCGGCTTATCCGTGGCAACCCCGCTACTTGAGTGACCTGCCAAGCCTGCAAGGCTTGCGCCTGCATTATCTGGATCAAGGAGCGGCTGACACGCCGCCGACTTACCTTTGTTTGCACAGCGATACCGCCTGGTCGTATGTCTTTCGTAACATCATCCCTGAACTGCTGTCGGCCGGTCACCGGGTTGTCGCACCCGATTTGATCGGATTTGGCAAAAGTGACAAGCCCAAGAAAGAAAGCATTCATACTTTTGAGTGGCACCTGGAAGTCTTGACCGAACTGGTGGACCGGCTCGATTTGAATAACATTGTGCTGGTGCTGCAGGACCGCAGCGACGCTTTGGCGCAAGCCTTACCCCCATCCTCGCCTGGACGCTATACCGGGCAGGTCGTCTTGTTCCCGGCTGATCCGGCTGAATTGTCTGATGCGGCTTATGCAGCACCGTTTCCCGATGTTGGACACCGTGCCGCACTGCGCTTGCCGTGGCGAAGCCGTGGTAAGGTGACGCCCTGATTTCCATTGCTCATGAAAAAACATATTTACGTCTATTCTCCCTCTGGCGCAGTGCGCGATAGGGCGGCCTTTCGACGCGCTGTGGCGCGCCTGCAGACACTCGGGTATGAGGTCGAAATTGACAGCGCTGCATTGGCCAGTCATTTGCGCTTCGCGGGCGATGACGAGACGCGCTTGCAAGCCATTCATCGCGCGGCTGCCAGTGGCGCAGACCTGGCTCTGATTTCGCGTGGCGGCTACGGCCTGAGCCGCCTTTTGGCTGGCATTCATTACAAGAAAGTTGCCCGAGCCATCGAGCGCGGCATGCTGTTTGTCGGTATCAGTGATTTCACGGCGTTTCAAAGCGCCGTCCTGGCGCAGACCGGCAGCATCACCTGGGCCGGCCCCGCGTTGTGCGAGGGATTTGGAGTCGGTGGCAAACCGGACACTGTGGATGGCCACGGTCACGCAGAAAAGATGCTGCCTGACGAGATCATGGCGGCCTGCTTTGGCGATTTGACGAGTGGGCAGGGGGAGGGCGCTGGATGGCGACAAAACCGCCAAGGCAAGCCCGTTGCTGACACGCTCATCGAGAATTCAGTGCTGTGGGGCGGCAATCTCTCGGTCTTGACTTCTCTCATGGGCACGCCGTATTTTCCGGATATCAAAGGGGGGCTCCTGTTCCTTGAGGATGTCGCTGAGCATCCGTACCGGATTGAGCGGATGTTGACCCAATTGCTGCATGCTGGCGTATTGGCAAGGCAGAAGGCCATCTTACTGGGTCAATTTACCGAGTTCACGCAGTTGCCCCATGATAGAGGCTATGGCTTGGCGAGCGTGGTGAACTGGTTGCGCCAACAGATCAAAGTGCCGGTAGTGACCAATTTGCCTTATGGCCACGTGCCGACCAAAGTCATTTTGCCGGTCGGTGCAAAGACCGATTTGGCGCTGGACGGGCGTGACGCCTTGCTCTTTTGGGGCCACATTTCGTAGGGCCGGGTTATGCCCTAAACTCCTGCTTGATCCAAGAAATATTATTTGCCTCGCATGAGTGTTCAAGCTACTGTCGTATTCACCGATCTTTTCGGTAGCACAAGTGTCTATGAGGCCTTGGGCAATGCACAGGCGACACAAGCCGTTACGCGGGTAACCAACTGGATTGCCACCGTCATCGCGGCGCACGGGGGACGCGTCGTCAAGTTGTTGGGTGACGGCGTACTGGCTTTGTTTCGCAACAATCAGTCTGCCATCAATGCAGTGGTCGAAATACAGCGCAAACATCAGGAACGCCTGGCCAAGATAGCGCCGGCCCACCGTCTGCCAATCCGGATCGGCGTCTCTTGTGGTGATGTCGAAATTGTGGCGGGAGACTGCTACGGCGACGCCGTCAACGTGGCTGCCCGGCTCAGTGATCTTTCCGGTGCGCACCAGATATGGGCCAACAGCGCTGCGCTGGAAGGAATCAACGAGGCAGAGGGTGTGCGGTATCGTGTTCTGGGTCCGATCAGCATACGTGGACGGGCTGAGCCGTGCACGGTTTACCAGGTTGATTGGGAGGACGATGCACCTTCATCCTTGCTGACCATGCAATCCGACATGGTCCCACTGTTTGATCCAACCCAGTCAGACATCCTGGGCGGGCAGATAGAGTTGACCCGGATGGATGTGAAGAAGACTTATAAATCGTTCGACTTGCCAATTCAGATCGGGCGCTTGCACCAGGCGGAGTTTGTTGTCGACGATCCACGCGTCTCGCGTACCCATGCAAGGATTGACTGGCGCAATGGCAGCGTGATGCTGGTCGACCTCAGCTCCTACGGTTGCTGGGTTCGCTTTTCAGGTGATGGTTCGGATTTTCTACTGCGCCGGGAAGAGTGCGTGCTGCATGGCCAGGGCGAAATCTCGCTAGGTTCTTCTTTCGCCGATCCAAGTGCGCCGACGGTCCGTTTTTCGGTATCTCAACCTTCGATGTAAACAGCTCAGCTAGCGCATCGCTTGCATCTGTAGTCGCAAGTGCCGCGCGGTCTGGTCTGCCTCGGTATCTTTGATTTCCCGTATGACGGCGGCAACATCGGCCGGACCATGCTGACTGACAAACTGGCCGGTCAGCACGCTATCGGTCTGCAAGATGCCGCGCTGGTACAAATCCCACAATTCTTCGCCGCAACGGGTCGCTGACAACTCGGGCGCAAAACGACCAAAGAAATCGCGCAAGTTGCCGACATCGCGCAGCAACATCCGTTTCGCGTGGTTGTTTCCTGCAGCGTCTATCGCCTGCGGCAAATCAATGATGACAGGGCTGGCCTTGCCATCACTCACCTCGAGCAAAATGTTGAACTCAGACAAGTCTCCGTGCACCACGCCCGCGCATAACATACGAACCACGTCCCTCAATAAAGTGGCATGGTGCTCACGTGCCTGGTCGGGTGTGAACGCCACATCGGTAAGACGCGGGGCCGCGTCACCGTGTTCATCGGTCACCAGTTCCATGAGCAATACGCCATCAAAAAAACTGTGGGGTTGCGGCACCCGCACCCCTGCGGCGGCCAGCCGGTAGAGCGCATCGACTTCGGCACTTTGCCACGCCGCCTCGGTGGCCTGACGGCCATAGCGCGTGCCTTTGGCCATGGCACGGGCCTGTCGTGTGTTCTTGACCTTGCGGTTTTCGGTGTAGTCTACGGCCTGGCGAAAGCTGCGCTGGGTGGCTTCCTTGTATATCTTGGCGCAGCGCGTCTCATGCCCACAGCGCACCACGTAGACCTCGGCTTCCTTGCCACTCATGAGCTGGCGCACCACCATGTCAATAAGACCTTCTTCGATCAAGCTTTGCAGCCTTGCGGGTGTTTTCATGTTGCCATTTTGCGCCATCGTTGTGGGGGGCGAGGATCCCCGGAAAGTTTTGTGGCGTGACGAGTATTCAAATCAGTGCCCCGATCTTACTATTAACATAATATACATCGTATGAAGTACAACTAACTCGATTCGGCACCGTGGCCGATTGATGGCGACTGCCAAATCCTACGTAGCCGGTCGCCCCGTCTTCAGCTTTGGGATCCGTGAAACGACTTCAAGGAAACTGGGCTCATCGAGTTTCTGAAGCGCGGAGATCCCCGCCCGAATGACCTCACTTCTGTTCAGCATGACACCGACAACTGCGCAGCGCCGACGAATGTTCTCGATCACCTCGCTCTCTGCAGGCGGCAACGAAAAGGTCTCGCGGATGATCCGACTGTTTCCCTTGGCCACTTTTTGGACCACGCGTGGGTTCTGCGTCAAATCGGGTGTGACCGGTGGAGGTTTTTGAGCCTTGGGTCGCGCCAAAGCTCGGGCCGGTCGGTTTGATTTAACTACCGGGAACAGAGTTGTCTGCTCAGGGGCAGGAAACTGGTATTTGACTGAGTCGGCCATATGCTAATTTTGGATATTTACAATACGATAGGTATCAATTGTATCGTATTCAAATGATCTTTTCAATTTACTGTAGATTATTAAAAAGCCTTTATAACTATATGATTATTAATGAGTTATATTGAATTTTTGTTCCGGGCGTGGCACCTGACGAGTACGAAGAAAATCGGTAAGCAACTTTGCCGATTCTGTACGATCCGCGCGCTTTGCGAAATCCAACGCTGACAAGCCCTGATCGTTCCGGACTCCCGCATCGGCGCCCGCCTCCAACAATAGCTTGACGGCTAACTGTGTGCCGTAGTGCGCGGCCATCATCAGCGGCGTTGTGCCATTGGGCGACGTGGCGTCAATGTAAGCGTGTTCCTCCAGCAACAAGGTCATCACCGAGAGATGCCCATTGGTGGCGGCGTAATGCAAGGGCGTCCAACCCGGCTTGTTGACATCTCCACCCATCGCGATGAGCCGTTGGCAAAGATCTGGCAGGCCTTTTAGAGCGGCCAGCATCAGGGCGCTCTCGTCTTGGCTGGTGCGCTCCTCGACCTTTATTTTGGGCCAAGCCAGCAGAACCGCTACGGTCTTCAAAGACGGCTCGCGAAGCGCCACAATGAGTCCGTGTTCACCGGCTGGATTGAGTGTATTAGGATCGAATCCGCGCTTCAGCAGCACGCTAATTGCCTCAGCATCATCCCTCTTCAGGGCATTGAAAAAATCGTCATACGACCCAGAATAACAGAAACAATATCCAAATAAAACATATAGATATATCACATATCTAATGTTATACATGATGTTAAACTGCGCTGCCTTTGGACAACTGAATGCGTTTGAACAGGGCATCGAAATTGCGACTTGTGGCTTCGGCAATCTGTTCCACCTGGCACTTCCTTAGCCTCGCCAGTTCAATTGCCACGTAGCGCACAAACGACGGATTATTGGTTTTCCCGCGATAGGGAACCGGCGCCAGGTAGGGGCTGTCGGTCTCAATCAACAAGCGATCCAGCGGCACAAACGCCGCTATGTCGCGTAGATCCTGGGCGTTCTTGAAGGTCAAGATGCCGGAAAACGAAATGTAAAAGCCCATCTCAAGTGCGGCGCGCGCCACATCGGCCGTTTCGGTGAAGCAATGAAACACCCCACCTGCGCCAGCCGCCGTGCCATCTTCACCTTCATCGCGCAAGATGGACAGGGTGTCTGCGGATGCCGCGCGGGTGTGAATCACCAGGGGCAAAGCGAGCTGTCGGGCAGCCCGAATGTGGACTCGAAAGCGCTCACGCTGCCACGCCATATCGGCGATGCTTCGACTGCCCCGGCGGTAATAATCCAGTCCAGTCTCACCAATGCCAACCACCCTCTCCAATCGGCCCAGTCTCAACAGATCCTCCAGGCTCGGCTCGGCAACGCCTTCATTGTCTGGATGCACACCGGCAGTGGCCCAAAAATTATCGTACCGCAGGGCGAGTTCATGCACGCTGGAGAACTCCTCCAGAGTCGTGCAGATGCACAGTGCACGGTCGACTTTGGCCTCCGACATGGCCAGACGAATCGCGGGTACTTGCGCCGCCAGTTCAGGAAGAGTGAGGTGACAGTGCGAATCGGTGAACATGGTGGATCTGAGGAGGCGAAACCAGCCACCTTCGGGTCAGCCAGCTTTAAATGGTTTGCGTCTGCCGGTCCGATGCCATATGGGCACCAAGTAGATCTTCGATCTTGCGCCTTAGCGTCTGCGATTTGGGGCCTGCAGGAAACCGAATTCCAATGCCCTGCGTGCGATGGTTGGACGCCTTGGGGGGCGTTATCCAGGCCACCTTACCAGCCACCGGATTGCGCTCGGTTTCACCTGGTAGCGACAGCAAGACATAGACATCATCGCCAAGTTTGTATTCGCGCTGCGTCGGGATAAATATCCCGCCCTCAGAAAAGAGCGGAATGTAGGCTGCATAAAGCGCAGACTTCTCCTTGATCGCCAATTGAATAACGCTTGGGCGTGGGCTGGATAACATTGAAATTGTTGGTTTCGGTAACTAGTGTGTTGAGTTTAGGGCGTTTTGGGCCTGACTCACAAGGGCTT
The DNA here is from genome assembly GCA_038208175.1 of Burkholderiales bacterium. Taxonomy (GTDB): domain Bacteria; phylum Pseudomonadota; class Gammaproteobacteria; order Burkholderiales; family Burkholderiaceae_C; genus Rhodoferax. The sequence goes on from JBBQZA010000075.1 coordinate 8,912, forward strand.
CCAGCATCAGGCCAGCATTAAAAGGATGTTCCACCGTGCTCTGGGAGTCCGCCAGCGACAGGAACCAGCGTGTCAAACCCGTCACGGAACCACCACCAGGCAAGTCGCTTGCCGCAAAAAATCTTGGTTCGGCACCCGTTCTAAGCGCCAGCATGTCATGACACAGTTTTTGCAAAGCGCTGACGATTTGCGCCGACGGCCAGTCCTTAAATATCCCAAGATCTCCTCTGGCCATTGCTTTGGGCAGCTTGACCCAAGCCTGCACGTCATAGTCCGACTGGACAAATTTCAGGGCGTCCTGTGGACGTCCGCCGCAGGCGCGCAGCATGACCTTGGCCTGCTCTGCGCTCAATCCCTGCGTTTGCAGCCACTCAGAAGCCTCTGCGTCCCCGGGCCAGGTCATGCTATGAACCAGACAGCGGCTTCGAATCGTCGGCAGCAACCGATAGGCCGCCGCGCTGGCCAGCACAAACTTGACATCTCCGGCGGGTTCTTCCAGCGTTTTGAGCAAGGCATTGGCAGCAACCGCATTCATCCGCTCTGCCGGAAAAATCAATACCGCCTTGCCGCGCCCCCGAGCGCTGGTGCGCTGGGAAAACTCGACCGCGTCGCGCATCGCCTCAATCCGGATTTCCTTGCTCGCTTTGCGTTTTTTGTCGTCAATTTCCGTCTGCGCGGTTTCACTCAAGGGCCAGCCCAGAGCCAGCATTTCGGTCTCGGGCATCAATACGCACAGGTCGGCGTGGGTACGCACGTCAACCGCGTGACAGCTAGCGCAATGGCCGCAGGCACCCCGTGAGCTAGGTTGCTCACACAACCAGCTAGCAGCCAGCGCCAGCGCCAGGCTGTACTGGCCCAGTCCGGAAGGTCCCGCCAGCAACCACGCATGACCGCGTTGCGCCAACAGGATTTCAAGCTGAGTGCCGATCCAGGGTGCCAGAGCGTTGCCACTCATCGCAGCCATCCTCTGCCCTGCAGCGCCTGCAAAACCTGTACCCAAACATCTTCCCGCGGCTTGTCCGCTGCAATTCTGGCAAAACGCCCTGGACTTGCCGTCATCCTCTGCAAGTAGCCAGTCGATACCCGCCTGAAAAATTCGACCGGCTGGGCTTCAAATTTGTCCGGGGCACGGGTACCCGCCAGTCGGCCGGCGGCGATTTCAGCCGGTAGATCAAACCACACGGTCAGATCGGGTTGGCGAATGAAATCCATATCCTGGCACCGGGTGGTTTGCACCATCTTCTCCAGTGCGGACAACAATGTCAGATCAAAACCTCGTCCGCCGCCTTGATAGGCAAAGCTTGCATCGGTAAATCTGTCACACAAAACCACGGCGCCAGCGGACAAAGCGGGTTCAATCACCTGCTGCAGATGGTCGCGCCGCGCGGCGAACACCAGCAAGGCTTCGGTCATGGCGTCCATGTGTTCGTTGAGCACCAGATCGCGCAGCTTTTCTGCCAGCGGGGTGCCACCAGGCTCACGCGTCACGGTCACCGCCCTGCCCTGCAAACGAAATGCCTGTGCCAGCCCTTCGATGTGCGTAGATTTACCAGCGCCATCAATGCCTTCAAAACTTATGAAAAGACCGCCTGTTGCCATATGCCGTTGGAATCGGTCTTAGTGACCGCGCTGGTATTTGTTGACGGCCCGATTGTGCTCTTCCAGACTGCTGCTGAACTGGCTGCTGCCGTCGCCCCGTGCGACAAAGTAGAGCGCCTTACTGTTGGCCGGCTGCGCCGCCGCCAGCAATGCCGATTTGCCCGGCATGGCAATAGGTGTGGCCGGCAAACCAGCGCGGGTGTAGGTATTCCAGGGTGTGTCAGTTTGAAGGTCACGGTGACGCAAATTGCCGTCAAAGCCATCACCCAGCCCGTAAATGACAGTCGGATCGGTTTGCAGCATCATGCCTAATCGCAAACGGTTGGTAAAGACGCTGGCAATCAGTGCACGGTCACTGGCGCGCCCCGTCTCCTTCTCAATGATGCTGGCCAAAATCAGCAGCTGATCCGGTGTTTTCAGAGGAATTTCTGGCTGTCGCTGGCCCCAGCTAGCCTGCAGGTTCCTGTCCATGGCACGCATGGCCCGACTCAGCAGCGCCAAATCGCTGCTGCCCTTGGCATAGGTATAGGTGTCTGGAAAGAATCGTCCTTCGGGGTGCAATCCTGGTTTCCCCAGCACTTTCATAATCAGATAGTCCGGCAAGCCCTTGGATTCGGGCTTGAGCTGTTCGGCTTTTGCCAGTGCCGCCCGAACTTGGCTAAAGGTCCAGCCTTCCACCAGTGTCACGGCACGCAGGGCTTCTTCGCCGCGCGCCAATTTATGCAGCAGGCTGTGCGGCGTTGCACCGCTCTCGATTTCATAGCTTCCAGCCTTGATCTGGCGCGCTTGCCCGGACAGGCGAAACCACCAGTACAAAATGAAGGGATTGACTTCCACTCCGGAGTCGCTCACTGATTGCGCCACGGCACGCACCGACGTGCCGGGCTCTATGGACAGGTCCACGGTATCCGCCGGCAGGCGCAAGCTGTGGTTGACCCACCAGGTGGCAGCACCAGCCAGCAATGCAGCAACAAGAATTAATTGGAAGAAAAAACGACGCACAGCCCTACTGTCTTGTAAGAATTCGAGAGAGGATGATAATTCACTGCATGCAATTCAAACTTGATGGCGTCGTGCCGCTGGCGCAACTGGGTGTTATCCGGGCCGAGGGGATTGACGCCGACCAATTTCTTCATGGGCAATTGACCCAGGATTTCTTGCACCTGAGCGCGTCGCAGGCCCGACTGACCGCGTTGTGCTCTGCCCAGGGGCGGATGCTCGCCAGTTTCTATGGCATCAAACGCGGTCCGACCGAAATTTTGCTGGTCTGCAGTCGCGATATTCTGGCTGTCACCCTGAAGAACCTTGCGCGATTTGTTTTGCGTGCAAAGGTCAAACTGACCGATGCGAGCGAAGATTACACCTTGTACGGTTTGGCTGGAGCGACACTCGAATCCATCATCCCAGGTACCCACGCGCCCTGGACCAGGGTCGATTCGGGCCAGGCATCGCTGGTTTTCCTGTATTCCGTTGACAGCGTGCAACGAGCGTTTTGGTTGGCGCCCACCGGGCAGGCAACGCCGCCGGGACCTGCTTTGAGGCCACAGGACTGGGCTTTGAGTGAGGTGAAAAGCGGAATTGCCATGATCACTGCACCCGTGGTCCAGGCCTTTGTACCGCAAATGTTGAATTACGAATCGGTCGGTGGCGTCAACTTCAAAAAAGGCTGTTACCCAGGCCAGGAGGTGGTGGCGCGCAGTCAGTTTCGCGGCATCCTGAAACGCCGCGCCTTTGCAGCGCATTCTGACGCCCTGATGCAGGCCGGCGACGAGGTATTCCAGGAAGCCAACCCGGATCAGCCCTGCGGCATCGTTGCGCAGGCGGCAGCTAATGCAGCAGGCGGTTATGAAGCCATTGTCTCGATGCAAGTCACGGCCGCCGAAAGCGGTGGTTTGCATTTAGGAACAGCCAATGGACCGACGCTTGCAGTAAGTCCACCGCCCTACCCTTTGCTGGCAGATATTTGATTTGAAATTAGAGCGCATGGACCATTTCAATGTGTACGATGCCGGCTTCTTCAAACGGTTCACCACGCGGCACAAAGCCAAGCCTGGCATAGAAGCCCTCTGCAGTGCGCTGCGCGTGCAGCATCACCTCATGGTCTCCGCGTTCGGCGGCCACCAGCATCAGGCCGCGCAGTATGTCGCGTCCCAGATTGGAACCACGTAGCACCCGGTTGACCGCCATGCGGCCGATTCGCCCGACGCCCGGTGCGTGTTGCAGCAGACGACCGGTTGCCACTGCCAGCCCGAGACGGTTGCGGGCCAGCGCATGCAGCGCGGTCTCGTCGGCCTGGTCCCATTCCATCTCAGCCGGAATACGCTGCTCGTCGACAAAAACCTCGGTGCGCACTTTGATTGCTTCCTGGCCGAGCCCCAGCCACGATCCCAACTCGATGCGCAGCATGGGCTCCCACGCTTCATAGGCCAGCAGGATTTCGCGAAACGCGGCTGGTACGGGCCTGGAAGTCTGGCTGATGGGGTCGGCAAAGACATAGACCAGTTCGCAGCTGATCAGATGCTGTTCGCCGGAAAATATGGCTCCCGTGAACAGAATCGATGAGGTGCCGATACGGCTGCATTTGATCGCCACATCGAGCAAATCGTCGAGGCGTGCCGACGCGTGGTATTCGATGGTTGCCTTCTTGACATACAGATCGCCGCTCAGAGACTGCATGGTGACGTCATACGGCAGGGCCAGCGCACGCCAGTAGTCGGCAATCGCCGTGTCGAAATACATCAGATAGTGCGCGTTGAAGACGATCTTTTGCATGTCCACTTCGGCCCAGCGCACCCGCAAGCGGTGAAAAAAGCGAAAATCGGAGCGCTTCGGTTCAGTCATGGCGTTGTTGGTGTGGAGTTGATCGTCACACTTTTATCCTACACCGGATCATGCCACTGGCACCAAGATTGCTAGTATCTGCTCACGGCAAGGCTGAGTTTTGCCACCTAATCCGACGCCTTGCCGTGGTTGATGATGGCAATCGGAAACGGGCCATTGCCATCGGGCCTGTAAAAAGTGGTTTCGAGCTCCAAGTTGAAGATCC
>JBBQZA010000076.1:0-13541 GCA_038208175.1 Burkholderiales bacterium
TCATACCCGGTACTGCGCCCCCCGGCCTTCAGTTTGCGCAGCACGCCGCGCGCCAACAGATCGCTGATGTCGCGCAGCGCCGTGTCGCTGGAGCACTGGGCTATTGCCGCCCATTTGGCGCTGGTGAACTTGCCTTCAAAGCCGTCCAGCAGGCGGTTGATTAGTTTGATTTGCCGCGCGTTCAGGGGTGTGCCGGCCCAGCGTTGCCAGAACTGGGCTTTGCCCAGCACGCCGGCCAGGGTTTCGTCGGCGCCTTGCACGGCGCGCAGCAGGCAAGCCAGAAACCAGGCCAGCCAGGGTGTTACGTCGAGCGTGCCCTTCTGTGTGGCTTCCAGTTGGTCGTAATAGGTTTTGCGCTCGCGCTGAATTTGAGCGCTCAGGCTGTAGAAGCGCTGGGGTGTACCTTCTGCGCGCGCCAGCGCCATGTCGCCTACGGCACGCGAGATGCGGCCATTGCCGTCGTCAAACGGGTGCAGAGTCACCAGCCATAGGTGGGCGATACCCGCTTTGACGAGGGCGTCGCCCGTGGTAGCGGCGTTGAACCAGCGCAAAAAGGTGTCGGTCTGCACGGCCAAGGTGCTGGCCGGTGGCGCTTCGTAGTGCACTTTTTCTCTGCCGATGGCGCCTGAGACGACTTAATAGGAGGGCATTTACCGCATTTCTGCCAGGGCGTTACGAAGCGTGTGAACGTGCCCAGCGCACGATGTCGGCAGCGCCCAGGGCGCCGCTCTGGCGCGCCACTTCGCGCCCGCCGACGAACAGGGCCAGTGTCGGAATGCTGCGAATGTTGAAGCGCGCGCCCAGGTTTTGGACCGCTTCGGTATCAACTTTGGCCAGCCGAAATTCAGGCTCCAGTTGCGCGGCGGCCTGCTCGTAAGCGGGCGCCATTTGCCGACAGGGGCTGCACCATGGCGCCCAGAAATCGACCAGCACCGGAATCTGGCTGTGTGCGATGTGGCGTTCGAACGCCGCCTCGTCCAGAGCCACCGGATGCTTGGTGAACAGGACCTTGTGACAACTGCCGCAATCAGGTGCGTTGGCCAGATCCACACGCTTGACGCGGTTGGTGGTGTGGCAGTGCGGGCAGACGATGTGCAGGGAGTCACTCATGGACTGAAATTGGGGATTCTTTGCCTGAATGCAAGCGTCGTTGCGAGCTGCAAACCGGTTCTGGTCTGCTGAGGCTCATGGCCAAACGCGTTGAAGGTGCAGTATCATTGCCAGACTAGGGTAAACCCTGGTATCTAAGGAGGATCTATGCTAAGCGCTGAAAACCAAAACGAATCGACGGTTTGGGTGCAAGCCCTTGCACGGGCAACAAGTGCCGTGCTCTCCACCCCTTTTGACATAGCGTTGAACCTCTATGCTGTAGCCGTGAAGGGCGGGCTCATCAAAGATTCGCTGGTCGCTTCAGCTCGCTTTTCACATGCGTTACACAGCGTTGAGAAGTTGGCTCTCGGACCTTGGGCGCGCGGGCTGTAACCCCTTCACCTTGGACCTTGGGCCGCGCGGACCTCTATCTGAGTTCGTGCCCCGTGCGTCCACTCTGCCACCACCCTTCCGCACTGTACACCAGCAGCGCCGCCCAGATCAGGCCAAAACCCAGGGCGCGGGAGGTGGCAAAGGGCTCGCCGTACAAGCACACGCCCAAAGCCAGTTGCAGGCTGGGCGAGATGTACTGCAGGATACCGAGCGTGGCCAGGGAGATACGGCGGGCGCCGGCGGCAAACAGCAGCAGCGGCACGGCGGTGAGCGGCCCGGCCAGTAGCAACCAACCCAGGGTGGCCAGCGGCTCGTGGTTGGCGCTAGCCGTGCCGCTGAAAGCCCTCACCACTGCGCCATCGCCTTGCCACGCGCCCCACACCAGCACGCCCAGCGCTACCGGGGCCAGCAGCAGGGTTTCCAGCGTCAAACCCTCCAGCGCACCCAGGGAAGCCACTTTGCGCAGCAGCCCGTAAAACCCGAACGTGGCGGCCAGCACCAATGCAATCCAGGGCAGGTGACCGGTTTGAAGCGTCAGCCACAGCACGCCTGCCGCTGCCACGCAGACAGCCAGCCATTGGCCGATCCGCAGGCGCTCATGCAGGAAAACAAAGCCCAGCACCACATTCACCAGCGGCAGGATGAAGTAGCCCAGGCTGGCGTCCAGCATATGGGCGTTTTGTATCGCCCACACGAACACCAGCCAGTTGGCCGCCAACAAGCTGGCCGACAAGACAAACGCAACCAGCACCCTGGGGCGACGCAGTACTTCAGCCAGCCAGGCCCAACGCCTGAGCACCCACAGCACACCCAGCAAGAACACCAGTGCCCAGACGGTGCGGTGCAGCACCACTTCCAGCGCGCCTACATGGCTTAGCTGCTTGAAAAACAGGGGCAGCAGGCCCCAGGCGATATAGGCCAGGGTGGCATAGACAAGGCCGATGTGCATGCGTAGGTGGGTGGTTTTTGACAGGTGATACAGGAGATTGCCGCATCGGCTGAAGAGTGATTATCAATCACTGCCAAGCTTCCCTGCTACGCTACGCCTTTGCCACCAGCAAGGCGTAGCGACGCCAGTTGCGGGCTTTGTAGCGGTAGTTTGGGGTGTTGACATGCTCTGTTTTTGATAGCTGTTAGTGCATATTGCACGGGGGCTACAGGCTGAAAATGTCAATAATCAGGAGTCTTGCAGTCAATTGGGACCACGGCTACGACAGGTTTGCCGATTTCGAAAGAAGCTGCTCAACCCCGGCCACCGCCTTGTACGCGGTGGCAAGAGCGATCCCGGCGCCGGCGCGCCCACGAATCCAGTCGTGGTGGGCCAACAGCGACCCGGCGGCAAACAGGCGCTCGTTGTAGATACGGCCGTCTTTGGCCAAAGGCCTGCAGCAGTCGTCCACTTCGATACCGGCGCGGTTGATCGGGTGACCGCGCGGGTCGGTGTAGCGTTCACGGTACCAATCGGCGCGCGTGGCCGGCTGGGCCACCGGCAGGTCGAGCAGGTGTTCGCTCACCCCGGTCTGATGCGCATCGAGTCCACCGCTCAGGAAGCGCCCGGTGGCCAGAATCACCGCTTGCGCATGGATGCGGATGGCGCCATAACTGTCGCTCAGGTCCAGCGTTGCGCCATCGGCGGCAAATGTCAGCGCCGTGACCTTTTGCTGCGGGATCAGCGTCACGCCCTTGCGCGGCAAGGCCTGCTCGAACAACTCGCGCAGGCGCAAGCCCGCAACCGACGGCGGCATGGTCGGAATCTCGAAAATCCGCAGGCCGCTTAGGCGTTCCAGATCGGCATGCACCCGATCCGGGCCATGCATGCCGAGAATGGCCGGCAGGCCGATCAGTTTGGCCGATCCGGCAGCGCGCTGCAGAACTTCAGCCAGTCTGGCCCGGGTGGCCGCAACCTCTAGCGAGCGCGCCATGACTTCGGGATAGACCTCGCCATGCGCCATGTCGGGAAAGCCGATGCGCTGGGTGCTCAGGGCCGGCCAGCGCTCGCGCAGATTGGCCACCATCTCGGCACCGCTAAAGCCCTTGAGACCGCGAATATCGACGATCACGCAAGCTTCGTTGGCTGCCAGGGCACGCGGCCCGGCCACCATCGTGACCGGCACACACAGCGTCTGCTTCACGGTACCGATCGGGGTCAGCGCCGTGATATTGCGCTCACCGGGCGGGGTGTAGGCCAGTCCGAACTCGCCCAGAAAAGCCGTGAACTCGGTGAATGCGCAGCGAATGTCGGCGCCGGCAAGCTGGCACAGCGGATGTTGGGGTGCCGCCTCACGCAGGGTATTGAGCGCCTGCCAGGGGTCGGTAACGACAGCGCTCGCGCCGTCAAGCCGACCGATCAAGTCCAGGTAACCGGTGGTGTAGGCCACGGCCCCGGTATTGCCAACCTGGACGCTTGCGATGCTACGGTTCAGGGCGAAGATCGATGCGGCAAAACCCGCCATGCCCGACCCAATGACGGCCAGCTCGGTGCTGAGTTGTCGTGGCGCATGTTTCATAGGTTGGCGCGGCGCGGTGTTGGGTGTGCGTTGTGCATCATTCGCCTTCCAGCGTGTCAAGACCCAGCAAGCCGCAGTGCATGGCTTCGGCCAGCTCCAGCTGTGCCGTCTGCTGCCCCCAGCTGACACTGCGCTGGCCCCTGAAGCGCTCATCGAAAAAGTCGCGCAAGTGGGTCAGGCCCGTGCGGTCCCGGTAGTAGCTCTTGTCATACAGATAGGAGCCAATGCGGATGCCGCAAAAAGAGCCCTGACAGGGGCCTTTGCCGGCGCGCGAACGCAGGGCGATGGACTCCAGTGTCGGCTGCGCATCGACACCTGGCGATGTGGCAAATATCTGCTCGATGGCCGACTGCGGCAGCATTTCGCATTCACAAAGAACCATGTCATCCGGGTCATTGTTCTGCTGCCAGAGTCGGGCTGCGGTGGCCGGCTCGCTCCAGCTACAGGTCGGGTCATCGGGCAGCGCCACACTGGCGGTGGTGCACATCCGGTCATTGCCCAGTCGGCGGGCGACGAGGTCAGACGCCTTCTCGGCCATCAGCCGGAAGGTGGTCAGCTTGCCGCCGGTAATGGTGCAAAAATTGCTCAAACCTTGCGCTGTGTGGTCGAGCAAGGCAAAACCCCGTGTGGCAGCGCGGTCAGAGACGCCCCCGGGGGCCAGCAACAGGGGTCGAACCCTTGAGAAGGCGCGGATATAGCGCGCGTGGGCCAGCGCCGGAATCATCGCGGCACCTTCGTGGATGTTGCGGTCAATCTCGTCGGCAGTCGGGCCGACGCGCTCCAGATCATCGGTGCGCGAGGAGGTGGTGCCGAGCAGCGAAACGCTACCTCCGGGCACCAGAATGTCACCGTCACCGGGTGGGCGCAGCCGGTTGACGACGTGATGCGTCAGGCGATCATTGCTGACCAGAATTGTGCCCTTGACGTACAGCAGATGCACGTCAAGACAAGCGGCCAGCCGGGCAATGTTCATCGACCATGCGCCCCCGGCATTGACAAACTGGCGGGCGCGAATTGTCAACGGGGTGCGATTCAGAGGGTCGCGGCAGATCGCCGAACGGATGTCACCGTCCACCGACTCAAAACTCATTACTTCGGTATGGGGAAGATAGACGCTGCCCATGGTCTGGCGTGCGTGATCGACATTGAGCAGGGCCAGATGAAACGGGTCGATGGTGGCATCGGGCACCCGCACGGCCTTGTACATCCGGTCTGACAGCAAGGGCTCCAGGCGTTTGGCTTCAGACAGACTCAGTTCCTCACAGTCGATGCTGGCGCGCTGGCACAGCGCGGCAAACTGCCCGGCAAAGGCCGGATCGTCTCCCTCGACGGCGACAAACAGACCCCCGGTGGCTTCGATGCACTGCGGGGCCAGGCGTTTGAGCAGCGCACCTTCTTGCTGGCACTCGATCGCCGCATCGAGGTCGGTGGAGACATAGCGCGCCCCGGAGTGCAGCAGGCCGTGGTTGCCGCCCGAGGCCCCGGCGCACAGGTCGCGTTTGTCGATCAGGATGCTGTGAATGCCACGCAGCGCCAGATCACGCATGATCCCGCTGCCGGTCACGCCGCCGCCGATGATCAGTACGTCGGTTTCCAGGATGCTGCTGGCAACGTTTGTTGCACTGCGGGTAGAGAGGGTGAGCATGGAAGTTTCCTGTGTCGGCGCGCCTTCAGGCCAGCAGGTCCGCGCCCAGATAAAGGCGCTCGTTTTTGCCGAGAATGCCCAGGGACAGACAAATCAATGTCCAGAGATGCACGACGGCGTAGTCGCCGCCGTAGAAACGGCCAATGTCTTGCATCTGCGAATGGCAGTTGTGACAGGGTGACAGGACATAGGCAGCACCGGTGGCTTCGATCTGGTCGAACTTGCGCTTGCCGTAGGTCCGCCGGTGACCGGTCATGCCGGCTTGCAGGGCTCCACCGCCGCCACCGCAACAGTAGTTCGCGCTGCGATTGGGCTGCATGTCGATGAAGTTTTCCTCGCCAACCAGCGTCTTGACGACAAAGCGCATGTCATCGGCGATCGCCTCGCCGTAAGACTTGCGCACGATCATGCAGGGGTCTTGCACGGTGAACTTGATGCCCAAGGTGTTCCAGCGCGAATCAACCGGCAACTTGCCCTCGCGGATCCATTGCGCGTAATAGGTGATGATGCTTTCCAGCCGAAAATTGGCCTGCAGACCGAAACGCTCGATGCCGTGCCACATCGTGTAATAGCTGTGGCCACACTCGGTGTTGAGCCACACCTGGCAACCCAGTTCGTTGACGGCATTGACGCGCTTCTCGACAACCTCTTTCCAGGCGGCTTCATTGCCGGTGAACATGCAGAAATTTTCTGCCGCCCATCCTTTGGAAGCATAGGTCCAGTCGGCACCGACGAAGTCAAAGACCTTCCACAGCGGCACCATTTCATCGGGCTCGTTCATCGGCTCACGGGAATTCTGGTTGACAAAAAAGTGCGCGCCAGGCTTGTTGATGGGGGCTTGGAGATGCGCAAACCCGGGTTGTGTCGCGCGGACTTCTTCGAGCACGTCCTTGACGACAAACTCGAAATCGGCGGGTGACATGCCCATGGCGCTGGTCGATTCCGTGGCCCGGGTGAGTTCGCACGAGCGCACGATGCCCGACGGTTTTTTGTTCTGCGGCCAGTTGGAGCGCGCCAGATAAACCAGTTGCGCGACATCGATGTTCATCGGACACACGTACTGGCAGCGCTTGCACAGCGTGCAGCACCAGACCCAGGGTGTCGTCGATAAGGCCTCGTCCATGCCGAGCATGGCCATGCGGATGAACTTGCGCGGATCCATGTTCTCGATGCCTGAAGCCGGACACCCCGACGAACACAAGCCGCAGGTCAGGCAGGCCTCGAAGTTGGCACCCTCGGGCAGCAACTTCAGGGCAGCTTCCTTGAAGTTGAGGCTGGCTATTGCAGATTCCGTCATGATCGCTTCTTGCAAAACTTGTTCAGTCAGCGAAGTATGGCGCTGAAAGCCAGGCGAAAACGTGCGGCATCATCAAATTCACCAAGCTGTGCGCTAAATCAAGCTCGGCGTGTCATGGATGATTGTGGTAGAGCAGGCCGCGACCTGAAGATCACTTCATCTGTGAAGCGTTGGCTGCTCGCGCTGTATCTACACTTGGCACTCCAGGAGAATCATCATGATCAAGTTGTACCAGTTTGAGGCCGCTTTTGGTTTGCCCAACGGCAGCCCGTTTTGCATGAAGCTGGAAACCTGGCTGCGCATGGCACAACTGCCGTTTGAGACCCCGCCGTTCACACTGCACGACCTCCGAATGGCGCCCAAGGGCAAGATGCCCTACATCAAGGACGGTGCCAGAACCCTGGCTGACTCGAGCTTCATCATCGATTACCTGAAGACGACTTATGGTGACCGGCTTGACGGCTGGCTCAGCGCCGAGCAGCGTGCTGTGGCACTGGCGTTTCAGCGATTGCTCGAAGAGAACCTGTATTGGGCCGTGGTTCACACGCGCTGGATAGAGTCTGAGGGCTGGAAGCAGACCCGGCCTGCTTTTTTTGGCAAGTTGCCGTTGCCACTCAAATGGATCATTCCCCCTCTGGCACGGCGCGGCTTGCGCCAACAAATGCAGGGTCATGGCATCGGTCGTCACAGTGCCGAGGAGATTTACGCCATTGGCCAGCGCGACATCACGGCGCTGGCAGACTTTCTGGGCGATAAACGCTACTTTCTGGGTCAACAACCGTGCTCGCTGGATGCCACCGTCTATGCCTTTCTTGCCAACCTGCTTTGGGTTCCGGTCGAATCGGCCTTGAAGCAGCACGCAAAGCAGTACCCGCAACTCGAAGCCTACTGCCAGCGCATGCGCAGCCAGTACTACCCGTAGGCCGAAAGGACCGCAAGTCAAGTCCACAGTGAGATACTTGGTAGCAATGGCCGTTCTTTTGCGGCACTTAACCAGTGCCTGATATTGTTGGAGAAAGCTATGTTCAGACGACTGTTTCTTGGTACTTTTGCGGCCCTGGCGATGGCACTGGCTTTGGCAACAGGCGGTTGCGCGCTGGGTCCCAAGGTCGATCTGCCGCCGATTGTCTTTGTGCATGGCAACGGCGATTCGGCCGCCCTGTGGCAGACCACCTTGTGGCGTTTCGAGTCCAACGGCTGGCCGCGGGAGCGCCTGTTTGCCCTGCAGCAACCTTACCCGCTGGCCAGGGATGTCGATGCCAAAGAGCAGGCTGGGCGAAGTTCCACGGCCGAACACATGGCTTTCCTGAAAGCCGAGGTGGACAAGGTGTTGGCCAGGACTGGCGCCAGCCAGATCGTGCTGGTGGGCAACTCGCGCGGTGGTTACGCGATCCGCAACTACATCCAGAATGGCGGCGGCGACAAGACCGTCAGCCACGCGATTCTGGGTGGCACACCGAACCACGGCGTCTGGGCGATTCCCGGCTATCGTGAGGACAGCGAGTTCTCCGGCACAGGTGCCTTTTTGAAGGCCTTGAACGCGCCCAAGAACGCAGCCGGTGACGAGGTCAGCGGCCCGGTCAAATGGCTCACGCTGCGATCAGACAACAACGACCAATACTCGCAACCCGACGGCGAATGGATCGGTGCCAAGGGCAAGCCGACCTTTGTCGGCTACGACAACCCGGCGCTCAAAGGCGCGCAAAACACGGTGCTGGCGCGCGTTGACCACCGCGAAACCTCGTTCTCGCCGGCTGCGTTCGAGGCCAGCTACCGCTTCATCACAGGCAAGGAGCCGGCCACGCTGAAGGTGCTGCCGGAGCAGGACATCGTGCTCGACGGCGTGGTGACCGGCAAGGGCGTTCAATCGACTGACGCCGCCAGTGCCAGCAACAACTTCAGCAACAACCTGCCGCTGCCGGCAGCGCGGGTCGAGGTCTATGCGGTACACCCCGATACCGGATTGCGCGTCGGCACGGCGGTGCATGTCAAGGTTGTCGCTGCCGATGGTCGCTGGGGCCCGTTCCAGGCAGTGGCCGGCGTGCCCTACGAGTTTGTGATCACTGCGCGGGGTTACGCCAGCACGCACATCTACCGCAGTCCTTTTCCGCGCAGCAGCGAGGTGCTGCACTTGAAGGTGGAACGCATTGCCGACGCCGATCTGGCAGCCTTTTCCATTGTTCAGATGGTGCGCCCGCGCGGCTACCTGGACCCCACCACGCACCACATTGCGTTTGACGGGCAGTCGCCACCACCGGGCATTGCGGTGGCGCGCGTGGGCGGCATTGCTTCGAGCAAGATCATGCTGAGCAAGCTGCAGGACCGGTCGATTGCGGCGGAGTTTCACACCGATGCGGTCGAACGGGTGGTGGGGCGGACCTGGCCCGCCAAAGAGAACCACCTGGTGTTCCTGGAAATCACGCAGTAGCGCACCCAGGTGACAGCCAAAGTGGGTGGAGCTATCTCTACACTGGTCGCCCTGGAGCCAACTACCCTATTCAGAACCAATGGCTTGAGATTGGCCAGGTTGACACGTAAGCCATTTCACGGGGTGTTTGGTGTAAAGTCAGTGCATGGAACACGCACTGACTCGCACCGCCCTGCATACTGCCCAGGCACGCGCTGACGTAGCCTACTGGTTGACACAGCCGGTGCAGGCACGCATCGATGCACTGGAAGCATTGCGGCGTCAAGGCATTTCTAGTCAACCCCATGCTGACATCCGACTTCAAAGAGTTTGCCGCGTTACTCAACTCAAGCAAGGTTGAGTACCTGATCGTGGGCGGCTACGCGCTGGCCGCCTATGGTCATCCGCGGTACACCGGGGATCTGGATTTTTGGATAGGCACAGATACACAGAACGCATACAAACTTCTCGAAGCCTTGGGGAAATTCGGGTTTGGCGGTCTTGGCATTAACTTGGAAGACTTCATTACGCCCAACCGGGTCATCCAGTTGGGTTATCCACCGGGCCGGATTGACTTGCTCACCAGCATCGATGGCGTTGACTTTGTAGACTGCCACGCGAGACGCATGGTCCTGCCCGTGGACGGGCTTGAGCTGAGCTTTATTGCGATGGAAGACTTCAAGACAAATAAGCTTGCGGTTGGCCGACATCAGGACCTTGCCGATCTGGAAGCGCTGGATCGTCTGAGAGGGAACGCACCCAGGTGACAGCCAAAGTGGCGCGGCTTTGGCAGACTCCGCTCTTGTGAGGCGACATCTCGCCTCGGCAGAAAGGCCCGCCATGGATTTCGAGTTTTCGCCGCAGGTACAGGCGCGGCGTCAGCAACTGGAAGAATTCATCGATCGCTACGTGCTGCCCTACAACTGCGCCTGGCATCAATCGGTTGCGCAGGGAGTTTTTCCACCGCCTTTCATGGAGGACCTGAAGGCGCTGGCCCGGTCGGAAGGCTTGTGGAATCTGTTCCTGCCCGGTTTGCGTGAGGACGAACCCGGCATGCGCCTGAGCAACCTGGAATATGCGCCACTGGCCGAAATCATGGGCCGCCTGCCGTGGGCCTCGGAGGTGTTCAATTGCAGCGCACCGGACACCGGCAACATGGAATTGCTGCACCTGTTTGCCACGCCTGAACAAAATCAGCGCTGGCTGCGTCCGCTGCTGGACGGCGAGATCCGCAGCGCCTTTGCCATGTCCGAGCCGGATGTGGCCTCTTCCGACCCGACCAATCTGCAAACCCGGATGCGCCACGAGGGGGAAGAGTTGGTGCTGAGCGGGCGCAAATGGTTTGTCACCGGTGCCGCGCATCCGAACTGCAAGTTGCTGATCGTGATGTGCCGCAGTGGTGACGACGACGCTGCCAAACACGCGCGCCACAGCATGTTGCTGGTGACTATGGACACGCCCGGCGTGACGCTGGAGCGCAATATCGCGATCATGCAGCACCACACGCCGGAGGGGCATTGCGAAATTGTGTTCCGTGACGTGCGTGTGCCGCTGGCCAACCTGCTGGGCCAGGAGGGTGCCGGCTTTGTCATGGCGCAGGCGCGGCTCGGCCCGGGACGGGTTCACCACTGCATGCGCACCATCGGCCAGTGCGAGCTGGCGCTGGCGCTGATGTGCGAGCGCACGCTGGAGCGGCAGGTGTTCGGTAAATACCTGGCGGACTTTGCCAATGTGCAGGAGTGGATTGCCGAATCGCGCCTGGAAATCGACCAGGCCAGGTTGCTGGTGTTGCGCGCCGCCTGGCGGCTCGATCAGGGCGAGGCTCAGCGCGAGCAGGCGCGTAACGATGTGGCGGCCATCAAGGTGGTGACAGCGCGTCTGCAGACCCGTGTCGTGAACCGCGCGATGCAAGTGTTTGGCGCCATGGGGCTGTCACCCGACACGCCGCTGGCCTATTTCTGGACCTGGGGCCGCGCGCTGCAATTGCTCGACGGTCCGGACGAAGTCCATTTGCGCAGTGTGGCGCGCCATGAACTGGCGCAAACGCGGGAAAGGCGGGGCGCAACGGCAGCCTATTTCACGCTGCCCGAGCAACTGCGGGCCGAGCCGCGCATCCGCTGATCTGTGGCTTTGCGTATAGTCCCAGGGATGCACTTCATAACTCCCACCTAAGCATGCAAGGACTGCACCTGACCGCCGATCTTCACCAATGCCGCTGTGAGCAGCGTTGGCTGACCGACGCCGATCTGTTGGGCCAGCATTGTGTGCAGGCGGTACAGGCCGCTGGTCTGCAGGCGGTGGCGCAGCTGTTTCATACCTTCCCGCCGACGCAGCACGGTCCGTCCGGCGTCACGGCCACCGTGCTGCTGGCCGAATCGCATCTGTGCGTGCACACCTGGCCCGAACAGCAGGCCGCCACTCTGGACGTCTATGTCTGCAATTTTGGCGCCGACCACAGTGCCAAGGCCGAGGCGTTGCTGGTGGCCTTGCTGGCGTTGTTTGAACCCGCTCATGTGGAGCGAAACAGTTTGCTGCGCGGCAGCATCGCTTAACGGATTTAGCGCTGGGGCATGTCCTTGGCCGAAGACACCAGACTCACCGTCGCATCCGGCGCAATGGGCGGCATCGTGGCGTCCCACGCTTCCCAGGCCTGGCGCATCGCCGTCAGGCGTTCAGGCAGATGCGGACCCAGGTTGGCGCGTTCACGCGCGTCGGACGAGATGTTGAACAGGTAGTCGAAGCCATCCACCCGCAGGTACTTCCAGTTGCCATCGCGCAGGGCACGCTGACCGCGGTGCTTCATGCGCCAGTGCAGGGGACGTGCGTTGCACATAGTCCACGGCATGCTCGGAGATCAAGTCGGTGAGGTAGCCTTCTTCAGCATGTTCTTCCTCGGTCCCGCCATGGCCATGCCACAGATCGTGTGCACCCGTGAAAGCGCAGTGCGTGAAATAGTCGACGCCACCGGCCATCGGCCCAAAGAACTCTTCGTAACCGGAACGCAGGGGACCAAAGCTCGGGGGGTAGCCCATATGCCATTTGCCGATCAGCGCGGTCCGGTAGCCGCTGGCATGCAACAGGGACGGCAAGGTGGGGTGCTCTGGCGGCAGGCCCAGCGTGCTGCTGCCACGGCTCTTGCTGTTGATCGGTTCTTCGGCGGCGCCGCGCAGGCGGTACTGGTAGCGCGCCGTCATCAGTGCAAAGCGCGTCGGCGAACAGACCGGCGAGTTGGCATAGCCCTGCGTGAACTTGATGCCGTCGGCCGCCAGTCGGTCCAGTACCGGTGACACCTCGCCGAAGGGCGCTGCTCGACCGCCGTAGCAGCCGAGGTCGGCATAGCCCAGGTCGTCGGCGACGATGAAAATGATGTTTGGACGTTGTGCCATGTTTTGATCTTCCTTGTGTCTGGTATTCACCTGCTACCCCAAGGGCTTGAGCAACTCCGCCAAATCATTTTCATTGAACAGCGGCACCTTGCGCGCCGCCGCGCCGCTGTACATGCTGTTGGCCAGCGCGGCTTTGCGCTCTTGCAGGGCCAGGATGCGTTCTTCGATGGTGCCTTGCGCCACCAGCTTGACGACCCACACGCTTTGGGTCTGGCCGATGCGGTGGGCGCGGTCAGTGGCCTGGTTCTCGACCGCAGGGTTCCACCAGGGGTCGTAGTGGATGACGGTGTCCGCTTGCGGCAGGTTCAGGCCGACGCCGCCGGCCTTCAGGCTGATCAGAAACAGCGGCACCTGGCCGCTGGTGAACTGCTCGATCAGCGCATCGCGCTTCTGACTTTGGCCGGTGAGTTTGACCCAGCTGATCTTGCGCTTCTTCAACTCAGCCTCAATCAGTGCCAGCATGCTGGTGAACTGCGAGAACAGCAGAATGCGCCGCCCCTCGGCCAGCATCTCGGGCAGCAGTTCCATCAACTGCTCCAGTTTGGCCGATGTCTTGACTTTTTGCGCGGCAGCGAGTTTGACCAGACCGGGGTCGCAGCAGACCTGACGCAGCTTCAAGAGCGCATCCAGAATGGTGATTTGTGACTTGGCCAGGCCCTTGCTGTTGAGGGCCTCGCGGACTGACTTTTCCATTCCCAGGCGGATGGTTTCGTACAGGTCAGCTTGTTTGCCCGACAGCTCCACGCGCATCACGGTTTCCACCTTGGGAGGCAACTCGGACGCCACCACCTCCTTGGTACGGCGCAGCATGAAGGGC
>JBBQZA010000077.1:0-13449 GCA_038208175.1 Burkholderiales bacterium
CATGTCATCGGTCCGGAGAATGGCGCAACCCTGCCCGGCATGACGGTCGTCTGCGGTGATTCGCACACCTCCACTCACGGAGCCTTCGGTGCTCTGGCACATGGCATTGGAACCACCGAGGTGGAGCACGTGTTGGCGACCCAGACCTTGCTGGCAAAAAAGGCAAAAAACATGCTGGTGCGGGTTGATGGCGTACTGCCGCGTGGCTGTGGTGGCAAAGATATCGTACTTGCCGTCATTGGCAAGATCGGCACCGCTGGAGGCACCGGCTACACCATTGAATTTGGCGGCCCGGCCATTCGTGCCCTCAGCATGGAAGGCCGCATGACGGTGTGCAACATGGCGATTGAGGCTGGCGCCCGTGCCGGACTGGTGGCGGTCGACGAAAAAACCATTGCCTACGTCAAAGGTCGCGCCCTGGCACCGGGTCAGAACGCCAGCAACAGCGCTGCCGACGATGTTGAATGGGATCAAGCGGTAGCGTACTGGAAAACACTGAACAGCGATGCCAACGCCTGGTTCGACGCGGTCATCGTCATTGACGCGAGCCAGATCACGCCACAGGTAACCTGGGGTACGTCGCCTGAAATGGTGCTGGGTATTGATGGCCGGATCCCTGACCCCGAAAAGGAAAAGGATGGCAACAAACGCGGCGCCATTGAACGCGCGCTAGCTTATATGGGGCTGGAACCTGGCAAGGCTTTGAACGACCTGTTTGTGGACAAGGTCTTCATTGGTTCCTGCACCAACAGCCGGATTGAAGACATCCGGGAAGCTGCCGCAGTGGTGAAGAAACTGGGGCAAAAAGTGGCCAAGAACATCAAACTGGCCATGGTCGTCCCCGGCTCTGGCCTGGTCAAGGAGCAGGCTGAGCGCGAAGGTTTGCACGAAATATTCAAAGCCGCCGGGTTCGAGTGGCGTGAGCCGGGCTGCTCGATGTGTCTGGCGATGAACGCCGATCGGCTGGAACCGGGTGAACGCTGTGCCTCCACCAGCAACCGCAATTTCGAAGGACGTCAGGGTGCAGGCGGACGCACCCACTTGGTCAGTCCGGCGATGGCTGCTGCTGCTGCCATCCACGGTCATTTTGTTGATGTTCGAAAATTCAGCTGACACAGACATGGCAAACAAAAAATGAACAAATTCACCCTGCATAAGGGGCTGGTCGCGCCCCTGGACCGGGAAAACGTCGATACCGACGCCATCATCCCGAAGCAATTTCTGAAATCGATCCGCAAGACCGGGTTTGGACAAAATCTGTTTGACGAATGGCGTTACCTTGACACGGGCTTTCCCGGTCAGGACCCCGCCAGCCGCCGGCTCAATCCTGATTTCGTGCTGAATCTGCCGCGCTACCAGAATGCATCCATCTTGCTGGCGCGCAAAAACTTTGGCTGCGGCTCATCGCGTGAACACGCCCCCTGGGCGCTCGATCAATTCGGTTTTCGCGCCATCATCGCGCCAAGCTTCGCCGACATTTTCTTCAACAACAGTTTCAAGAACGGGTTGTTGCCGATTGTCTTGAGCGACATCCAGGTCAACCAGCTGTTCGATGAAGCGGCCGCCTTCCCAGGTTATGCCTTGACCATTGACCTCGAACGGCAGGTCGTTGTCAAGCCAGACGACCAAGAGCTGCCTTTCGAGGTTCAGGCCTTTCGCAAATACTGCTTGCTCAACGGCTTTGACGACATTGGTCTGACCTTGCGCCATACCGACAAAATAAGGACTTTTGAAGCGCAACGTCTGACCCAAAAGCCCTGGCTGGCACGCACGCTGCTTGTATAGAAAAGCTTTGCATCAACATGAAAATTGCAGTATTACCCGGCGATGGCATTGGCGCCGAAATTGTGGCCGAGGCGGTCAAGGTGTTGAACTCGCTTGAGCTCAAGTTCGAGATGGAAACCGCGCTTGTTGGCGGCGCTGCCTACGAAGCCCATGGCCATCCCTTGCCGGAGGCCACCCTGAAACTGGCGAGACAGGCAGATGCCGTGTTATTTGGCGCTGTCGGCGACTGGAAATACGATAAGCTGGATCGATCCCTGCGCCCTGAACAGGCGATTCTCGGGCTGCGCAAGAATTTGGGCTTGTTTGCCAACTTTCGCCCGGCGATCTGCTACGAGCAACTGGTGGACGCGTCGAGCCTGAAGCCGGAACTGATTGCAGGTTTGGACATCCTGATCATCCGGGAACTGACGGGCGACGTCTATTTTGGCCAACCGAGAGGTCGACGTGTCGCCATTGATGGCCACTTTCCGGGTGCCGAAGAGGCATTTGACACTATGCGCTATAGCAGGCCGGAAATTGAACGCATTGCACATGTCGCTTTCCAGGCAGCCCGCAAGCGCAGCAAACGCCTCACCAGCGTGGACAAGGCCAATGTACTGGAAACTTTCCAGTTCTGGAAGGATGTGGTCACCGAGGTGGGCCAGCAGTACCCTGACGTGGAACTGGATCACATGTATGTCGACAATGCCGCCATGCAATTGGTGCGCTCACCGAAGAAATTTGACGTGCTGGTCACCGGCAACATGTTTGGAGACATCCTGAGCGACGAGGCTGCCATGCTGACCGGTTCGATTGGCATGCTGCCATCGGCCAGTCTTAATGCCACGAACCAGGGTTTGTATGAACCCAGCCACGGCAGCGCTCCCGATATCGCCGGCAAAGGCATCGCCAACCCGCTGGCGACCATTTTGAGCGCTGCCATGATGCTGCGCTTCAGCCTGAACCAGCCAGCAGCAGCGCAGCGCATCGAGGCAGCCGTCAAGTCGGTGCTGACCCAGGGTCTGCGCACGGCCGACATCTTCAGCCCCGGCACGACGCGCGTCAGTACCCGGGAAATGGGAGCCGCTGTCGTCAAGGCCCTGTAATTCTTGATTTTTCTTTATCCAACTATTTGAAAGAGCAATATGATGAAAATTGGTAATCTGGTCGGTCTGGTGGGATGGCGCGGCATGGTCGGCTCGGTGTTGATGGACCGCATGCAGTCCGAAGGCGATTTCGCCTTGATCGAGCCCATTTTCTTTTCAAGTTCCGATGCCGGTGGCAAAGCCCCGGCACAGACAAAAAACGAGGCCACACTGAAAGACGCCTTTGATATCGACGCATTAAAGAAGTGCGACATCATCATCAGCGCCCAGGGCGGAGACTACACCACCGAAGTGTTCCCAAAATTGCGTGCTGCGGGATGGAGCGGTCACTGGATCGACGCCGCCTCAACGCTGCGCATGAAAGATGATGCCGTCATCATTCTTGACCCGGTCAATATGCCGGTGATCCAGGCAGCGTTGTCCAAGGGCGGCAACAACTGGATTGGAGGCAACTGTACCGTCAGTTGCATGCTGATGGGCGTCGGTGCACTGTACAAGGCCGGGCTGGTTGAATGGATGACCAGCATGACTTACCAGGCCGCATCCGGGGGTGGCGCGCAACATATGCGAGAACTGCTGACGCAATTCGGAACCCTGAACGCCGAAGTCAAAAACCTGCTCGACGACCCCAAATCCGCCATTCTCGAGATCGACCGCAAGGTGCTGTCCAGGCAGCAGTCTCTAAGCGCTGCCGAAATGACCAATTTTGGCGTGCCCCTGGGTGGCAACCTGATTCCCTGGATTGACAAGGACCTTGGCAACGGGATCAGCCGCGAAGAATGGAAGGCTGGCGCCGAAGCCAACAAGATTCTGGGCCAAGGGCCAGGTTTTGGCACGCCCGCGGTCCCGGTTGACGGCTTTTGTGTGCGCGTTGGCGCCATGCGCTGCCACAGTCAGGCCCTGACGTTCAAACTCAAAAAGGATGTTCCGAGCGCTGACATCGAAGCGCTAATTGCCGCCGACAACGCCTGGGTCAAGGTGGTTGCGAACACGCGTGAGGCCACCCTGAAGGACTTGACACCGGTGGCGGTGACGGGAACGCTGAAAATACCAGTCGGGCGGATTCGCAAACTCGCCATGGGACCGGAATATATCGGCGCCTTTACCATCGGCGACCAGTTGCTGTGGGGAGCCGCAGAACCCTTGCGTCGCATGCTGCGTGTGCTGTTGTCGGCATGAGCCCGAACAGCGAACCTTGATCGGGCGTTGCAGTCGGACAACATGAAATTGGCAACCTGGCACGCGGATAGTGAACGAGACAAGGTCATGGTTGACGTGGATTGTCAGGCCATGGCATTGATGTTATCGTGACCCTCCCAATTTTGCTATCAACCCATTTGTTCGCATGATGAGACCTCTACCCCGGCAGCCTGATCAACGGAGCCCCGAAATTGATAGCTAAGGCACATCGCTGGCTGAGGGCCGCCGTCGCAGTGGCGGCTTCACTCGCCTTTTGGGGTCCTGATGCGATGGCACTTTCGCTGGGTCGCGTGGTAGTTCAGTCTGCACTGGGTGAACCTTTGCGTGCCGAGATTGAAGTACTGAGCATCAACGCCGAGGAGGCTGCTTCTATACGGGTCATGGCGGCTTTGCCACAAAGTTTCAAGGCCGCCGGGCTGGAATACAACCCCGCACTGGCGACCCTGCTGGCCAGTCTTCAAAGATTTCCGGACGGACGTGCCTACATTCGCCTGAGCAGCGATCGCGTCATCAGCGAACCATTCGTTGACCTGATTCTGGAAACGAGTTGGGCCAGCGGTCGCATTGTGCGCGACTACACCTTGTTATTCGACCCGCCCAGTTCGCGTTCAGCGGTGCCCTCTTCGCAAACGTCGGCGCAATTGACGATACAGAAGCCGTCGGGCGAGGCCATAGCGGCCGCGTCGGTCCCGGCTGCCCGGACTGCTCCGGTTCCTGCTGCACCAGCCTCGGTAAACGCAGCGAAAGCTGCAAAACCCAACCCACTTGCTGCCAAAGCTCAAAATGGCACAAGCGCACGGATCACCGTAAAACCGGGTGATACCGCCAGCAAGATTGCTGCCGCGACCAGGCAAGACAATGTCTCCCTCGACCAGATGCTGGTCGCTTTGCTGCGCACCAACCCGGCGGCATTTGTCGGCGAAAACGTGAACCGGATCAAAGCGGGTTCGATCATTAATATCCCGACCGCGGAACAGGCTGCGGCAATTCCGCTGAACCAAGCGACACAAATAATTGTCGCGCAAAGTAGAGACTTTAATGGTTTCCGCAGGAAACTCGCCCAGAGCGCACCCGATACCACGCTGGCGGCGGCTGATCGTACAGCGAGTGGAACGGTCGAGGCTCGTGTGGACGACAAGAAGTCGGCGGCTGCTGCGCCTGACAAATTGACACTGTCCAAAGGGACTGTCCAAAAGCTTTCTGCGGAAGATCAGTTGGCCAAAGAACTCAGTGCCAGGGACGTCGCCATCCGATCCGCTGAGATCTCCAAGAACATCAGCGATCTCGGAAAGCTGAGTACGCCCTCAAGTGCCACCTCAAGCCCTGTGCCAGGCGTGCCAGTAGTCAGCGTGGCAAGCGCACCGGCGGTCAATCAACCAGCGTTGACCGCATCGGCAACTGCCCCGGTCGCTTCAATGACCGTCCAGCGCCCGGCACCCGTACCGTCACCCCCGCCTGAGAATGGCATATTGGATGGGCTGATCGACAATCCACTGGCTCCAGCGGCTGCGGTCGGGTTGATCGCTCTGCTGGCTCTTCTTGGCATCTACAGAGCGCGCCAGCGTCAGCCCGAAGAGCACCTTGACAGTGTCATGCTGGCGAACAATATGCGTCCCGACACCTATTTTGCTGTCAGCGGCGGACAGAACATCGACACCCATATAGGCGCCGCAGCCAGCCCTTCAGTGTCATTTTTACCCAGCAAGCCGAATGATGGTGACGATGCCGACCCGGTTGCCGAGGCCGAGGTCTACCTGGCTTACGGTCGTGATTTACAGGCCGAGGAGATTCTGAAAGACGCTCTGCGCGCCAACCCGCAACGCATTGCTATCCACCACAAATTACTGGGCCTCTTCGCCAAGCGAAGCGACACCAAGTCGTTTGAAAGAATTGCAAAAAAGGCTTTCTTGTTAACCCACGGCGAGGGCGAGGACTGGCAACGCATGCGTGAACTAGGTCTGAGCATCGACCCCAGCAATCCACGTTACCAGCCGGACTTTCAACCCCCCGAATCAGACGCCGCACCCTCAGCACCGGCTCCTCTGGAAGGCGCTGGCCCCGCTGCAGGCAGCGGGACAGACAGCCGGAGTGTTCCGGTCGAGCCTAGCGCCACACCCCAGGTCGTTGCCACGGCGGATCTTGATCTTGATCTTGACTTTTCGCTTGACGAAGAGCCAACCGAAACGAGTGCCAGCGTAGCGCCAACAGCTCCGGGAAAGCTTCAGCCGGTCGCTGCCAGTCCGAGGCCTGAAGCAGCACCGGCTCCGAATCCTGTGATGATGGAATTTGACCTGGGCTCCCTGTCGCTCGACCTGGACGATGAATTGGCGCCTAACCAGGAAATTGCATCGAACGCACCGGAAGATCCGCTTGCCACCAAGTTGGCATTGGCTGAAGAGTTTCAGGCCATCGGTGATGTCACGGGCGCCCAGATCCTGATGGAGGAAGTTGTTGCCGAAGCTTCAGGCGAAATGAAACTCAAGGCGCAACGCGCCCTGAGCAGTCTTCAATCGCCATGATCCTGCCGTGAGGTTGGCACTCGGAATTACCTACAACGGCCAAGCCTACCAGGGTTGGCAAAGTCAGTTGTCAGGTCAAACAGTTCAGGATCAAGTCGAGTTGGCGTTGAGCAAGTTCAGTGCACGCAAGGTGTCAACCCTGTGTGCCGGTCGCACCGACGCCGGTGTGCACGGCCTGATGCAGGTGGCCCATTTCGACAGCGAACTGGATCGCCCCCTCAACTCGTGGGTTCGTGGCGTTAATTCCTATTTGCCAACCGACATTGCGCTGCAATGGGCTCATGCGGTCCCTGCGGAATTTCACTGTCGCGCCAGCGCTCTGTCACGCCGATACGCCTACGTGTTGCTGGAGTCACCGGTGCGCCCAAGCGTCGAGAGCGGTCGTGTCGGCTGGGTTTTTCAACCGCTGAACCTGAAGGCGATGCAACAGGCTGCCGCCCACCTGCTGGGCGAACACAATTTCACGTCCTTTCGCGCCTCGGCCTGCCAGGCTTTATCGCCAGTCAAGACGCTGCAGCGCATCGATATTTCACAGCGCGGTGCCTATTGGCGATTTGAATTTGAGGCGAATGCATTCCTGCACCATATGATTCGCAACATCATGGGCTGCCTGGTAGCTGTCGGCCAGGGCCGGCAGCAGCCGGACTGGCTGAAGAATGTGTTGCTGGCCTGTGACCGGGACGCTGCTGCACCGACGTTTTCACCTGATGGGCTGTATTTTCTCGGGCCGCGCTATGCTGCACACTGGGGCTTGCCCGATCGGACCGCAGCCTTTGATGGGCTACCATGAAACTTGTTCAGCACACCCGAATCAAGATTTGCGGTCTGACGCGCGAGGCTGACGTCGACGCTGCTGTCTCGGCGGGAGCCAATGCCGTCGGTTTTGTGCTGTATGACAAGAGCCCGCGCCATGTGTCGATCGAACGCGCGGCTGAATTGAGCCGCCGATTGCCGCCCTTCGTGACACCGGTGCTGCTGTTCGTTAACGAAGCGACGGACAGAATCAAGGCCGCCTGCGTCGCCATCCCGGGCGCGACGCTGCAATTTCATGGCGACGAAACACCCAATCAGTGCCTGGTCGCGAGCCAAGCTGGTCGTCACCCATTTTTGCGCGCCGCCCGGATTCCCCTGGGGGCTGCCGGCCGTCATTTTGATCTCGTAAAATACACACACGATTATTCAGGAGCCCAGGCCATCCTGCTCGACGCACATGTCGACGGCTATGGTGGCAGTGGGCAAGCATTCAATTGGTCACTGCTTCCTCCAAACGTCAACGCTCACCTCGTCTTGAGTGGTGGGCTCAATGCTGCAAACGTGGCCGATGGCATCTTGCAGCTGCGGCCCCGGTGTAAAACCCTGGCCGTTGACGTAAGCTCGGGTGTCGAACTCTCAGGTCCTGGAACGCAGGGCATGAAGGACCCCGAAAAGATCCATCAGTTTGTCGCCGCCGTGCGTGCGGCAGACTCTGTCCCCCAATGAGCAGACATGACTTCCTATCAACAACCTGACCAGCGCGGGCATTTCGGAATTTACGGCGGCAGCTTTGTCTCCGAAACTCTGACCTACGCCATCAATGAACTCCGGGCTGCCTACGCCCACTACCAGCACGATCCGGCCTTTGTTGCCGAGTTCAATTACGAGCTGGCGCACTTCGTCGGCCGTCCATCACCGGTCTACCATGCCGCTCGCATGAGCCGGGAACAGGGCGGCGCGCAAATCTTCCTCAAACGCGAAGATCTGAACCACACCGGCGCCCACAAGATCAACAACACCATCGGCCAGGCGATGCTGGCCAAACGCATGGGCAAACCGCGCGTGATTGCCGAAACCGGCGCCGGCCAGCACGGCGTGGCGACTGCGACCATCTGCGCCCGCTACGGACTCGAGTGCGTGGTCTACATGGGCAGCTAAGACGTCAAGCGCCAGAGTCCCAACGTCTACCGCATGAAACTGCTGGGCGCCACCGTGGTGCCGGTCGAGAGCGGCAGCAGGACGCTGAAAGATGCCCTGAATGAGGCGATGCGCGACTGGGTCGCCAATGTCGACAACACCTTCTACATCATCGGAACTGTGGCCGGGCCGCATCCCTATCCGATGATGGTGCGCGATTTCCAGAGTGTCATCGGCAAGGAGTGCCTGCTGCAAATGCCCGGGATGCTGAAGGCGCAGGGCTGCCACAGCGCGCAACCCGATGCCGTGGTCGCCTGCGTCGGTGGCGGCAGCAATGCCATGGGCATTTTTTACCCCTACATCGAACAGCCGCAAACGCGCCTGATCGGTGTTGAAGCAGCTGGCGAGGGTATTGATTCCGGGCGTCACTCGGCCTCGTTGCAGCGCGGCAGCCCGGGTGTGCTGCACGGCAACCGCACCTATGTGCTGCAAGATGACAACGGTCAGGTCACCGAAACCCATAGCATCAGCGCCGGCCTGGACTACCCTGGCGTCGGTCCTGAGCACGCATTTTTGAAGGACATTGGCCGCACCGAATACGTCGGCGTCACCGACCAGGAAGCCTTGCAGGCGTTCCATTACCTTTGTCGCACCGAAGGCATCATTCCAGCGCTGGAGTCGAGCCATGCGGTGGCCTACGCCATGCAACTGGCCAGGACGCTGCCTACCGACCGCGCTATCCTGGTCAATCTGTCGGGCCGTGGCGACAAGGACATCGGTACCGTGGCCGATCTCTCGAACGCCGACTTCTTTTGCCGCCCCAGTTGCACCGGACAATCGGTCAAAGGTGGTGAAGCCCTTGTGAAGGTCGTCAAATGAGCCGCATCGCAGCCACCTTTGCCGATCTGAAAGCGCGCCGTCGCAAGGCACTGATTCCATATGTGACGGCCGGTTTTCCCTATGCCGATGTGACGCCGGAATTGATGCACGCAATGGTCGCCGGTGGCGCTGACGTGATCGAGTTGGGCGTGCCCTTTTCCGACCCCAGTGCCGATGGCCCGGTGATTCAAAAGGCCGGCGACAAGGCCCTGGCAGCCGGTATCGGCATGAGCCAGGTGCTGGACATGGTGCGCCAGTTTCGCCAGCAGGATCAGAACACACCTGTGGTACTGATGGGCTACGCCAATCCGGTCGAACGCTACAACCAGAAGCATGAACCAAAGAATGGCCAAAGTGCCTTCGTCGCGGATGCGGCCGATGCCGGTGTGGATGGCGTCCTGATCGTCGATTACCCGCCTGAAGAGTGCGAAGACTTCGCCGTTGAACTCAAAAAGCACGGCCTCGATCTGATATTTCTGTTGGCACCGACCAGCACCGATGCGCGCATGCAGCAAGTTGCGCGGGTTGCCAGCGGCTACGTTTATTACGTCTCGCTCAAGGGCGTCACCGGCGCCGGCACGCTCGACACCGGCGCGGTCGAGGCGATGCTGCCGCGCATTCGCCAGCACGTCAGCATACCGGTCGGGGTCGGTTTCGGTATCCGGGATGCGGCCACCGCTTGCACCATCGGCAAAGTCGCCGACGCGGTAGTCATCGGCAGCAAAATCATCCAGCTGATTGACCCACAACCGCGCGATCGGGTTGCTGCGGTAGCGCAACAATTCCTGCGTGAAATCCGGACCGCGTTGGATTCATAATTGCCCCCTTGTCCTGAAATAATCAAGGTGGACCCATGAGTTGGCTTGAAAAACTGCTACCCCCCAAAATCCAGCATACCGACCCGGCTGGCCGACGCAGCGTGCCCGAAGGTCTGTGGATCAAGTGCCCGAGTTGCGAAACGGTACTTTACAAGACCGATCTCGAGCAGAACCAGAACGTCTGTCCAACCTGCAGCCACCACCATCGCATCGGAGCCCGGGCCCGGCTCAATGTCTTTCTGGACAACGAGGGGCGTTTCGAAATCGGTCAGGAAGTGTTGCCGGTCGATGCACTGAAGTTCAAGGACAGCCGCAAGTATCCCGAGCGTTTGAAAGAGGCGATGGACAACACCGGCGAAACGGATGCGCTGGTGGTCATGGGGGGCGCCGTGCATAGCATTGGGGTCGTCGCGGCCTGCTTTGAATTCGAATTCATGGGTGGCAGCATGGGCTCGGTGGTGGGAGAGCGCTTTGTACGCGGCGTGCATACCGCGATCGAACAGAAAGTGCCTTTTGTCTGCTTCACCTCCACCGGCGGCGCACGCATGCAGGAAGGTCTGCTGAGTTTGATGCAAATGGCCAAAACCAATGCCTCACTGACGCGGCTGGCCAAAAAAGGGCTGCCCTTCATCAGCGTGCTGACGGATCCGACGATGGGCGGCGTCAGCGCCGGATTTGCTTTTTTGGGCGATGTGGTGATTGCCGAGCCCAAGGCGCTGATCGGTTTTGCCGGCCCCCGCGTCATCGAGTCCACCGTGCGTGTGACATTGCCGGAAGGATTTCAGCGCGCCGAATTCCTGCAAACCAAAGGCGCTGTTGACCTGATCTGTGACCGCAGGGAACTGCGTAAAACGATCGCCAGCACACTCGCCATGCTGCAGCGCCTGCCGGCTGACGCCATGATCTGAGCCGGTAAACGCTCAAACCATCTGTAGCGCCAGACCCTGCAGAGGGGCCAGCAGCATGGCTGCGATCTGCAGCAGCACCAGCAACACCAAGGGTGACAGGTCAACACCACCCACCAGGGGCAACAGGCGTCGGATCGGCTTCAGGGGTGGAGAAGCCAGCCGCTGGATCAAATCCACTATCGAGGATTGTGTCGGAACCCAGGACAAAACGGCGTAAACAATGATCAGACCGGTCAATCCGGAGATCAGCAGCAGTAACAGCGCAAAAGCAGCCTGAATCGGGATCGCCAACAAAGCACCGCGTCCGCCCAGCAACAACCATAACAACAGAAACTGCGTCAGTTCCAGCAGGCAGGCGGCAACCAGACTGGCCATATCCCAGCGCCCCAAAGCCGGCACGATCCGCCGCAACGGCAAAACCAGCCAATCGGTCAGCGCAAACAAAAATCGCGCGATCGGATTGCCGGAGCGCGCTGACATCGGAATGCCCTGGTACTGCATATACAGCCGCAGCAAACAGGCGCCGCACAGTACGCCAGTGGCAACTTCAAGCAGCAGGGAAACAATCTGGTAAATCATGTGAATCTGAGTGGATCATAGCCAACCAACGCCAGCCACTTAAAATCTGCTATCCCGGCCCAAATGAGCCGTCCACGATTCTTCCCTTGCCGCCCTCACTTTTTTTGCCTCCATGTCAGACCACCCCATTGCCCCAGCCCCGCAGGACGAAAACCAGCTGATCCTTGAACGGCACGAAAAACTCAAGCGCATCCGCCAAGACCAGGCTGACGGCAAGGGTCCGGCATTTCCGAACGATTTCAAACCGACGGATCGTGCCGCCGATCTGTTCGCAGCGCATGCCGCCCAAACCCCCGAAGGACTGGTCGAGCAAGGCGCCATCGCCAAAGTTGCCGGACGCATGATGCTCAAGCGCGTGATGGGCAAGGCCAGTTTCGCGACCCTGCAGGACAGCAGCGGCCGGATTCAGGTCTACATCAAAGGTGAAGACATCGGTGCCGAGTTGTACGCCAGCTTCAAGCACTGGGACCTGGGCGACATCGTGGCAGCCGAGGGCCTGGTTTTCAAGACCCGGACCGGCGAGCTCTCGATTCATGCCAGCAACGTACGCCTGTTGACCAAAAGCCTGCGCCCCATGCCCGACAAGTTTCACGGCATGAATGACCAGGAAATGAAGTACCGCCAGCGCTATGTGGACCTGATGACCGACGAGACTACCCGACAGCGCTTTGTAGCACGCAGCAAGGCCATGAGCAGCATTCGCGAGTTCATGGTGGCGCACCATTTCCTCGAGGTCGAAACACCGATGTTGCACCCGATTCCGGGTGGCGCCAATGCCAAACCCTTCAGCACGCACCACAACGCGCTGGACCAGCAGATGTTCCTGCGCATTGCACCCGAGTTGTACCTGAAGCGCCTGATTGTGGGCGGCTTTGATCGCGTCTTCGAGATCAACCGGAGCTTTCGCAACGAAGGCATCTCGGTGCGCCACAACCCGGAGTTCACCATGATGGAGTTCTACGCCGCTTACTGGGACTACCAGGACCTGATGACCTTTACAGAGGCCCTGATCCGTGATGTGGCAGAGAAATCGGTCGGCACGCTGAAACTGAGCTATGGCGGCAGGGAGGTTGACTTGACAGAGCCGTTTGAACGCCTCACCATCGTCGAAGCCATTTGCAGACACACCGAAGCGGGCCAGCCGCTCGACGGCAGCACTCATCTGAGAGTCGATGACCGGGCCTGGCTCATCAAAGCGCTGCGCAAACTCGGCCTGACCGAAGACAAGGACAAGCTCTCCAGCCGGTCACTGCCGAGCTTGCAGGTGATGTACTTCGAGCAGACCGTCGAAGAAAAACTGTGGCAACCGACTTTCATCTGCGAGCATCCGGTTGAAATTTCGCCACTGGCGCGCGCCAGTGATCACAAACCGGGTGTCACCGAACGATTCGAGCTCTACATTACCGGCCGTGAATTTGGCAATGGTTTTTCCGAACTCAATGATGCCCAAGAGCAGGCGTCGCGTTTTCAGGCCCAGGTGGCAGCCAAGGACGAAGGCGACGACGAAGCCATGTATTACGACCACGACTTCATTCGCGCCCTCGAATACGGCATGCCGCCCACCGGCGGCTGCGGCGTCGGCCTCGACCGGCTGGTGATGCTGCTGACCGACAGCCCGAGCATCCGCGACGTGATCCTGTTCCCGGCGCTGCGCCGCGAGGCCTGAAAAGAATATACCATGCATCTACCCACCCCTTGGCCCTATCCGCGCTGGATCGCTCACCGGGGCGCGGGCAAACTGGCGCCTGAAAACACACTGGCAGCATTTCGGCTGGGGGCCAGCCAT
>JBBQZA010000078.1:0-13447 GCA_038208175.1 Burkholderiales bacterium
CTCCAGCACCTCGCGTTCGCGCTCGGTGAGCGAGGCCTCGAGGTCGCCCTTGACCGAGCCCTTGGGGCCGGACTGCAGGATTTGCGCGAGCTTGAGCGTCATGGCGGAGGCCACGACTATCTCGCCACGCGCCGCCCGGCCGATGGCGTCTATCACCTCCTCGGGTTCCATGTCCTTGAGCAGATAGCCGCGTACGCCGGCGCGCAAGGCCGCACTCAGGTCATCCTCGCTGTCGCTCATGGTCAGGATGACGACCGGTTGCTCGCAGCCCTGTGCTCTCATCTGACGCAACACACTCAGACCATCGGTGGTGGCAAGCCGCAAATCGAGCACGACCAGATCGGGTTGATGTTCGCGCAGCAGCGGCACCACCTGATCCGGGGCGCCGGTCGCAGCCACCACATGCATGTCGCCGCGGTGCTCCATCAACTCGGTCAGGCCGCTGCGGCACAAGGCATGGTCGTCCACCAGCATGATGCGGGTTTTGCTGGTCATGCCAGGTTCCCCTGCGCCAGCGCACCCACAGGAAGCTGCAGTCGCACCCGCGTGCCACTGCCCACACTGACGCCAACGTCCAGACTGCCGCCCAGACGCCGCGCCCGACCCTGCATGATTTCGAGCCCGAGATGGCTGTTTCGCGTCAGCGCAGCAGCCTGATTGCCGGACACTGTCAGGCCCAGCCCATCGTCCTCCACCAGGAACTCCAGCGTCTGTGGCGTCCTGGCAATGGTGATCACGGCGTGCTTGGCCATCGAGTGCTTTGCGATGTTGGCCAGCGCTTCCTGAACGATATGAAACACCTGAACCTCCTGTTCGTCACTCAGGTCCAGATTCTGCGCCAAATTTCGGACTTCCAACAGAATTCCGGTGCGGTCAAAAAAACCGTCGGCGATGCCCTGCAATGCATGCAGCAATCCCAGCGGGTCCATGCGGGTGCGAAAGTAGGTCATGACCTCGCGCAGGTTGTCATGCACTTCGCCGACCGCTTTCTTGACGTCGCCGAAATACTTGAGCGAGCGCTCGTCGTCGTGCGCCAGCATAGCCTGGTTGAGCAGCGGCAGGCGCATCTTCACGTAGGCCAGGGTTTGCGCAATCGCGTCGTGCACTTCGTTGACCATCTCCTGACGCTCTTTCATGACCGTCATGCGCAGGCGCTCACGTTCGATACGCGCGTTGTGCAGCGCCAGCCCGAGCAACTGGCCGATCAGCCGCAGCATCGATTCGGTCTCGGTACTGAGCTGTGTCTCGTCCTCGAAAAACAGGTTGTAGATGCCCAGGATCTGGTCGCCGTGCGGCAGCGAAATGGCCAGCACGCGACGGCACTGCAGACCGAAGTAGGCGTCCTTGTTGTGGCGCGCGCAGAATTGAATGTTGTCAACCCAGCCCAGCATGTCGGCGTGCGCGGCGACGCCGCACATGCCGCAATTGCGCTCGACCAGCCGCTCCGTCTGCAGCACCTGCGCCGGCATACCGAGTTGCGCCACCAGCCGAAGGTACAGCCCGTCATCGGTCAGCACGCGCATCGCGCCGGCCTGGGCGCCGGCCAGCGCCGTGATGGAAACCAGAAAACGTCCGAGCAGCGGTTCGAGCTCGCCACCGACGGCCAAGTCAGCCGCCAGGCTGGAGACCAGCGTTCCCGTCGGCGCCGAAGTCGTGCGCGGCTGAAAAGGGGGCGGGGGCGGAGCGATTGACATGATGAACTGATGGGGAAGCGCATGCTACCGTATTCGGCGCTACAGATCGAGCGTGAAAACCCGCACTCAGGCTACCCATTTGGGTTACGCCGGATTACCCGTGGCGGTTATAGACGAGCCGGCCTGTCCCTGCCTCTAATAGGGGCAATTTGGAAGTCTGTGTCGCCGCGTCCTGCCGACACGGTTTTTGTGTCCTTCGGCGTTGCCGTTTGCGAGAAAAGTGCCCACTGCATGTCTGCCGTACCGCTTCACAATCCCACCGCCCCGGTGCTGGCCAACGCCAGCACCGAGACGCGCAACACGACGTGCTATATGTGTGCCTGCCGCTGCGGCATCCGGGTGCACCTGCGCAATGGCGAAGTGCGCTACATCGAGGGTAACCCGGCGCATCCGCTGAACCAGGGTGTGATTTGCGCCAAAGGCTCGTCCGGCATCATGAAGCAATATTCGCCGGCGCGGCTGACCAGGCCGCTCAAACGCAAGGCCGGCAGTGAGCGTGGCGCCGGCGAGTTTGAAGAAATCGAGTGGGAAGAAGCCTTCTCCATGCTGGCCGAGCGTCTGCAAAAAATTCGATCAACCGACCCCAAGAAATTTGCGCTGTTCACCGGGCGCGACCAGATGCAGGCGCTGACCGGCCTGTTTGCGCGCCAGTTTGGCACCCCCAACTATGCCGCGCATGGCGGCTTATGCTCCGTCAACATGGCGGCCGGCATGATTTACACCATAGGCGGATCCTTCTGGGAATTCGGTGGCCCGGATCTGGAGCGCGCCAAGCTGTTCGTGATGCTGGGTACGGCCGAAGACCATCACTCGAACCCGATGAAAATCGCGATTTCGAAATTCAAACGCAACGGCGGTCGATTCATTTCGATCAACCCGATACGTACCGGTTACTCGGCCATCGCCGACGAATGGCTGCCGATCAAGCCGGGTACCGACGGCGCGCTACTGCTGGCACTGATTCACGAGCTGATTGCGCTCGGCCTTTACGATCGCGAATTCCTGGTGCGCTATACCAACTCCGGCCAGCTGGTGAACCTGGACGACGCCCACGACGAGTTCGGCATGTTCGTGCGCACCGAGGTACCCGAGGAAGAAGGCTGCTTCGACCCGCAGAACAAGCTCTGGTGGGACCGCGCCAGCAACAAGCCGGTCGTCACCCACACCGAAGGTTGCGACCCTTTCCTGTTCGGCGAATTCAGCTTGCACGACGGCACCCCCGTCAAGCCCGCCTTCCAGTTGCTGAACGAGCGCGTCGAGGCCTACACGCCCGAATGGGCAGCTGGCATCACCGGCATTGCGGCCGAAGCGATCCGCAGGCTGGCGCACGAGATGGGCGTCACCGCGCGCGACCAGAAGATCGAGCTGCCTATTTCCTGGACCGATACCTGGGGCAAGGAACACGACACCGTCACCGGCAACCCGGTGGCCTTCCACGCCATGCGCGGCCTGGCCGCGCATTCCAACGGCTTTCACACCACCCGCTCGCTGGCCATCCTGATGACCTTGCTGGGCACGATCGACCGGCCCGGCGGCTTTCGCCACAAGGCGCCATTCCCGCGCCCGATCCCGCCCTGCGCCAAGACCCCCAATACGCCGCTGGCGATCAAGCCCGATTCGCCGCTGGACGGCCTCGGCCTGGGCTGGCCAGCCGAGCCCGATGACCTGTTCGTCAACGACGACGGCAGCCCGGTGCGCATCGACAAGGCCTTCTCGTGGGAGTACCCGCTGTCGGTGCACGGCATGATGCACAACGTCATCAGCAACGCCTGGCGCGGTGATCCGTACCCGATCGACACGCTGCTGCTGTTCATGGCCAACATGGCGTGGAATTCGACGATGAACACGTCGGAAGTTCGCGACATGCTCAACGACAAGCGCGAGGATGGCGAGTACAAGATTGCGTTCCTCGTCGTCTGCGACGCCTTCCAGTCGGAAACCACCGCGTTCGCCGATCTGGTGCTGCCCGACACCACTTACCTGGAGCGGCACGACGTGATGTCGATGCTGGACCGGCCGATCTCCGAGTTCGACGGCCCGGTCGATGCGGTGCGCATCCCCGTCGTGCCACCCACCGGCGACTGCAAACCGTTCCAGGAGGTGCTGATCGAGCTCGCGGGCCGACTCAAGTTCCCGGCCTTCGTGCGCCCGAATGGGGAACGCAAGTTCCGCGACTATCCCGATTTCATCGTCAACTACGAGACCGAGCCCGGCTCGGGCATCGGCTTTCTGTCAGGCTGGCGCGGCAAGGGTGGCGAGAAGTTCATGCGCGGCGAGCCCAATCCGCGCCAGTGGGAGATGTACGAGAAGAACAACTGCGTCTATCACCATAAGCTGCCCCCTTCCTACCAGTACATGCGCAACTGGAACAAGGGCTATCTGGAGTGGTCGCAGCGCAACCGCATCCAGCGTTATGCCGAGCCGATCATCATTCACCTATACTCGGAGGTGCTGCAAAAGTTCCGCACCGCCGCGCAGGGCAAGGGCCTGTCGCGCAAGCCGCCGGAGCACCTGAAGAAGCGCATCGAAACCTATTTCGACCCGCTGCCCTTCTACTACGAGCCGCTCGAATCACAACACACCGATCTGGCGAAGTACCCGCTCAACGCGGTGACGCAGCGTCCCATGGCGATGTACCACTCGTGGGATTCGCAGAATGCCTGGTTGCGCCAGATTCACGCGCACAACCACCTGTTCGTCAATCCGAAAACCGCCCGCGCCGCCGAGGTCGAAGACGGCGGCTGGATGTGGGTCGAGTCGGAATGGGGCAAGGTGCGCTGCATGGCCAGCTACTCCGAAGCGGTCGAGCCCGGCACAGTCTGGACCTGGAACGCCATCGGCAAGGCGGCCGGTGCCTGGCATCTCTCGCCCGGCGCCAATGAATCACAACGCGGTTTCCTGCTCAACCACCTGATCAGCGAGGAGCTGCCGGCCAGGGCTGGGGCAGCAATCACGTCCAACTCCGATCCGGTCACGGGTCAGGCGGCCTGGTACGACGTGCGGGTGCGCATCTACAAGGCGCAGGCCGATGAGCCCAAGACCACCTGGCCGCAGTTCGCGCCGGTACCCGCCCATGCGGGCAGTGCAGACGAGCGGCCGCGCTGGCAAGCCTTCTTCGCCGGCAAGGGGGCGTGGAAGAAATGACGCAGTTAGCGCTGGTCATCGACCTCAATGTCTGTGTCGGCTGTCACGCCTGCGTGACCAGTTGCAAGCAGTGGAACACCTCGGGTTCGGCCGGGCCGCTGGCGGACTTCAACCCTTATGACGCCGATCCGAACGGCACCTTCTTCAATCGCGTGCAGAGCTTCGAGGTGGGCGAGTACCCGAACACCCAGACCGTGCATTTTCCCAAGTCCTGCCTGCACTGCGAAGACCCGCCGTGCGTGCCGGTCTGCCCGACGGGTGCCAGCTACAAGCGCAAAGAGGATGGCATCGTGCTGGTCGATTACGACAAGTGCATCGGCTGCAAGTACTGCGCTTGGGCTTGCCCCTATGGCGTGCGCGAAATCGACGACCAGCGCAAGGTCATGACCAAGTGCACGCTGTGTGTGGATCGGATCCATGACGGCGCCCTGCCGGAGTCCGAGCGCAAACCGGCCTGCGTTTTAGCCTGCCCGACCAGCGCGCGCCAGTTCGGCGACATTCACGATCCGGAATCGCTCGTCTCGGTGGCCATCCGTGAGAACGCCGGCTACGCGCTGATGCCGGAATGGGGCACGCATCCATCGAACTACTACCTGCCGCAGCGCAAGACACCGATGCATATCCACGAAGACGAACTCGCGCGCGCCGACAACCCGCTCAAGATCGACGGCCTGTTGCCCAAGCCTGCGAAATCGGAGCCCTCCCTCGACGATTCCACCTCCTGGTAAGCAGGTAAGCCCCATGAAACCCGCCTTCTCCGTCATCTTTCTCACGACCCTGATCGGCGCTGCGCAGGGCTTGTTTCTTGCGCTGTTCACCGCGCAGTCCTACGCTTTATTCAATCTCCTGCCGCTGCAGCAGAGCCAGTCGTTCTACGCCGGCGGCGCGCTGCTGGTACTGGTCCTGAGTGGGCTGGGTCTGATCAGTTCGTTCTTCCATCTTGGCCGCCCGGAACGCGCCTGGCGCTCGGCCGCCATGTGGCGCACCTCGTGGCTGTCGCGTGAAGTCATCCTGCTGCCGGCGTTCATGGGAATCGTTTTCCTCTACGGCCTCGCCCACTTCACCGGCTGGAAGCCAACGGTCGCCACCTTGCCCGACAGCATCGCGATCGACGCAACCCTGGGTCTCGGAATTGTCGGCATGCTGCTGGCGTTTGCGCTGTTCGTCTGCACCGCGATGATCTATGCCTGTCTGCCCTTCCTGCGCGAATGGCACAGCCCGCTGACGGTGATCAATTACACGCTGCTGGGCGGCGCCTCCGGCTTCACGCTGGCAGCGGCTTTCGCCGCCAGCACGGCACCCGGGCTCACGCGCTTTTACGCCGCTTGGGCCCTCATCCTGACATTGCTGGCGTGGGTCAGCCGCAGCGCCTCGCTGCTGCGCAACAGCCGTCTGCGCCCGAAGTCCACCGTGCAGACTGCCATCGGCATCAAGCACCCGCGCATCGTGCAGAAATCGGCCGGCTTTCTGGGCGGATCGTTCAACACGCGGGAGTTCTTCCACGGCAAGTCGGCGACTGTCTTGCGCGCGGTCAAATGGGGCTTTCTACTGACCGTGTTTGCCCTACCGGCGCTGCTGCTGGGCGTCAGTCTGTGGGGCGCCGGCAGCGCCGCCCTGCCGCACGTCTTTGTCATGCAATTCCTCGGGCTGTTGGCCGAGCGCTGGTTTTTCTTCGCACAGGCCAACCATCCGCAAAATCTTTATTACCAGGCCATCACATGATTGCGCCTTTTGGAACTTGTGCGGGTTTTAAAAACGGAAGGGACCGATGTCATGTCTTTAGTTGATCCCCACGGTGGCAGCAATTTATTGCCGCTGTTGCTTGAAGGCCAGGCACTCGCGCAGGAACTCAAGCGTGCCGCTTCCTTGCCCGCGCTGCGCGTGAGTTCGCGCGAAAAGGGCGACCTCATCATGCTGGGCATCGGCGGCTTCACACCGCTTGCTGGCTTCATGACAAAGGCCGACTGGCAAGGTGTGTGCGATGACATGAAGATGGCCAATGGCCTGTTCTGGCCCATTCCCATCACGCTCTCGGCGGACAAGGCAACTGCTGACAGCATCAAGCCGGGCGGCGAGATTGCGCTGACCGATCCGGACGACGGCACGGTTCTGGCTACCATGCGCGTGACCGAAAAATACGCGATCGACAAAGCTCATGAGTGCAGCACCGTCTTTGGCACCACCGACAAGGCGCACCCCGGCGTGGCGATGGTGATGGGCCAGGGCGACGTCAATCTGGCAGGTCCCATCAAGGTGCTGTCCACCGGCGGCTTCCCCGAAAAATGCGGCGATCTTTTCAAGACACCGCAGCAGACGCGAGACCTGTTCGAGTCGCTGGGCTGGTCCAGGATCGCCGCGTTCCAGACGCGCAACCCGATGCACCGCTCACACGAGTACCTGGCCAAAGTGGCCATCGAAACCTGCGACGGCGTACTCATCCATTCATTGCTGGGCAACCTTAAACCCGGCGACATTCCGGCCGAAGTGCGCACCGAAGCCATCGGCACCCTGGTTGAGAACTACTTCGTCAAGAACACCATCGTGCAAGCCGGCTACCCGCTGGACATGCGCTATGCGGGCCCGCGCGAGGCGCTGCTGCATGCGCTGTTTCGCCAGAACTACGGCTGTTCGCACCAGATCGTCGGGCGCGACCATGCCGGCGTGGGCAGCTACTACGGCCCGTTCGACGCCCACCATATCTTTGACCGCTTGCCCGCCGGCGCGCTGCAGACTCAGGCGCTCAAGATCGACGTCGCTTTCTGGTGCTACAAGTGCGGCGGTATGGCTTCCGGTCGTACCTGCCCGCACACCGATGCCGACCGGCTGCAGGTCTCCGGCACCCAACTGCGCAAGTCACTCTCCGAAGGTTCGGAAGTGCCGCCCGAGTTCAGCCGCCCCGAAGTGCTCGCCATCCTGCGCGACTACTACGCCGGTCTTGATGCCCATTGAATCCCGTAAACCACTAAATCCGAAAGACAAGAGTCTAAATTTTTTGAGGAGAACCTGATGTTAACGAGCAACCCCTTTGCCGAACTTTCGGCATCAATTCCAACTGTCGTCATGCAGTGGTACATCATTTTGATGGTCTTGCTGGTCATCGGTGGAACCCTACTTGACATGATTCATAAGAAAAGCGCCCAGTACTTTTTCGAAAATGCAAAAAAAGCTCAGAAAAGCGCAAAGCGGACCGTGGGTGGCGGAGAAAAAGCGTCGCTTGCCATTCAAGTGTTAGCGAAAGAAGTATTAACGTCGGGTGAATTCTGCAATGTAAGGCGTCGGCTTTCGCATCTGTTAACCATGTATGGTTTCATTATTTTTGTCGTAACGACGGCCGTTATGATTTTTGGCTATCCAACTCCCGCAACGCCTACACCTGCCATCCTGCCACAGCTCTGGCATATCGGTGCGCTGATGCTGTGCATTGGTGGCTACTGGTTCTGGTTTTTTATCCGCGTGGACGTGTCAGCAGAAGGTCTGACCTGGTATCGCATAGAGCGTGCGGATTTGTTCATCCTCTCGCTGCTGACCACAGCGACGTTCGGCTTAATCTGGTCCTATACACAATCGCAAGGTTCTGCTTGGTCAACCCTGTTCTTCGTGTTGTTCATCATTTCAAGCACAACACTGTTTGGTGGCGTATTGTGGTCCAAGTTCGCGCATATGTTCTTTAAACCAGCGGCCGCACTTCAA
Source organism: Burkholderiales bacterium (assembly GCA_038208175.1). Lineage (GTDB taxonomy): Bacteria > Pseudomonadota > Gammaproteobacteria > Burkholderiales > Burkholderiaceae_C > Rhodoferax. Next base: position 8,529 of record JBBQZA010000078.1, read on the forward strand.
AAACGTATTACTCGTGCAGATGGTTCAAGAGAGAATTTACCTGCTGATTACGATCTGACGGATCCTGCCGTACAAGCAAAATTCCCTGATATTCCAGAATATATGGGCAAGCACCCGGCTTATATGGGGCTTGGTATCAAGCGTGAGTCACCCAACCACTACTAGCATCAATTTAACTTTTATTTGAATAGAGAAAGAATATTATGCCGACCTTCGTATATATGACTCGTTGTGATGGTTGTGGACACTGCGTTGATATCTGCCCATCTGACATCATGCACATCGATAAAACCCTTCGTCGTGCTTACAACATCGAACCTAACATGTGCTGGGAGTGCTACTCCTGTGTAAAAGCCTGCCCGCACCAAGCCATTGATGTGCGTGGTTATGCAGATTTCGCTCCACTGGGTCACTCGGTCCGAGTGCTTCGTGATGAGGAAAAAGGAACGATTGCCTGGCGCATCAAGTTCCGTAACGGTAAAAAAGATATGGAGCTGTTGGCGCCTATCACGACAAAGCCGTGGGGCACGGCGATTCCAAAACTTGCCGAGATGCCTGCTCCAAGCCAGGAAATGCGTGACGGTGAGCTATTGTGTTTTGAGCCGAAAGATATCCGTATGGATGATGGCGGCTTGCGCACACTCAAGGCTGCCGGCTTAGAATTTAAAGAAGGGGTGTACTACTAATGGCTTACCAAACTATTATTGAAGACGATATCGACATTCTGGTTGCAGGTGCGGGCATGGGTGGTACCGGTGCAGCATTTGAAGCAAGATAATGGGGCAAGGACAAAAAAATTGTCATTGCCGAAAAAGCCAACATCGATCGTTCCGGTGCTGTCGCCCAGGGCTTGTACGCGATCAACTGTTACATCGGCGCACGCTGGGGCGAGAACAATCCGGAAGATCACGTGCGTTATGCGCGTATGGATCTGATGGGCATGGTGCGTGAGGATCTGGCTTTTGATATGGCGCGCCACGTTGACTCCACGGTGCACCAGTTTGAAGAGTGGGGCCTGCCGCTGATGAAGGATCCCAAGAAGGGTACCTACCTGCGTGAAGGGCGTTGGCAGATCATGATTCACGGTGAATCCTACAAGCCGATTGTTGCCGAAGCCGCGAAAAAATCCGCAGACAAGGTATTCAACCGTGTCTGCTTGACCCATCTGCTGATGGATGATTCCAAAGAGAACCGCATCGCGGGTGCCGTAGGCTTCAATGTCCGTACCGGTAACTACCACGTCTTCAAGTCCAAGACTGTGATCTGTGGTGCCGGTGGTGCCTCGAACATCTTCAAGCCGCGTTCAGTCGGTGAAGGCGCGGGTCGTGTCTGGTACGCACCGTGGTCATCGGGTTCTGCGTATGGGCTTATGATCGAAGCCGGTGCGAAGATGACGCAAATGGAAAACCGTATCGTGCTGGCACGATTCAAGGATGGTTACGGTCCGGTCGGTGCCTATTTCCTGCACCTCAAGACCTATACCCAAAATGGTCTGGGTGAAGAGTACGAATCCAAGTGGTTCCCGGCTCTGTCGGAAATGGTCGGCAAGGAATACCTGGATACCGAAGGACAGCACTTGTCCCACAAACCCATACCGACCTGTTTGCGTAACCATGCCTTTATCTCTGAGGTGAATGCCGGTCGCGGTCCAATTCAGATGGTGACCATGGAAGCCTTCCAGGATCCGCATCTTGAAGAGATCGGCTGGCACAACTTCCTGGGCATGACCGTTGGTCAAGCGGTACTTTGGGCGGCAACTGACGTTGATCCAAAATACGAAAACCCGGAATTAACAACTTCTGAGCCATACGTCATGGGTTCGCACGCTACGGGTTGTGGTGCATGGTGCTCGGGTCCGGAAGACGTATCTCCTGCGGAGTACTACTGGGGCTATAACCGCATGACCACCGTTGAAGGTCTGTTTGGAGCGGGAGATGCGGTAGGCGGTACACCACACGCCTTCTCATCGGGTTCTTTCACTGAAGGTCGTCTGGCGGCTAAAGCGGCGTGCAAGTATATCGACGACGGCAAGGGCGAAGGCATTGTCGTTTCTGACAAGCAGATTGAAGACCTTAAAACCAAGATCTACAAACCATTAGAGACCTACACTGTCTATAGAAATGAAGTCGTTGGGGGTTCAGTCAATCCGAACTTCATCAATCCAAGACAGGGTCTGGATCGCTTGCAGAAACTGATGGACGAGTATTGTGGTGGTTTTGGTGTCAACTACATGACCAACGAAAAACTTCTCAATATTGGTCTCAGGAAGATGAAACTGCTTGAGGAAGATATGGAGAAGATTGCAGCATCGGATATACACGAGCTGTTGCGTGCATGGGAATTACATCACCGCGTGCGTACTTCTGAAAGTGTGTTCCAGCATACTTTATTCCGTAAGGAAACCCGTTGGCCTGGTTACTACTACCGTGGTGATGCGATGAAACTGGATGATAAAAACTGGCACGTGTTGACAGTTTCTCATCGTGATCGCAAAACAGGTGCGTACACCATGGAGAAAGCACCCCTTTACCACCTGGTAGGTGATAAATAGGTTAAGCAAATAACGGCTTGATTTTATAAGCCAGTTAATATTTGTTTGCCTAAAAATGCCGACATTTTTTATATGTTGGCATTTTTCCTATAGTCTGTAGTATGCCGCCTTTATACGATCGGTAGTCCCGCCAAACTGATACATGTTTTAAATGAACAATAGAATAATGAATATTATTGAAAAAACAGATGAAGAGATTTTAGCGCTGGCGAACCCAATGTGGTCTGATCTTGTTAAATACTCGAATGAACAAAACTACGGTGCCTTCACCCGACATTTCGCGGCGGCGATGATGCTGGGTGCGAATGAAATCGAGATGGGAAAACAGTTTGCAAGAAGTGAATTGACCAAAAACCTGTCACCAAATTATGAATATCTCGGCATGATACGCCGTGGTGAGCATGTCACGGTTCTGTATAAACAGCGACATTCCAAGAAAGAGGGGGAATGGCTGGGCAGACTGGTGCTAGGTTATGAAAAGGATCGGGTAAAAATCTTTGGTGCTACGCTGTTCTAGGACAGCATTATCTATAACAGGCTTCTCGGGTCATGTCAGACACAATACAAAACGAAAAATTCGTTGAACTGAACTATAAGGTCATCGATGAAAAAACCGGTGACGTACTGGTTACCGTTGATTACCCTCTGGGTTATGTTCATGGAGTCAATGATGTTCTGTCTGAACAGGTGACAAAACAACTCGATGGTAAAAAAGTCGGTGACATCATCGAAGTGCCGGTCGACACCAAGCTGTTATACGGTGGGAGAGACGAATCTTTGGTGTTTACCGATCACATCGAAAATGTTCCAGAAGAGTATCGAGAGATCGGTATGTCCATCACCATGGAAAATGAGAAGGGTGAGCCCAGAAACTTTATCGTTACCCGATTCAATGACAAGACTTTAACCGTCGACGGTAATAATCCTCTGTGTGGCAGAGAAGTTGTTTTCAGACTGGAAGTTTTGACTATACGTGAAGCGACTGATGAAGAAATCGACCTTGGGGGAGCTGTTGGCGCCGACCCAGACATCAATGAAATTCTCAGCCGGACATAAATGAACTTCTCTAACCCTTACCTGTTTTACCCCGACAACAGGGCCTTGGAAAGTGCAATCGCTCATTCGATCGGCCTGCTTGGTGAAGCGTTAGCCGAAGCGGCTACTCCAGACACCAAGGTCACCGTAGCGGATAATTTTCTTCACACACGGGGAAATTTTGAACAGCACCGTTTCAGTTCCAATATTCTTGAGAGTGCGCGTGAGGCACTTGAGATTGCGCTGACTGACGATTATCGTGGTCAGGAGCCAATCGCCTGGGCGGAGATGCAGAATAGTCTTGGCAACATTCTTGCGGCACTCGGTCAGCAGCACAGAGATGTTTCATTGTTTGAAAAGGGCATTCAGTGTTTTAACAACGCGCTGGATGTAGTTACCCAAGAAAAGTCACCCCTCGACTGGGCAGCAACACAATATAACCTGGGAACGGCAAAGCAGGCTTTGGGCCGGCAATTGGGTGACTCGAAGTTATTGAAGGCATCCATCGATGCATATACGAATGCGTTACTGCAGTGGTCTCGAAAGGAGACGCCTGAAGAATGGTCGTCCGCCATGCATCAACTTGGCGCTACTTTCCATACCTTTGGCAAACTTCTTAAAGGTAACCGTACTTTTCAAAAGTCCGTCGTCGCCTATAAAAATGCACTGGCAGTACTCGATGCTGATAATTACGCATTCGAACTAGCCGCTGCACACAATAATTGTGGTGCAGTCCTGCAGAATTTGGGTGAAGCCGAGGAAAACCCGGATCGCCTGGAAGAGTCAATACGTTCTTATGAGACGGCATTGACAGTATGCATGGAGCAGCAACTCCCTATTCATCTGGCAGTACTGTGCAAGGTAAACAAGTCTACGGTCCGATGCGTGCTGGCTGAGCTAACGAAAGACACTACACTTGCCGACGAAGTAGCCGACGAGTTTGAATTGATTGTCGAATGTTTTCCGCATGCCCTTCAGCCCCTCTGTTTAAAGCATTGCGAGGAACAGATGAATAAGGCAAAGTCGTTAGCACTTGCGATTAGCGCTCAATGATGAATAGCCGCGGATGACACAGCATTATTTTGCTAGTAAATTAAACGAAGGGTATTGAAGTTTGTTGTCTGACGAAATACAGGTGGGAAAGCGGGACCCCAGTAACCCATGTCTGATTCCCAGGAAGGAACATTACAAGCGATAGATAATAAAATTTCGTCAGTTCAGGGGGAGGTGCTGACGTACCTGTTTAAATTCCTCCCGTTTCAACCATTAAGGAGTTATGACTATGAGCGAAGCACCTAAAACCAGGCCCAAGGTTCCCGAGGGTAAGAGTCGT
>JBBQZA010000079.1:0-13426 GCA_038208175.1 Burkholderiales bacterium
GCAAGGCATGGCCCCCTCGGGGGGCAGCGTATTACACGAAGTGACAAGCGTGGGGGTCATGGCATCAACCTATTGCCATGGCGCGGCCGCCAGACAGCTTGTGCGCCATGCCGTAGAGCGCCAGCGTGGTGACCAGCATCATCAGACCCAGCGCTGCCGCCAGACCCCAGTTGCCGGTGTCGGTGGTGTAGGTGGCGACAAAGTACGACAGCATCTGGTCTGATCCACCACCGACCAATGCCGGCGTGATGTAGTAGCCCATCGCCAGGATGAACACCATCAGCGATCCGGCGACGATGGCGGGCGCCGCCATCGGCAGGTAGACCCTGAAAAAGGCAACGATCGGAGGTGCCCCCAGGCTGGCAGCGGCGCGCATGTAATGCGGCGGAATGCCCTTGAGAACGCTGTAGAGCGGCAGGATCATGAAGGGCAGCAGCACATGCGTCATGGCGATCAGAACGCCGGTGCGGTTGTAGATCAGGGTCAGGGGCTCGGCAATCAGGCCCAGACGCTGCAACAGCGTGTTGACCATGCCCTCGCGCTGCAGCACCACGACCCAGGCCGCGGTGCGCACCAGCAGCGAGGTCCAGAATGGCAGCAAGACCAGAATCATCAGCCAGTCGGCCGTCTTTTCGGTCACCTGCGTCAGCAGCGCGGCAACCGGGAAGCCCAGCAGCAGACACAGCAGCGTGACGCTGGCGCTGATGCCCAGCGTGCGCAACAGCACGTCGATGTAAATGCGGCTGGCCTCGCTGGCGCGTTCTATTTCGCCCTTGGCGTTGCGCGCCAGATCAAAGGCCGCAAGCAGGTAATAGCCGGAGACCGGTCCATGGGCGCGCTGTACCGCGGCAAAAAACTCCGGACTGCTCAGCGTCGGGTCGACGCTGTTGAAGAATTCGACGTTAAATACCGTCTCGCTGCCGGCCGAAGACACTTCGCGCGCGGCGCGCATCAGGGTGCTGCGCACACCGTTGACTTCGTAGTTGAGGCGCCGGGCAGCGTCAGCCAGCGTGCTGGCGGCGCGCGCGTCGCGCAGGTCTTGCGCAAAGCTCGGGAATAGCTTGGGCGGCAAGGCCTGACCGGGTTGCCAGCTTTGCAACTCGGTCAGGGTTCTTGGCAGCGCGCGCGGCACTTCGGCCTCGCGCACGGCGAGCGACAGCAGCCAGACCAATGGCGCCACAAAAAATACCAGTAAAAACCCGGTCAGTGGCAGCAGCAGGGCACTGCGCTGGCGCATCAGCATGGCAGGGTCAGCGTTGGCTGATTACTTGGTGCCGGCCCATTTGGTCCAGCGTTCTGCCAGTTTGTCACCGTTGTCAATCCAGAACTTCACGTCTTCGGCAAAAGCCAGTTTCAGGTTGTCAGGATTGGTCGGCAGGTCGCCCATCAGTGACTTGTCGATCATCGGTTCGGCCGCGGCTGCGGTCACGCCATAACGCACGAACTTGGGCAGCTTGGCCTGGTTCTCCGCTCGGCCCAGGAACTCGACCAGCTTTTCGGCATTGGCTTTTTGCGGCGTGCCTTTCATGATGACCCAGCTGTCCATGGTGTAAGGCGTGTCTTTCCAGACCATCTTGAAGTTCTTCTTGTCCCTCTCGTTGGCGGCTGTGATGCGACCGTTGTAGGCGGTGGTCATCGCCACATCGCCAGCGGCCAGCATCTGCGGTGGTTGGGCGCCGCTCTTCCAGAACACCAGGTCGGCTTTGATCGAGTCCAGCTTCTTGAAGGCGCGCTCAATGCCGTCCGGCGTGCGCAGCACCTTGTAAACATCCTTGGCCGGGACGCCGTCGGCAATCAGCGCCACTTCGAGATTCCATTTGGCGCCATTGCGGATCGAGCGTTTGCCGGGGAATTTCCTGGTGTCGAAGAAGTCGGCCCAGCCATTGGGTGTGCTCTTGATCTTGTCGCCGTCGTAGGCCAGCACCAGGTTGTAAATGATGGCGCCGACGCCGCAGGCATGCACGGTGCCCGGCAGGTAGCGCGCGGCGCCGCCAATCTTGTTGACATCAAGTTTTTCGTAAAGACCTTCGTCGCAACCGACTTCCAGTTCATCGGCTTCGACCTGCACCACGTCCCAGGTGTTGTTGCCGCCCTTGATCTTGGTGCGCAGCACGCCCAGGCCGCCGTCCCAGGCTTCATCGGTCAGCTTGATGCCGGTGGCGTTGAAGGGTTTGAAGAAGACTTCCTTCTGGCCATCCTGGTAGGCGCCGCCCCATGACACGATGTTGAGGTCGCGCGCCTGCGCCTGCGCTTGTCCAGCCAGGCAGGCCAGGGCGACAGCGCCGACGACCGATGCCAATGTTTGTTTGTTCATGTGTTGTCTCCGTTGTTAATAAGAAATGGACTATCGAACCCTCAAAATACCCATGCATCCTCGGGTCGAAACCCAAGACGCAGGTCTTGCCCCACGACCAGGCCCGCGGGCAGCGCCCCCGGGCTGATCTTTGCAAACCATTGCGGTGCTTCTTCAGCTCCGTTTCTGCCAATCCCGTCAAGCCGCGCCACCAGGCGCCAGTGGTCACCCTGATGGATCAGGTCCAGCAGCGTGCCGACCAGACCGTTGGCTGTGCCTGGCGTTCCCGCGCCTGCTGCGACCTGCAGGAATTCGGGGCGCACGCAGAGTTTGACCATGGCGTCTCGCGGAATCGATTTATTGCTACGCATGCGCGCTTGCAGAATGTGCCCGCCGGCGGTCTTGACAGCCGCCGTCGTGCTGGCTTCGTCAATCTGCAAAGCCTGCTCCAGCGTGCAGTGGAGCGTGTTGTTGTCGCCCAGAAAATTGGCGACAAAGGGATTGGCCGGTGCGTCATAAAGCTCTTGGGGCGAGGCCAACTGCTCAATCCGACCCTGGTTGAAAACGGCAACCCGGTCCGACAAGGTCATGGCTTCGGATTGATCGTGGGTCACAAACACCATCGTGACACCGAGTTCGCGATGCAGGCGGCGAATCTCGAGCTGCATTTCCTCGCGCAGTTTTTTGTCCAGCGCCGACAGCGGCTCGTCCATCAAGACCAGTCGGGGCTCGAACACCAAGGCGCGGGCCAGTGCCACGCGTTGCTGTTGTCCGCCCGACAGCTGATTGGGTTTGCGATGCGTGAAATTCTCCAGATGCACCTTGGCCAGCGCGGCCGTGACGCGATCCGCGATCTGCGATTTCGCCACTTTGCGTACCGACAGCGGAAAGGCGACATTCTCTGCCACCGTCATATGCGGAAACAGCGAGTAGCTTTGAAACACGACGCCCATGTTGCGCAGGTGCGGCGGTAGCGATTCGATCGAGGCGCCGTCGAGCCGGATCGATCCGGCGCTTGGCGCTTCAAAGCCGGCCAGCAACATCAGGGTGGTGGTTTTGCCGGAGCCCGAGGGACCCAGCAGGGTCAGGAATTCACCGGCCGCAATATGCAGGTTCAGGTCATCCACGGCGGCATTGGCGCTGCCCGGGTAGTGCTTGAAGACATGCTCAAACTCAATCAATGCCATGCTGCTTCAACCTTCAAGGCCATCGCCACTGTTGCGGCATCAAGCCGGTCAGGCGTCGGCCTTGGGCCAGGCCTGGACCCATGCCAGCGTGTCGGCCAGGGCCAGCTTGGCACGTTCCAGCACGGCATCAATTTCGGCTTCGGAAATGATCAGCGGGGGCGAGAAAGCGATAACGTCGCCGGCCAGCACGCGGACAATCAGTCCATGCTGCTGGGCGCGCTGGACAAAGTAGGCGCCGACGCCGCGTTTGGGATCGAAGGGCTTGCGCTGCGCCGGCTCGGCGGCCAATTCGATGGCGCCAATCAGGCCGAGTCCGCGCACGTCGCCCACCAGCGGGTGGCCCTTGAATTGCTGCAGTCCTTGTTGCAGGCGCGGGGCAACTTTGCGCACATGCTCGATCACCTGGTCGGCTTCGTAGATGCGCAAGGTTTCCAGCGCCACGGCGCACGCCAGTGGGTGGCCGCTGTAGGTGTAGCCATGACCAAAGGTGCCGATGGCGGCACTGGCGTCGGCAACGGTTTGATAGATCTCGTCGCTGACGTACAGGGCCGACATCGGGACATAGGCCGATGTCAACATCTTGGCGACCGTGATCATGTCGGGTTTCAGGTCGAACACCTGGCTGCCGAAGGCTTGCCCCAAGCGGCCAAAACCGGTGATGACCTCATCGGCCAGGAACAGAATGTCGTATTTCTTCAGGATCGCCTGGACCTTGGCAAAGTAACCTGGTGGCGGAATGATCACGCCACCGGCGCCCTGCACCGGTTCGGCGATGAAGGCGGCAACGGTGTCAGGTCCTTCGCGCAGGATGGTGTCTTCCAGCTCCTGTGCCAGCCGGTCGACGAACTGGGCCTCGGTTTCACCGGCCAGTCCGAACTGATAGAAATGCGGGCAGCTGACGCGAACGATTCCGGGCAAGGGCAGGTCAAAGTTCTGGTGCATGGCGGCCAGCCCCGACATCGACGCGGCCGCCGCAGTCACGCCGTGGTAGCCCTTGTTGCGCGCAATGATTTTCTTCTTCAGCGGCCGGCCCCGGGCGTTGTTGTAGTAGTGCACCAGTTTGAATGCGGTGTCGTTCGACTCCGAGCCCGAGTTGGCAAACAGCACGCGCGCCATCGGCACCGGCGCCCACCTGATCAAGGCCTCCACCAGTTCCGTGACCGGGCCTGGCACCTTGCCAGAGAACGAGTGGTAGTAGGGCAGGGTGTTCATTTGCCGGTAGGCTGCTTCGGCCAGCCGTTTCTCGGAAAACCCGAGCGAGGCACACCAGAGGCCGGCCATGCCTTCGATGTAGCCCTTGCCGTGTTCATCAAAGACCTGCACCCCTTCGCCGCGGACGATCACCAGCGGACCGTCCCGCTCCAGGTCGCGCAACTGGGTGTAGGGATGCAGATGGTGTCTGACGTCGCTTTGTCCGGCGGCAGAAATCGTGCTTGTCAAATTATTCATAAGGTTGCTGTGGTTTGTGAAGACTGCACTTTACTTGAATAACAGATCAATGCGTGGCGTAACCCATGGTTTGCGGCAGCCACAGCACAATTTGGGGGAACACCGTCATGGCCAGCAACAACAACAGCAGCATGAGCAGGAACGGCCAACCCTCCTTCATCATTTCGCCAATCGGGATGCCGGTCAAAGCCTTGGTCACGAACAACAGCATGCCAAATGGCGGATGAATTAGGCCGATCATCATGTTGAGCACCACCAGCACGCCGAAGTGCACCAGATCCACGCCCAGCAACTTGGCGGCGGGCAACAGCATTGGCACAAACACCAGCAGCAGCACCGACACATCCAGAAAACAACCGAGCAGCAGAAACATGACATTCACCAGCAGCAGGAACTTGAGTTGCGACAACTGCATGCTGTCGACCCATTGCGCCATCGCCTGCGGCACACCCTCCGAGGTGAAGGCATAGTTCAGCATGAAGGAACCGGCCAGGATCAGCGTGATGACGGCGCTGCTGCGCGTCGACTCCATCACGACGCCCCAGAAACTGCGCCAGCTCAGCGCCCGAAACACCAGCGCCGCCAGAATCAGCGCGTGCAAGGCGGCCACTGCGGCGGCTTCGGTCGGCGTGAAAATGCCGGAGTAAATACCGCCCAAAAGGACGATCGGCATAGACAACGGCAATGCGCCGCGAAACACCAGACCCGCCCACTGGGAGCGCGGCACCGGTTCCTCGCGCGGCATATTGCGTTTGACGGCAATCGCCTGCACCACGATCATCATCAGCGCAGCCATCAGAAAGCCGGGCACCACACCGCCCAGGAACAGTGCGCCGACCGATGCACCCGACACCAGTGCGTAAATCACCATCGGGATCGAGGGCGGAATGATGGGCCCCAGCGTCGCACTGGCAACCACCACGGCGGCGGCAAAACCGCGCGAGTATTCGGGCTTTTTCAGCATCTGGCGAATCGTGACCAGACCCGGGCCGGCGGCATCGGCGATCGCGCTACCGCTCATGCCCGAGAAGATGACGCTGACCAGGATGTCGACCTGGGCCAGCCCGCCGCGAAAGCGCCCGACCAGAATGCGGCAAAAGTCGAAAATGCGTTCACTGACGGTGCCGGCGTTCATGATGTTGGCGGCAAACACAAAAAGCGGCACCGCCAGCAGCACATAGCTGTTGTACAAACCATTGCACACCTGTTCGGCGACCAGCCCGAGGTCCTGTCGTTTCACCAGCAGATAGGCAAACCCGGAAGCCAGCATCGAAAATCCGACCGGCATGCGTAGCAGCATGCCACTGGCCAGCACGCAGACCAGGACGGTGATGCCGAGCGTCATGAGAGAGGGCTTTGGACACCACGGACCGCGTGCCAGATCGCCCAGGCGCTGCGCACAGCCAGCGCTGCCAGAAGCAAGACGAAGGGCAGATAGATCCACATGATGGGAACACCGAGCACCGGCGAGTCTTCGCGCGCCATGAAATGCACATAGTCCCAGCTAGCGGGAAGTCCCACCAGCGCAAGGCCGCCAATGAGCAGGTTGCCGGCGATTCTCATAAACTGGCGGGCGCGGCGTCCGACGCTGTTCCACAGCAGATCGAAAACCACATGCTCGCGTTCCGGCACGATGACAGCGGCGGCCCACAGAATCACCCAGACATAGAGAATCACGGCGGCCTCGTCGGTCCAGGGCATCGGCTTGTCAAAACCAAAACGCGCGACGATCTGGACGATGAAGACCATGAACAGCATCAGGAACAAGCCGCCGCCAATGGCGTTGGCGGCTTGTTGCAGCCAGCGGAATATTTTCATGGCGTCCCGTTGATGCGCTGCAGCAGACCTTTCGGCCAGACCTTGGCGTAATCAGAGTTCTGGTAGGTCAGCGCAACCGATTTGCGGAACGCCTCGAGGTCGGGCGTAGTGACCTGAAGACCTTCTTTTTTGAAGAAGTCGAGCAGTTGCGACTCTTCCCGGCTGGTGTTTTCGTTGTTGTAGCTGGCGGCGGCCTGCGCTGCGGCAATCACCTTCTGTCGCTGCGCCGGGCTCAGCGCTTTGAAAGTCTTGTTCGAGATCACGATGAACAGACTGTCCACCAGATGACTGGTCAACACGATCTGCTTGCTGACTTCGTAAAACTTGGCCGCGCGCACGCTTGGCAGGGGGTTGTCCTGGCCGTCGATGGTGCCAGTCTTCAGACCCAGATAGACCTCGCCGAAGGCCAGTGGGGTGGCGCTGGCACCCAGGGCATTGCCCAGAAACAACCAGTCTTTGGTGGCCGGCATGCGCAGCTTGATGCCTTTGAGGTCGGCCGGAACCCGCACCTTCCTGAACTCGCGCAGGTTGAGCTGGCGCGTTCCCAGATAGCAGGTCGCGAGCACGCTGAGGTCCATTCTTTCCGACACCGCTTTGAACAACTCGGCGCCGATGGCGCCATTGAATATTTTTTGCTGATGCGCCGGGTCGCGGATCACATAACCGGCCGTGAAAACGGAAAATTCGGGCACCAATTTTGCGATGTCGGCGGGTGAGATGGAGCTCAGTTCCAGGTTGCCGCGCGCCATCGCCGCGGGTTCCGTGCCCTGCTTGAAAAGCGAAGCGTTGAGGTTGATCTGGACGTCGAATTCGCCGGGCGCGCTTTTTTCAAGCGATTCCTTGAACACGCTCCACATCCTGGCATGCCAGGCCTCAGTAACGGCCGGCGTCGAGATGCGCAACGCTATTCTGTTTTGTGCGATGACCGGCAACGCAAGAGCACCCAGAGCGCTGGCAGTGCCAAGCAGTGTCCGACGGCGGATGGATGGTGTGCTGATCATGGCCTTTTATCGATCTGTGATTTGATGCTTTTGGCCGTCTGCCTAACGCTGGAAATGAAGCAGACGGTAAACGACACTCGCCGTCTATGGTAATCGTCTTGGAACTGATGTTGAACGGACAAGGCGAGGGCGTTGATGGTTTCCCTGTCTTGATGTGATATTTGTATCGATCTATTGAGGGTAAAGTGTTAGAATGATCGACATGAAAACTGCAAGCAACATTGTCACTTTGTCCAGTAAATACCAGATCGTGGTCCCCAGCGAAGTGCGCGAGCACCTTGATCTGAAACCCGGTGCCAAGTTGAGCTGGATTGAATTTGACGGCATGCTGCATCTGGTTCCACTCAAGCCGGTGAGCGCCTACCGCGGTATTGCCCGTGCGCTGACCAATAGCGACATTCCCACTGAGCCGGATCGTTTGTAATGGCAGCACCTGGAAAAGCGGCAAAGTCACCCACCTGGATCACGCTGGATTCATCCTGTTGGCTGGAATATCTGCGCGACACGCCGCGTGCGGACTTGTTTGCTAGCGCTGCTGAAAATTCTGAATCTTTGATCGTCCCCGTTTTGACGATCTACGAAGTTACTAAAAAACTGCGTCGTGAAATTAGCACGCAGGTTGCGGCCTACGCTGAAGCTGTGATGTGTCGGGGGCGGGTGGTTGACTTTGACTTGTCCCTGTGTCGCGCCGCCGTTGGCCATGCGCTGCCGATGGCCGACAGTGTGATCTACGCCACAGCACAAGCACATGGCGCCGTGCTGTGGACGCAAGATCAGCATTTTGAAGGCATGCCCGGCGTCCACTTCTTTCCCTTGCTGCCGGTCTCTTGACGCGCCGCGTCATATTTTTACTCTTTTTCAAAAAAATACTTGCCATGACCACGTCCCTCATGAGTGTCGCTGACATTCGCGCCATCTTTCTTGACTTTTTTGCCTCCAAGGGCCACACCGTGGTGGCCAGCAGTCCGCTGGTGCCGGGCAACGATCCGACCCTGATGTTCACCAACTCGGGCATGGTGCAGTTCAAGGACGTGTTCCTCGGGACCGACAAGCGCTCCTACCTGCGCGCGGCCTCGGTGCAGGCCTGCCTGCGCGCCGGTGGCAAGCACAATGACCTGGAGAATGTCGGTTACACGGCGCGCCATCACACCTTCTTCGAGATGCTGGGCAACTGGAGCTTTGGGGACTATTTCAAGCGCGAATCGTTGACATGGGGTTGGGAGCTTTTGACGCAGGTTTACCAGTTGCCGCCCGAGAAACTGATGGTCACGGTCTACAAGGACGATGACGAGGCCTACGACATCTGGACCCAGGAGATCGGTTTGCCGGCCGAGCGGGTGATACGCATCGGCGACAACAAAGGCAAGAAGTACGCCTCCGACAACTTCTGGATGATGGCCGACACCGGCCCCTGCGGTCCGTCCTCCGAGATCTTCTACGACCACGGCGCGCACATTCCGGGCGGCCCGCCCGGCAGCCCGGAGGAAGACGGCGACCGCTTCATTGAAATCTGGAACCATGTGTTCATGCAGTTCGACATGCAGGCCGACGGCAGTCTGGTCAAACTGCCGGCGCCCTGCGTTGACACCGGCATGGGGCTGGAGCGGCTGGCGGCGATTCTGCAGCATGTGCACAGCAACTACGAGATCGATATTTTCGACGCCCTGATCAAGGCCGCCGCGCGCGAAACCGGTTGCACCGACCTAAACAACAAGAGCCTGCGCGTGATCGCCGACCATATTCGGGCCACCGCTTTTCTGGTCAGCGATGGTGTGAATCCGTCCAACGAAGGACGCGGCTACGTGCAGCGCCGCATCATTCGCCGCGCCATCCGCCATGGCTATAAGCTGGGGCAGAAGACACCGTTTTTCCACAAGCTGGTGCCCGATCTGGTGGCGTTGATGGGCGAGGCGTATCCGAATCTGGCGGCGCAAGCGCAGCGCATCGGCGACGTGTTACGCCTGGAGGAAGAACGCTTTTTTGAAACGCTGGAAGTCGGCATGCTGATTCTGGATGAGGCGCTGGCTGACGGCGTCAAACGGCTACCGGGTGATGTTGCGTTCAAGCTGCATGACACCTTTGGCTTCCCGCTCGATCTGTCGGCCGATGTCTGCCGCGAGCGCGGTGTCGAGATCGATGCAGCGGGTTTCGATGCTGCCATGGACCGGCAGAAAGCACAGGCGCGAGCTGCCGGCAAGTTCCGAATGGATCGCGCGCTCGACTACAGCGGTGAGGGCAATGACTTTGTCGGCTATGAAAGTCTCACGCAAGCTACTAAAGTTGTAGCACTATATGTAGATGGTACGGGGGCTAGCGAGCTAAAAGAAGGTCAAACCGGGGTCGTCGTGCTGGACCGCACGCCTTTTTACAGCGAGAGTGGTGGCCAGGTCGGCGACGCCGGGGCCATCTTCCATGATGGCGCACTGTTTGAAATCGCGGACACGCAAAAAATAAGAGCCGATGTCTTCGGCCATCATGGCACTTTGAAAAGCGGTGCGCTAAAGCTTGGTGATGCGGTGATCGCGCATGTGGATGCAGCCCGGCGCAGCGCCACCCAGCGCAACCACAGCGTGACCCATTTGATGCACAAGGCCTTGCGCGAAGTGCTGGGTGGCCATGTCCAGCAAAAAGGCTCGCTGGTTACGCCTGAGCGCACGCGTTTCGACTTTGCCCACAACGCGCCGGTGACCGATGCCGAAATTCGCGAAATCGAGGCTCGTGTCAATGCAGAGATTCTGAACAATGGCGCAACCCTGGCTCGTGTCATGGACATCGAATCGGCGCAGGCGACCGGTGCCATGATGTTGTTCGGTGAAAAGTACGGCGAGTCGGTGCGTGTGCTTGACATTGGGAGTAGCCGCGAGTTGTGCGGGGGTACCCATGTTCTGCGCACCGGTGACATCGGTTTGTTCAAGGTGGTATCCGAGAGTGGAGTCGCCTCCGGGGTGCGTCGCATTGAGGCGGTCACAGGTGCCAACGCGCTGCTCTATGTGCAGGACCTGGAGCACACGCTATCGCAGGTGGCCACTGCCCTGAAAGCGCCTGTGACCGAGGTCAGCGAGCGCATTGCCCAACTGCAGGAGCACGGCAAGGTGCTGGAGAGGGAATTGGCCGCGCTCAAGGGCAAGCTGGCGTCGAGCCAGGGCGACGAATTGCTGACGCAGGCGATCAACGTGAAGGGCGTCAAGCTGCTGGTGGCCACCCTGGAAGGGGCTGACGTCAAGACCCTGCGCGAGACCATGGACAAGCTCAAAGACAAGCTCAAGACGGCTGTGATCGTGCTGGCCGTACTGGACGGCGACAAGGTGCAGATGGCTGCCGGTGTGACGCCTGACACGGTGGCGAAAATCAAAGCCGGTGAACTGGTCAACTTTGTTGCCGCGCAGGTCGGTGGCAAAGGCGGCGGCAAGCCGGATCTGGCGATGGCGGGTGGTACCGAGCCGGCCAAATTGGGCGCCGCGCTGGACAGCGTGCAGGCCTGGGTCGCCGCCAAACTTTGAGTCCGCTGCCATGCGTTTTGCTCGACTGGTTATCGGGCTTGCCTTACTGGTCAAGCTCGCGTTGTCTCAGGCCTTCGAGGCGCAACAAGTCGCGTTCGACAGTCTGGATGGCACGCCGATCAAAGCTTGGGTTTTTCAGCCGACAAATCAGCCCAAGGGAACTGTGGTGGCGTTGCACGGCTGTGGCGGCCTGTATGCCACGGCCGGTTCACGCAAGGGGCAACTCAATGCGCGCCATCAGGCCATGGCAGACCTGTTGTTGACGCAGGGCTATGCCGTAGTTTTCCCTGACAGCCTTGGCCCCCGTGGTGAGAGCCAGCTTTGCACGCAAAAAATTGGCAACCGCAGCATCAATCAGGTACAGCGGCGTCACGATGCGCTGGCGACCTTGAACTGGGTTGCCAGGCAGCCCTGGGCCAGGCCCTCCAAAATTGCGTTGATCGGCTGGTCGCATGGCGGCTCTGCGGTACTCTCGGCGACAGATGCGCGGCACCCGGAAGTGGCAGCGCAGGCCGTCAAGACGGCGGTCGCGATTGCCTTTTACCCAGGATGCAGCAGCTCGCTCAAAGGTGGCTATCAGCCCAATACCCGGCTGGCGCTGTTGCTGGGTGCCCTCGATGACTGGACGCCGCCCGGTCCGTGCGTTGAACTGGCAGGTGTTGTCGGCGCTGAGGTGCATGTCTACCCCGATAGTTACCATGATTTCGACAACCCGCTCGGGTCGGTCAAACTGCTACCCGATATACCCAATGGCGTTCATCCCGGGCAGGGTGTGCATGCCGGACCCAACCCGGCAGCGCGGGAACAGGCATATGCGCGGGTGCGTGAATTGCTGCGTGTCGCCTTTGATTGATACGGTTTTGCGTTCAATGATTCAAGAACTGGCCTGGGCGTGGATGTCTGCCCGGGATCAGGTCGGCCGAGCCTCGGAGCACTCCGGCTGTAACCCGGAGCGGGGGACATTCGAGGAGTCGCCCACCCGAGATCGCTGGCTTGCCACTGCCGTCACCCCAATTAAGATGCATATACAATGAATCTTTTAACTACAGCAGCCACCTTGCTTGACCCGTCAGCATGAAACCGGACTCCCTGCCCATTTTCACAGCCACTCAGGTGGTGCTATCAGCAACGCCGGGTTGGCCCCTGTTGCGACTGGGTTTTCGGCCTTTCTACATTGGAGCCGCCTTGTTGGCAGCGTTGATTGTGCCGCTCTGGGTTGCGCTGTTTCTGGGTCAGTTGCAGTGGCAGCCTACCGTGCCGGCGCTGCTATGGCATGCCCATGAGATGCTGTTCGGCTTTGCTGTGGCCGTCATCGTGGGCTTTCTGATGACCGCTGGCAAAGCCTGGACCGGACTGGCGACGCCGCGCGGCGCGCCGCTGGCCGCGTTGTTTGGGTTGTGGCTGGCGGCCCGCGTGGCATCGCTGTTCGGACCTTATGCGCTGTATGCGCTGCTCGATCTGGCGCTGCTGCCCCTGGTGGCAGTCATTCTGGCGCGCCTGTTGCTGCGCTCGCGCAATTACCGCAACCTGCCGCTGGCCCTGTTGTTGGCGCTGCTGGCGGCGGCCAATCTGGCGTTTCATCTGAGCCTGCTGCAGGTACTGCAATGGCCGCTGCTGCCAGCGCTTTACGCCGCGCTGGCGCTGATTGTGGTGATTGAATGCGTGATGGCAGGGCGGGTGATTCCGGCTTTCACGATGGCCGTGACGCCGGGCTTGAAGCTCAGTGCCGTCCCGCTGCTGGAGCGGCTGACGCTGGCGGCAACCGGGCTCGGTCTGGCGCTTTGGGTGTTCGCGGCACCGGCGGCGCTGACGGCTGCGTTGCTGGCGCTGGCCAGCCTGTTGCATGGCCAGCGCTTGATCGGCTGGCGCACGGGCGTGACCTTGAAGCGGCCGATCCTGTGGATTTTGCATGCGGCTTATGCCTGGATTCCGATCGGTCTGGCCCTGCTGGCATTGAGCCAGTTCGGTCTGGTGACGGTTTCGGTTGGGCTGCACGCGCTGGCGGTCGGCGCCACGGGGGGCCTGATCATCGGCATGATCACCCGCACCGCGCGCGGCCATACCGGTCGGCCGTTGCAGGTCTCCAAACCCGAGGTGCTGGCGTACGCGCTGGTGTTGGGATCGGCTATGTTGCGTGTGTTCGTGCCCTTGCTGGCCCCGGGGCTGATGGCGGCTTCG
>JBBQZA010000080.1:0-13418 GCA_038208175.1 Burkholderiales bacterium
TCTCTGCTAAGCGTGTCGATGCTGAGTCCGAACACCTTCTCAATCTCCACGACCGCAGGAAACAGCGGTAGCGGTTCCGTCATCATCATCGATGCGGCAGGCACGAAACTCTCGGTTTCGGTCACAGTGCCGGCGCCAACAGCCTTGTACAGCACGGCACCGGCGAGCTTGCAGATGTTGAACGGTACAACCTATTTCTACACAATTTTTGGAGGAACCGCGCCCTACGTTGTGACCTCCAGTGGAGTGGTTGCGCGCGCTGCTATCAGTGGCGACAGCCTGGCAATCACCGGCTTGGTGCCGGGAACGGACACCGTTGCGGTCAGCGATGCCAAAGGAGCCGTGATCACGACCGATGTCACCGTGAAGTCGGGATTGTTCACGGACGCACCAGCCAACCTGAGCATTGCCTTTGGAACCGGGGCCAATTACGCGGTCTATGGCGGGGTTCCGTTCAGTGGCGCCGCACCCTACCGTGTCAACAGCAGCAAGCCAGAAGTTGCCAGCGCCACCGTTACCGGCTCGACACTCTCCATCAGCGGACTCTCGATTGGATCGACGAACTTGGTGATCAGTGACTCGGTGGGTGCGACCACCGTCATTGTTGTGACGGTTCCGGCGCCCGGCGCCATTCTATCGACCGCTCCGGCCGACCTCACACTGGCCATTGGAACCAGCGGCAGTTATTCGATTTTGGGCGGCGTAGGACCCTATTCAGCGAAAAGTGCGAATGAGGCACTTGTAACGGCTACGGTGACGGGTTCGACTTTGACAATTGGCGCCGTGGCAAACAGCGTTGGCGGAAACACCAAGGTGATCGTGACCGACGCCGCGAACACTCCCGCGTTGACCATTTCCGTGACAGCGGCTGCGGTGAAGTTCTTGACGACAGCACCGGCTCAAATGACGATCACCCTCGGATCAGCAAAGGTTTTTGCGGTGCTGGGTGGGACACCACCCTATAAAACAGTCGACACCGCTCAAAATGTAGTCAGCAGCTTCATTTCAAGCACGCCTTCTGGCTACACCCTGGGGATAACTGGAATCCAGCCAGGGGTTGGCACCGTTATCTTGACAGATGCCACCAATTTAGTCTCGATACCCATAACGGTGACCGTGACTGCATCTGGGCCAGCATTGTCCACGTCCGCTCCAACGTCGGGAGTTTTTCTCGCAAATACCGATTCGGTCGCTTACACGATCTCCGGCGGAGTACTCCCTTATTCGATATCCACCAGCAATGCCAGCGTTGTCCAGGCTGGTTTGACCAGCTCCGGATTCACGCTGTGGGCGGTTGGGGCAGGGACAGCACAAGTTTTTGTGAAGGATGCTGCCGGTGCTACTGTGACTATCCCGGTTAACGTGGGTTCAGCCAATGCCTTCTTTGTTGCTGCGCCGTCAACGCTGAATATGGGCGCGGGGTCTGTTTCAAACCCACCCTATCTTGTGAGTGGTGGCGCCAAACCCTATACAGTAAGCAGTTCAGACAATCGAATTGTCACCGGAACCTTGACGTCGGTGAATGGCACGACATCTTCACTCACTGTCACCGCGCTGAGTGTGGGAACGGCCACACTGCAAATTTCAGACGCTCTAAACAAAACTTACAGCATCACGGTGGTGGTTGATAACAAGGGTGGAACCGGCGCTTCGGCCGCTGCGACGATTGACATTCTGGCGTCCGGCAGCTCATTGAATTCGGCGCCGGGCTCTTCCATCAGTTTCATAGTGACGGTCAAAGACCGGCTCAATTCGACGCTGCCGCAACAAACGGTTGTATTTTCAGCCAGCTCGGGTACTTTGACAGGCGCCAATCCACCTCCGGAAACCAATGCTGCCGGAACGATTGCCACAGTGTCACTGTCACCGGGAGCCGATGCGTCCAACCGCAGCATCACAGTGACGGCGACAACCGGCGGAATTTCCCAATCGATTGTCATTCCAGTGGTCGGTACCACCTTGACCGTGAGCGGACCGGGTGCCGCCCTGGTAGGCAGCGCAGCACAGAGTTTTACGATCAAGGCGGCGGACTCCAGCGGCAAGCCGATTGTGGGCGCCTCCTTGACCCTGAGTTCAGCGCTTGGCAATGCCATAAGCCCCAGGACAGTGACAACCGACAACTCCGGCGTTGCCCTGGTGACATTCACCGCAGCAACGACAGGAACCGACACTGTAACTGCCGCCGGACTCGGTACCAGTGGCAAGGCAACGGTTGAGGTTAGCAACGTCGACTTTGGCTTTGTAGCGCCGGCAGCCGCAGCGCCATTGCCGGTTAGCGTTGCCAATCCGGTGACCGCCCGTTACCGGATCGCCGGGGCAGGTGTGGCAGGACAAATGGTCACGTTTGCCACGACCCGTGGCACGCTATACGCTGACGTGGCTTTGACGATTCCGGCAACCACGGCCCTGACCGACGTCAATGGCAATGCGACGCTTTATGTGAGATCCGACACGGCCGGACCGGTGACGATTTCAGGCCAGCTTGGCACGGCTCGCTCCAGTCTCACTGCTTCGTTTATTGCAACAGTGCCGGCCACTCTGGTGCTGCAGGCCAACCCCGCATCGGTGGCTCCCAACGCGTCAGGCAGCACGACCAACCAAAGTGCGCTGACGGTCGTGGTGCGCGACGCTATCGGCAACCCGGTTCAGGGAGTGGTAGTCAATTTCACTGCGGTCAACGATGGCAGCTTTGGCAATATTTCTCCGGGTTCGGCGACGACCGATACCAACGGTTTGGCAACGGCTCAGTTTATTCCGGGCCCGCTATCGACGGCGGCCAATGGTGTCAAGATCCAGGCTACCGTGCAGTCGAACCCGTCGATCGCCTATGTTGTCACATTGACCGTGAATGGGTCGGCGCTCTTCATTTCCATTGGTCAGAGTAACTCCATCACAAACTTTGACTCGACGACTTATCAAAAGGACTTCTCGGTCTATGTCACCGATGCCACAGGGGCGCCGGCAGGCAACCGGGCAGTAACACTGTCTGTCGATCCGGTTACCTATGGTAAAGGCACATTGTCGTGGGACTCCATTAACACCGTTTGGATCTATACGGTTGGGTCACCCACCCTGTGCGCGAATGAAGATGTCAACCGAAACGGTATTCTGGATCCGGGCGAGGATATCAATAACAATGGGAAACTGGAGCCTGGTAGTCCTACCGTGATTACCTCTTCAGTCATCACGGATGCTTTGGGATTTGCCACCTTCACGCTGCGTTACGGCAAAAACTACGCCTGGTGGGTGTCAACCAAGATTACCGCGAAATCTTTGGTGAGTGGCACCGAGTCCAAGCAGGTGCAAAACTATGATCTTGAAATGAGTGCTGATGACGCAAAGAGCCCTAATAGACCGGCCAATGTTGTCAGCCCATTTGGTCAGGCCAGTGTTTGTAGCAACCCGAACTGACAAAGTGCTTGAGACCGGCAGGTCATTAGATTCGGTCGGCGCTGCCTGCTGATCGATGTCAGTGGCGTTTAATCTTTCTAGACCGGTTAACGCCATACGCTCTGCCCGTCGGTCGGTATGCGTGGTTTCGGTGAATCGACCGATGGGCGTTGACAAGTTGTCAGGAGTTTATATGGAGAAAGCGTGGCAAGCAGGCTTCAGCACGCTGAATTTGATTTTGGCCCTGCTTGCGATCGCACTATTGGGCGCTCTGAGCTATGTTTTTGGTCTTCCGGCGTATCGGGAAGACCAGGTGAGAAGCAAAGTAGCAGAGGTGTTTGTGTCGACCGATTTCTGTCGTGCCGAGATCAGCCAAATTGTGCAAAGAACTTCTGCGCCCCTACTTTCGACTTCGCTGTTCGGCTGCAATGGTGGCGCCTCTGCCGGTGTCAAGATCTCACGCCATCTGAAGTCGATTGCGATTCGTGCCACAGGAGCCATCGTCGTCACCCTGGATTACCAGTCTTTGCCGGAGTTGACGCAGACCACCAGCACGCTGACGCTGGTTCCGCTGATTGATGCGACCACCCCTCTGGCTAGCGGCGACGTGCGCAAGACCATCTTCGCATGGCGCTGCGGCAGCCTTCAGGACGGCAGCACCATTCCCGGCAAGTATTTGCCATCCAATTGCCGCGGCTGATGCTGGCCGTATTCGCCTGTGATCCGGCGCAGTCCCGAGGTCGGCGCTTCAGCCAGGCACCAGCGGCGCCACGCACCGAATTCCAGCGGGACCGCGACCGGATTGTTCATTGCTCGGCATTTCGGCGACTGGTTTACAAAACGCAGGTCTTTCTGAACCATGAAGGCGATCTGTGTCGCACGCGCCTGACACATTCGCTGGAGGTGGCGCAACTGGGACGCTCCATGGCCCGTTCACTCAGACTCAATGAAGACCTGGTCGAGGCCATTGCCCTGGCACACGACTTGGGGCACACCCCGTTTGGTCACGCCGGGCAGGATGCACTGAACGAATGCATGGCGCCCTTCGGTGGCTTTGAGCACAATCTGCAAAGCCTGCGGGTCGTCGATCAGCTGGAACAACGTTACCCCCAGTTCGATGGCTTGAACCTGACCTTCGAGACGCGCGAAGGTATTCTCAAGCATTGCTCGCGTGCCAATGCCGAACAACTTGAGCGCGATGACCCTGGTGGTGTTGGTCGCCGCTTTCTAAACCACAGTCAGCCCAGTCTGGAAGCACAGTTGTGTAATCTGGCCGATGAAATTGCCTACAACGCACATGACATTGACGACGGTGTTCGCTCCGGCTTGATCACGCTGGAGCAACTCGAAGAGGTCGCTCTGTTCGATGATTTCAGAAGGCAGACACTGGCTGAGTACGCTCATTTGCAAGACCTGGGAGCGGGGCGGCGGCTTCTTTACGAGATCATTCGCCGCATGCTGAGCGCGCAGGTTGACGATGTCATTGCAACGACCCGCAGCGCGCTACAGAAGGCCGAACCCCAGAACGTCGATGAGGTCCGCCGGATGCCACTCTTGCTTCAGTTTGGCGATGAGATGCACAGCAGGTTACAGACACTGAAAAGGTTTCTGTTGCAACAGTTGTACCGTCATCCCCGGGTGCTGCACACCACCGGGCAAGCGAAACAAATGGTACGGGAATTGTTCGACACCTACCTGGCGCAGCCACAGGAAATGGCAGATGGCTCTCTCGAGCACTCCAATGCGACGCAGAGTTCAACGGTCGCGCCCGCCGGCGCCCGTGTCGTGGCAGACTACATTGCCGGTATGACCGACCGTTTTGCCGGTCGCGAACATGAGCGTTTGATCGGCTTGAAGCTGCTTGCCGGGCAGCCAGTTGACTTCAATTAGGTAGACCCGCAAGATGGCCAAACAATCGCAAGTAACCCAACAGATGCCGACCGGGCTCAAGTCAGGGGTCGACCTGCCAGAAATCAGGCCAGGCCAGTCGATTGAGTTGCTCAAGGAATTGCATATCCTGACCCGTGACGGCAAGCTGAATCAGGACTCGCGTCGTAAGCTCAAGCAGGTCTACCATCTTTTTCAGTTTATCGAGAAACTGTTGAACGAGCTGTCCGACCAGCCGCAAGGCATTTCGCTGGCGGATCATGGAGCCGGCAAATCGTATCTTGGCTTCATCATCTACGACCTTTATTTCAAGGCGCTGAAGACTGGGCACATCTACGGCATCGAGACCCGGGCTGAACTGATACAAAGATCACGTGAGTTGGCGGCTCGGCTCGGCTTTGATCGCATGTCGTTCTTGAATCTGAGCGTTGCCGACTCGGCCCACGCAGTGGAGCTGCCGGAGCAGATCGACGTCGTCACTGCGCTGCATGCCTGCGATACGGCCACCGATGATGCGATTGCCTTTGGCCTGCGAAAAAAGGCGCGTTTCATGGTGCTGGTGCCCTGCTGCCAGGCTGAAGTGGCGCGCAGTTTGAATCAGAACAAAGCCTTGTCCTTGTCGCGCACCCCGTTGGCCGAGTTGTGGCGGCATCCGCTGCACGCGCGCGAATTGGGCAGTCAGTTGACCAACGTGCTGCGCTGCCTGTATCTGGAGGCTTCAGGCTATCAGGTTACCGTCACCGAGTTGGTGGGATGGGAACACAGCATGAAGAACGAACTCATTCTCGCCCGCTACACCGGTCAAAAAAAGCACGGTGCAGCCGTGCGTCTGGGCAATTTGCTGCAAGAGTTCGGTCTGACCGATCTGCGGGATACTCGCTTTAAATTGCCGACTGACCAATAATTGGGGTCAATAATTGGGGTCAGACTCCAATTATTCCCCATGGCTCGACTACCCCGACTCACTCTACCCGGCTATCCGCACCACGTCATTCAGCGTGGCAATAACCGCCAGGCCATTTTTTCCTCCAGAGTCGACTACCAGATCTTGCTCGATCTGTTGGTCGACAACGCCCATAAATTCGGGGTTGCGATTCATGCCTATGTGTTGATGAGCAATCACTTTCATTTGCTGCTCACCCCTCAGGCAACCGATGGCGTGCCAAAACTGATGCAGGCCCTTGGCAGAAGTTATGTGCGCTACTTCAATGCGACGCAAAAGCGCAGCGGAACTTTGTGGGAGGGGCGTTACAAGTCTACATTGATCCAAAGTGATCGCTACTTGCTTGCCTGCATGGCCTATATCGACCTGAATCCGGTGCGTGCCGGCTTGGTGGCTCAGGCGGGTGACTATCCGTGGTCCAGTTACGCCCATTATGCAGGGCGGCGCACCGATAACTTCATCACGCCGCATCCCTTGATGTGGGAACTGGGCAACACTCCTTTCGCGCGTGAAGCGGCCTACGCCGAGTTGGTGCGAACTGGCATTAACACGGTGCAGCAGGCAGCATTGACGGAATCAGCCCTGCGAGGCTGGGCTTTGGGTGAGTCAGATTTTGTTACCGATCTGCAAAAGCGAACTGAGCGAAGGGTTGCCAAGAGCACTCCCGGGCGACCGCTTTCAGCGCAAAAACCATTGTCATAGGGCTGTTCAGTCCCGTAACATGTCAAAAATTCAAACTTTTAATGTGTCCCTAATTATTTGTTGATAAATGAATTCAAGAAATAATTGGAATCTGACCCCAATTATTTTGCTTGGTGCTTTTGTTGCATTGCGGTATTCTCCAAAAGTCTGACATTTTTAGGAGCGCGCCATGACGACGGCTGCCGAGATTTCACATCTCCAGGAACACGGTTTGTATTCTTCCGACCGCGAGCACGATGCTTGTGGGGTCGGCTTTGTTGCGCACATCAAAGGCAAGAAGTCGCATGACATTGTCATGAACGCGCTCAAGATTTTGGAAAATCTGGATCACCGCGGTGCGGTTGGCGCCGACAAGCTGATGGGTGACGGCGCCGGTATCCTGATTCAGTTGCCGGATGCGCTGTATCGGCAAGAGATGGCCGTTCAGGGTGTTGCCTTGCCGCCTTCTGGCGAATACGGCGTCGGCATGATCTTTCTGCCCAAGGAGCACGCTTCGAGGCAGGCTTGTGAGCAGGAGATGGAGCGCGCCATCAAGGCGGAACGCCAGGTTCTGCTGGGCTGGCGTGACGTGCCGGTCAATCACGATATGCCGATGTCGCCCACGGTGCGCGAAAAGGAGCCGGTTCTGCGCCAGGTGTTTATTGGCCGTGGCGACGATGTGATCGTGCAGGACGCGCTGGAGCGCAAGCTGTACGTGATTCGCAAGACCGCCAGCGCCAACATCCAGGCGCTCAAGCTCAAGCACAGCAAGGAATACTATGTGCCCAGCATGTCCAGCCGCACCGTCATTTACAAAGGCTTGCTGCTGGCCGATCAAGTGGGCACCTACTATCGTGATCTGGAAGACGTGCGCTGTGTTTCAGCCCTCGGCCTGGTGCATCACCGCTTCTCCACCAACACCTTCCCCGAGTGGCCGCTGGCCCATCCTTACCGCTATGTGGCACACAACGGCGAGATCAATACCGTCAAGGGCAACTTCAACTGGATGAAGGCGCGTGAAGGGGTAATGTCGTCTCCAGTGCTGGGCGCCGATCTGCAGAAGCTTTATCCGATCACTTTTCCGGGTCAATCGGATACGGCCACTTTCGACAATTGTCTGGAGTTGCTGACCATGGCCGGTTACCCGATCAGCCAGGCCATGATGATGATGATTCCGGAGCCCTGGGAGCAGCACACCACCATGGACGAGAGGCGCAAGGCTTTTTATGAATACCATGCCGCCATGCTCGAACCCTGGGATGGCCCGGCCTCGATTGTTTTTACCGACGGTCGCCAGATTGGCGCCACGCTGGACCGCAATGGCCTGCGCCCCTCGCGCTACTGCATCACCGATGACGATCTGGTCATCATGGCGTCCGAGTCCGGCGTGCTGCCGGTACCCGAGAACAAAATTGTGCGCAAATGGCGCTTGCAACCGGGCAAGATGTTTCTGATTGATCTGGAACAGGGACGCATGGTTGACGACGAAGAGCTCAAGTCAAACCTCGCCAATGCCAAGCCCTACAAGCAGTGGATCGAGAACCTGCGTATCAAGCTCGACGATGTTGCGCTTGCAATAGGGGTCGGATCCGAATTACCGGAGCAGGCGCCGCCAGGCGACGACTCGGTAGATTCGGCTCTGACCCCTATTGCAAACCCCATGGCACCGAATTTGCTGGACCGTCAGCAGGCTTTCGGTTTCACACAGGAGGACATCAAGTTCCTGATCGCGCCGATGGCCACCTTGGGCGAAGAGGCGATTGGATCGATGGGCAACGACAGTCCGCTGGCGGTACTGAGCGACCGGAACAAGCCGCTTTACAACTATTTCAAGCAGTTGTTCGCACAGGTGACGAATCCGCCGATCGATCCGATTCGGGAAGCCATCGTGATGTCCCTGGTGTCCTTCATCGGCCCAAAACCCAATCTGCTGGACATCAATCAGGTCAATCCGCCGATGCGTATCGAAGTGGCGCAACCGGTGCTGAACTTTGCCGACATGGCCAAGCTGCGCGACATCGAAAAGCACACGCAAGGCAAGTTTCGCAGCTACACGCTGAATATCACGTATCCGCTGGCTTGGGGCCATGAGGGGGTCGAAGCGAAACTCGCCTCCTTGTGCGCCGAGGCAGTGGACGCCATCAAGAGCGGCAAGAACATACTGATCATCAGCGATCGAGCCATGAGCGCCACCCAGCTCGCGATTCCGGCACTGTTGGCTTTGTCCGCCATTCATCAGCACCTGGTTGTTGAAGGCTTGCGAACCATTGCCGGTTTGGTGGTAGAGACTGGTAGCGCCCGTGAAGTGCATCATTTTGGCGTGCTGGCAGGTTATGGCGCCGAAGCTGTCCACCCCTACTTGGCGCTGGAAACGCTGGTCGGTATTTACCGTGACCTGAATGGTGAGCTGAATGCCGAAAAGGCCATTTACAACTACATCAAGGCGGTTGGTAAGGGCCTGTCGAAGATCATGTCGAAAATGGGTGTGTCAACCTACATGAGCTATTGCGGCGCCCAGTTATTCGAGGCCATTGGCCTGTCCAATGAGACCGTGGCCAAGTACTTTACCGGTACCCCCAGCAAGGTGGGTGGTATAGGGGTTTTTGAGATCGCCGAAGAAGCCATTCGCATGCACAAACTGGCTTTCAGCGACGATCCGGTGTTGACCAACCAGTTGGACGCGGGGGGCGAGTACGCCTGGCGCGCGCGTGGCGAAGAGCACATGTGGACGCCCGACGTCATTGCCAAGCTGCAGCACAGCACCCGTGCCAACAACTGGAACACCTACAAGGAGTACGCACAACTCATCAATGACCAGAGCCGTCGCCACATGACGCTACGCGGTTTGTTTGAGTTCAAACTCGATCCCGCCCGGGCGATTGCGCTGGAAGAAGTCGAGTCGGCCCAGGAAATTGTCAAACGCTTTGCCAGCGGGGCCATGTCGCTGGGCTCCATCAGCACCGAAGCCCACGCCACGCTGGCGTTGGCCATGAACCGCATGGGCGGCAAGAGCAACACCGGAGAGGGTGGTGAAGATCCGGCACGCTACCGAAACGAACTGAAAGGAATTCCAATCAAGAAGGGTGACTCCCTGAAAAGCGTCATTGGTGACGATGTGGTCGAGGTGGATTTGCCTTTGCAGGACGGTGACAGCCTGCGCTCACGCATCAAGCAGGTGGCCTCAGGACGCTTCGGCGTCACCGCCGAATACCTTACCAGCGCCGACCAGATTCAGATCAAGATGGCACAAGGGGCCAAACCCGGCGAGGGTGGACAGCTACCCGGTGGCAAGGTCTCAGAGTACATCGGCCGTTTGCGTCACTCGGTGCCGGGGGTTGGCCTGATATCGCCGCCACCGCACCACGACATCTACTCGATCGAAGATCTGGCGCAATTGATTCATGACCTGAAGAACGTGGCGCCGCATGCCAGCATCAGTGTCAAGTTGGTCAGCGAAATCGGGGTTGGCACGATTGCCGCCGGCGTTGCCAAATGCAAGAGCGACCATGTGGTGATTGCCGGCCACGATGGGGGTACCGGTGCTTCGCCCTGGTCTTCCATCAAGCATGCGGGCAGCCCCTGGGAAATCGGTCTGGCCGAGACGCAGCAGACGCTGGTCTTGAACCGCCTGCGCAGTCGCATCCGGGTTCAGGCCGATGGCCAGATGAAGACCGGGCGTGACGTGGTGATCGGTGCCTTGCTGGGGGCCGATGAGTTCGGTTTCGCCACCGCGCCGCTGGTGGTCGAGGGCTGCATCATGATGCGCAAATGCCATCTCAATACCTGTCCGGTCGGCGTCGCGACACAGGACCCGGTGTTGCGCAAGAAGTTTTCCGGCAAGCCCGAGCACGTGGTGAATTACTTCTTTTTCATCGCCGAGGAAGTGCGCCGGATCATGGCGCAGCTCGGCATTCGAAAATTCGACCAGCTGATTGGACGCAGCGATTTACTCGACACCCGCAAGGGCATCGCGCACTGGAAAGCCCGGGGGCTGGACTTCAGTCGCCTGTTCGCCCAGCCCAATGCGCCGGCCGATGTGCCGCGCTTCCAGACCGAGAGCCAGGACCACGGTCTCGAGCGATCCCTTGATCACGTTCTAATTGCCAAATCGCGCGCTGCCATCGACAGCGGTGAAAAAGTTCAGTTCATTGAAGTTGCCCGTAATGTCAACCGGTCAGTGGGCGCCATGCTGTCTGGAGCAGTCACCAGGGTTCATCCCGAGGGCCTGCCTGACAACACGATCCATATTCAGCTCGAAGGTACGGGTGGCCAGTCTTTCGGTGCGTTCCTGGCGCGCGGTATCACGCTGTACCTGATTGGCGATGCCAATGACTACACCGGCAAGGGTCTTTCCGGCGGCCGTGTGGTGGTGCGTCCCAGCATTGATTTTCGGGGTGATGCGATACGCAACACGATTGTCGGCAACACCGTGATGTACGGCGCCACCAGCGGCGAAGCCTTTTTCAGCGGTGTCGGTGGCGAGCGTTTTGCCGTGCGTCTGTCGGGCGCTACGGCGGTCATCGAAGGCACGGGCGACCATGGCTGCGAGTACATGACCGGTGGCACCGTGCTGGTGCTGGGCCGCACCGGGCGCAACTTTGCGGCCGGCATGAGTGGCGGCATTGCCTATGTCTACGACGAAGACGGCCAATTTGCCAAACGCTGCAACACCTCGATGGTGTCTCTGGAGAAAGTGTTGCCGGCCGCCGAGCAGGAAGCCACGTTCGATGCCGGTCTCTGGCATCGGGGTCAAATCGACGAAGTGCAATTGGTGAAATTGCTGGGCGATCACAACCGCTGGACCGGCAGCCGGCGTGCGCGCGAGCTGCTGGATAACTGGGAGCAGTCACGGCTGAAGTTCGTCAAGGTGTTTCCGAACGAATACAAACGGGCGCTGGCTGAGATACACGCAAAAAAAGTCGCAAGCAAATAGGAACGCAATCATGGGAAAAGTCACTGGTTTCATGGAATTCGAGCGTCTTGAAGAAGGCTACAAGCCTGTGCCGGAGCGCTTGAAGAACTACAAAGAGTTTGTTCTTGGCCTGGATGAGGCGCAGTCCAAGCTGCAGGCTGCCCGCTGCATGGACTGCGGCACACCGTTCTGCAACAACGGCTGTCCTGTCAATAACATTATTCCGGACTTCAACGATCTGGTTTATCGCGGCGACTGGAAGAACGCGGCCGAAGTGCTGCACAGCACCAACAACTGTCCCGAGTTCACCGGTCGCATCTGTCCGGCGCCGTGTGAGGCGGCCTGCACGCTGAACGTGAATGACGATCCGGTCGGCATCAAGTCGATCGAGCATGCCATCATTGATCGCGCCTGGACCGAGGGCTGGGTGCAACCGCAAAGCCCGAAGCAGATGAGCGGGAAAAAGGTGGCCGTGATCGGCTCCGGCCCGGCTGGCATGGCGGCGGCGCAGCAACTGGCGCGTGTCGGCCACGAGGTGACCCTGTTCGAAAAAAATGATCGCGTCGGTGGTTTGCTGCGCTACGGTATTCCGGACTTCAAGCTGGACAAGTCGCATATCGACCGGCGAGTCCTGCAGATGCAAAAGGAAGGCGTCACCCTGCGCACCGGTGTGCTGGTGGGGCAAATACCGGACTCAGGTGGCGGCGCCCGGGTCACCAACTGGTCCAAAGAGTCGGTGTCGGTGGCTCAACTGCAAAAGGACTTTGATGCGCTGCTGCTCGCCGGCGGCGCCGAGCAGTCACGCGATTTGCTGGTACCGGGGCGCGATCTGGACGGTGTTCATTTCGCCATGGAGTTCTTGCCGCAACAGAACAAGCTCAACGCCGGGGACAAGCTGAAGGCTCAAGGCGTCAGCCAGATCCGGGCCGATGGCAAGCACGTTGTGGTGATCGGCGGCGGTGATACCGGTTCCGACTGCGTCGGCACCAGCCGGCGTCACGGCGCCGCCAGTGTGACGCAGTTTGAAGTCATGCCTCAGCCCCCGGTTGAAGAAAATCGCCCCATGACCTGGCCCTACTGGCCGCTCAAATTGCGCACCAGTTCCAGTCATGAAGAGGGCTGCGGTCGCGAATTTGCCATTTCAACCAAAGAATTTATCGGTGAAAAAGGCAAAGTGACTGGCCTGAAGACGGTTCGCGTGGAGTGGCAGGACGGCAAGATGGTAGAGCTGGCGGACAGCGAGCAGCTCATCAAGGCCGATCTTGTTTTGTTGGCTATGGGTTTTGTCAGTCCGCTGGCGTCGGTGCTGGATGCCTTCGGTATCGAGAAGGACGCCCGTGGCAATGCCAAGGCGACCACCGATCTGGTGGGGGGCTATGCCACCAATGTCGCAAAGGTTTTTGCGGCCGGTGATATGCGTCGCGGCCAAAGTCTGGTGGTGTGGGCGATCCGCGAGGGTCGTCAGGCGGCACGCGCCATTGATGAGTTTCTGATGGGAGCCAGCGTTCTACCACGCTAGTAGGTGTTTTCCCGTATGATTCGGGGGCCGGGCTTGACCCGGCCCTTTCATTTTGTCATGCCTGCAGCACTCTCTGATTCTCTTGT
>JBBQZA010000081.1:0-13405 GCA_038208175.1 Burkholderiales bacterium
ATAGCCACGCAGCTCCTGCACTTTCTGGATGTCAATGCCGTACTCTTCCTGGCCCAGCGTAAAGGCCAGGAATTCCAGCGCTTTAGTGGCTTCGGGATTAGGTTTGGTGCTCGTCTCCAGCATGTTGGTCCTTTCAAGTCATTTGCCTCATGATGCGAATCAGTTTCCCACCATACCCGGGGTCGGTCGCATAGCCGGCGCGCTGCAGGTGTTGCGCCGCCTTGACCGGGTCCGGTGTTGCCAGCACGTCTGTGTAGCGCGGGTTGCCGACCATGAACTTGGCGTAATCCGAGAACGCTTCATCGTATGAGTTGTAAGCGCGAAAGCTGACTCTGGTTTTTTGCGCCACGCCTTTGACGTATTCGGTGCTGGTGGTTTCAACCACCTGACCCTTCCAGCTCTTGTCGGCCTTGATACCGAACAGGTTGTAGCTGGTCGTGCCATCGGTTTTGTAAATCTCGCGCCGACCCCAGCCCGATTCCAGCGCTGCCTGCGCCATGATCAGTTGGGCCGGAACGCCGCTTTGCTGGCTGGCGCGTTGCGCAGCCGGCAGCAGTCGGGAAACAAATTCCTCAACGTGTCCCTGGGGCAAAAGACTTCTGCTGAACGTGGCTTGTGCCGTGGCCGCCTCATAAATCGAGAGGTCAGGCGCGGGCGTTAGCGGTGCCGTCGCAGGGGTCGGCGTCGCGGCAACCGGTGCCGCCTTCACTATCGGTGGCGCTGCCAAGGGCGCTGTATCGGGCACGGCCATCGGCGCCGCTGCCGGTGCCGCTGCAGCGGCCGGTAGGGCGCCGCCTTCCATATTGCGGCTGAGCTGCAAAAACATCGCCTGGGCCAAGCCGAGACCGCGCCCGGACAGGTTCTGTGCCAGTTGCTGATCCAGCATGGAGGTGTACATTTTTTCCTGCGGTCCGCTGAATAGGGTGTCCGAAGGGATTGCTTCGCGCATGCTTTTCAGCATCATCTGCATGAACATCACTTCAAATTGCTTGGAAGCCTGCTTGATGCCCTCCTGCGGTGAACTGCGCACCGTGCGTCGCAAGGCGTCAACGCCCTGCACGTCGAACGACAGACGCTGGTCGAGCACGCCAGAGGCCGAGGGGTCCAGGCTGCTGAGGTTGGCAAGGCTAGTGCTACTCATGTTTCATCTAAATGATTTCGAGTTCCGCCCGCAAGGCGCCAGCCGCCTTCATGGCCTGCAGAATGGACACCATGTCCTGCGGATTGGCGCCCAGGCTGTTGAGCCCCTTGATGACATCGGCCAGCGAGGCGCCGCCGCGCACCATCTGCAAGGCAGAACTTGCTTGATTGAGTTCAATCTTGGTGCTCTGCGTGGCAACGGTAGCGCCGCCCGACAGCGCGTTGGGCTGACTGATGACCGGTTCGCTATTGATCACCACGCTTAAGCTGCCGTGTGCCACGGCGCAGTCCAGAATTCGGACGGCCTGATTCATCACGACCGAGCCCGTGCGCGCATTGATGACGACTTTGGCAACCGCCTGCGCCGGCGTCACTTCGAGGTTTTCGATGCGGGCCAGGAAGGCAACGCGGTCCTGTGGTCTGGCGGGCGCATTGACCTTGATGACGCGGGCATCCATTGCCACGGCGGTGCCAGCACCCAGATTGCCGTTGATCGCGTCCACCGCTTTTTCGACGGTTCCGAAATCGGTGCTGTTCAATTCGAGCGTGAAGGTGCCATCGACGCCGAGCGGCGACTCGACCGTGCGCTCAACAATAGCGCCACCCGGAATGCGACCGGACAGGAGCTGATTGATCTGTGCCTTGCTGGCGCCCGCCGATGCACCGGCGCCACCGATGACCATGTTGCCCTGGGCCAGCGCATAAACCTGTGCGTCAGATCCCTTCAACGGTGTCATCAGAAGGGTCCCGCCGCGCAGACTCTTGGCGTTGCCGAGCGATGAGACGGTGATGTCGATGCTCTGCCCGGGTCGCACGAAAGGCGGCAGAACAGCGGTCACCATCACGGCGGCGACATTTTTCAATTGCATATTGGTGCCCGACGGCACCGCAATGCCGAGCTGACCCAACATGTTGGTCAGACTCTGTGTCGTGAACGGCGTCTGCATGGTCTGGTCGCCCGTGCCGTCCAGGCCCACCATCAGACCGTAGCCGATCAGCGGGTTGTCCCGCACACCCTGTATGCTGGCGAGGTCTTTCAAGCGTTCTGCCTGCGCAGGCAGAGCCATCAAGACAAGCAGCAGCAGGCACAGCTTGAAGCCAGAGCCGAGCACCTTGCCCAGGATGGACTGGCAGCCGTTACGCATTGTGGATAGGACTTGCATCTTCAAAATGGCAATACGTTGAGAAAGATGCGCTGCAGCCAGCCCATGGTCTGCGCTTCGTCGATGTAGCCTTTGGCGCTGTACTCGATCCTGGCGTCGGCCACCAGATTGGAGGGCACGGTATTGGTGGCGCTGACAGTGCGCGGATTCACCACGCCCGAGAAGCGGATGAACTCGGTCCCTTGATTGACCAACATCTGTTTTTCTCCGCTGACCAGCAAATTGCCGTTGTTCAGCACCTCAACCACCGTGACCGTGATGACGCCATTGAAGGTGTTGGCCGCGTTGGCGCCGCCCTTTGCGCTGATGATGTTCTTGCCGCCGGCAGTGACCGTCTGCGCACCGGAAAACAGACCATTGGTGATCGCTGGAATGGCGGAGAGATTGGCGTTGGCGCTGCCGCTGCGGCTGGCATTGGCGGCCGAGTTCTTGCTGGCGTTGACGTTCTCGCTGACCACGATGGTCAGGATGTCGCCCACATAGCGCGGTCGGCGATCTTCAAACAGGGCCTGGGCACCGAAACCGGTCTTGTAAATGGCGCCGTTTACCGAAGCTGCCGGTCGCAGCTGGGTGTCGGAGCGCGCCGTCATCGGAAGCTGCACCAGCGGCTCGCGCGGCCATTGCGCACAAGCCGTCAGAAACAGGCTTGCAACCAATGCCCCCCGTGTGAGCCAGCAACTGGTGAATAGTCTTGCCATCACAATTGCGCCAGGCGTGACAGCATCTGATCGGTCGTTGAAAGAACTTTACTGTTGACTTCATACGCACGTTGCGTCTGAATCATGTTGACCAGTTCCTCCACCACGTTGACATTCGATGACTCGACATAACCCTGGGCCAGCGTGCCGACGCCGTTCTGCCCGGGCGCGGTCTGATTGGCGCCGCCGGAGGCATCGGTTTCCACGAAAAGGTTGGCTCCCTTGGCTTGCAGACCAGCCGGGTTGACAAAGGTCGCCAGCTGAATCTGACCAATCTGGACGCTGGCGCTGCTGGGCGCCTGTACCACCGAAACAGTGCCGTCGCTGGCGATGGTCATGCTGGTGGTGCCTTGCGGCAATGTAATGGCGGGCTGCACCGGAAAACCGCTGGCGGTCACAAGCTGGCCGTTCTGGTCGCCCTGAAAAGAGCCGTCGCGCGTGTAGGCCAGCGTGCCGTCGGGCATCAGCACCTGAAAGAATCCGTCGCCGCTGATGGCCACGTCCTTCGGGTTGTCGGTCTTGGTCATATTGCCTTGCAGATGAATGCGCTCGGTCGCGACGACGCGAACGCCCGTGCCCATTTGCAGACCGGACGGCATGCGGGTCTGGTCGGAGGTCTGGCCCCCGCTTTGCCGCAGGTTCTGGTACATCAGGTCTTCGAACACGGCGCGGCTGCGTTTGAACCCCGTGGTGCCCACATTGGCCAGGTTGTTGGCCACGACGTCGAGCTGCATCTGTTGTGCGTCGAGGCCTGTTTTGGCGATCGAGAGAGAGCGAAGCATGGTAAAAACTCCTGCGGAACTTGAACTAATTGTTGGAGAGCAATTTGTTGGCCTGCTGATCGTTGCTCTCGGCGGTTTGCAGCGTCTTCATCTGCATCTCAAAGCGGCGCGCGTTGGCGATCATGTCGACCATGACCTGCACCGGATTGACGTTGCTGCCCTCCAGCGTGCCGCTGACCAGACGTACTGCGGGATCGACCGCTGCAGGCTGTGTACCCGCCGGCAGGCGAAACAAGCCATCGTCGCCTCGCACCAGATCCCCAACGGCGGGATTGACCAGTTTCAGGCGCCCCACTTCAGCTGCGCCCATCGGTCCAGCGCCGTCAGCCAGCGCGCTCACCATGCCATCGGCCGTGACCGACAGCGAAGAGCCCGGCGGCACCACCAGCGGACCGGCGGTGCCCAACAGCGGCCGCGACTCCATGGTCAGCAAGCGACCATCGGCGCCGACTTGCAAATTTCCGACCCGTGTGTAGGCTTCGCTGCCATCGGGCATCTGCACCGTCAGCCAGCCGTCGCCGTTGACGGCAAGGTCGAGCGGACGGCCGGTTTTGATCAGAGCGCCGGCGCGCATGTCGGTACCCGGCGTCTCGGCAACCACCATGGCCCGCGTGGCCAGTTCATCACTGGGCACCGGAACCGCACGAAAACTATACAGCTGGGCCTTGAACCCGGGTGTCGAGACGTTCGCCATGTTGTTGGCGATCGAACTTTGCTGCTCCATCGCCTGCTTGGCGCCGCTCATGCCGACGTAAATCATGCGGTCCATGGCTGTTCCTGTGCTTCTGTCTTATCAACGCATATTCAACAGAGTCTGCGTTGCCTGGTCTTGCGTCTTGATGGTCTGGGCATTGGCCTGGTAAGTGCGCTGCGCAACGATCAGAGCGACCAGCTCGGCAGTCAGGTCAACATTGGAGGTCTCCAAAGCCCCTGCGGCCAGGGAACCAAGATTGGTTCCGTTGCCGGGGATGCCGGTCAGGGGCTGGCCGGAGGTGGCGGTCTCGGACCAGACGTTGTCGCCCTTGGACTGCAGTCCACCTGGATTCAGGAATGAACTCAACACGACCTGCCCCAAGGTCATGGTCTTTTCGTTGGAGTACTTGCCGGTGATGATGCCGTCCTCACCGATAGCGAAATTCGACAACAGGCCGGACGTGTAACCATCCTGGGTCAGCTTTCTGACGCTGTTGACGCTGCCGAACTGTGTGGTGCCGCTGATGTCCATCGTGATCGGCATCGCTGATGTACCGTTACCAAAAGCGAGAAGAGAGAAGTTCAGCGTGGTCGTTGTAGCGGGAGCGGTAGGCGCGACCAAATTGCCATTGCTATCGAATGTTACTGTTCCGATGAGGCCAGCGGCCGCGGGTGGTGTAGTCGGTGGCTGCGGAGGGAACAAGCCCCCGACGCCCAGCGCTTGATTGTCTGCGGTCGCATAAACATCCCATTCATTAGCAACAGCCGTCTTTACAAAATAGGTCGACAGCTCATGGGAGTTGCCCAGTGAATCGAAGACGGTGACAGCATTTGAGTAGTCATAGGTGGATGAATCCGCGTCATTGAAGGTTGGCAGTGCTGTGCTACGGGCGGTCGGCTTCAGATCGAACTTGGCGACCACATTTGCCGTTGCCTTCGGCGCCATGGCTCCGGTTGGTATTTGCAGGTTGTTCGGGCTGCCACCGGCCAGCGAGCCCGAGGCAGTCACCTGATAGCCGGTCAAGCGCAGACCGGTTCCGTTGACCAGATAGCCGTCCTTGTCCATGTTGAACTGACCGTTGCGCGAGTAAGCGACCTCGCCGCCGCTACCGACAAGACGGAAGAAACCGTTGCCGTTGACTATGGCAACGTCGAGCGGCCGGTTGCTGCTTTGCACCGTACCGGCGGCGAAATTCTGCGACATGCCGGAAACCTGCGTGCCGAGGCCGATTTGCGAACCCGCAAAGACATCGGAAAACAGCACACTGCCTGATTTGAAGCCGTATGTTCCTGCGTTGGCGATGTTGTTGCCGATGACATCCAGATTGCTGGCGGCGGAATTCAGACCACTTACACCTTGTGCGAAACCCATGATATTTCCTTTGCTGAAATGATGCTTAAATTAATAAAAGGCAAGCTATGCCGAACCCGGGATCATTGAATCGATTTGATGTCAATGAGGCTGACGCTACGACCGCTCCCCAGCTCGAGGGAAACGCCGCTGGCGCCCTGCGCCACACTGGCGACCTGCTGATAGGTCAACGCGCTCGCCGCCACCGCAGCGCCACCGCCCGTTGCAAGCAGATTGATGGCGTAGGACCCATCCGCTGCCTGCTTGCCGCTGTCGTCGATGCCATCCCATGACAGTGTCTTGACCCCGGCCGGCAGCGCACCGAGGTCGTAGCTGCGAACCACCTTGCCGCCGGCATTGGTGATCGCGACCTTGACCGACTCGGCAGCGCTCGCCACGTCAACGGCAAATGGCGCTGCCACGCCTTTGCTGACAGTCAGCTCGTTGCCGGCAACCAGAACCATGCGGCCAATCATGCCGGCTGATTGCAGCACCTGACTGGACGTACTTTGAGCCAGCAGCGACTGGAAAGCCGTGTTGAGTCTTTCGATCCCGCTGACCGTGCTCATCTGCGCCAATTGCGAGGTCAGCTGGGCGTTGTCCATCGGATTGAGGGGGTCCTGATTGTTCAGTTGCGTCACCAGCAGCTTGAGAAAGCGCTGCTCGCTGTCGACACTATTGCTTTGACCCGAAGTCAACGCAGCCAGCGATTTCGTCGGGTCCGATGTGTTGATGGCGGAGACTGTCATGTCAATTCCTTCCTTGTGTGATGCATTGGTTCTTTAATCGCGTTACTGACCAATCGTCAGCGTTTTCAACATCAATGACTTGGCGGTGTTGAGCACCTCGACGTTGGCCTGGTACGAGCGTGAAGCTGAAATCATGTTGACCATCTCCTCGACCACATTGACGTTGGGCATGGCGACATAACCTTCGGCATTGGCCCTGGGATTTTTTGGGTCATGCACCAGGTTCAGGGGCGACGGATCTTCGATGACTTCGGCCACTCGTACTCCACCAATCGCCTGCCCGGGGGCAGGTGCCATCTCAAACACAACCTGGCGCGCGCGGTACGGCTGACCATCGGGACCGGTCACGCTGTCGGCGTTGGCCAGATTGCTGGCGGTCACATTCATGCGCTGGGATTGCGCCGTCATGGCGGAACCCACGATTCCGAAAATACCGAGTGAGCTATTGGAAACTGGCATGATCTGGCTCCGTGTCGCGGCTCATGTTCAGGGCTGGACCGCCGACAGCATCGATTTGATCTTCGAGCTGATCAGCGTCAGGTTGGCCTCATAGCGCAAGGCGTTGTCGGCAAAGTTGACCCGCTCAACGTCCATCTCAACCGTGTTGCCATCCATGCTGGATTGGTTGGGTGTGCGATACAGCAGCTCGGCCGATGATGCCGAAGAGGCGTTGCCTGCCAGATGCCTGGATGAAGTGCTGGTCAGCGCGACGGACTGCGACTGGCGGCCGCGCTCAAGGGCCTGCGTGAGGTTGGAGCTGAAATCGATGTCGCGCGCCTTGTAATTCGGTGTGTCCGCATGGGCAATATTGGCCGACAGGATTTCCTGGCGCTGCGCGCGCAGGTTGAGCGCTTCCTGATGGAAGCGCAACGATGAATCCAGCTTGTCGATCATTCTATTTCCCTCGTCTGAGGTCAGTTGCCTGGGGAAATCCAGACATCTTGATAGGAAATTATTCTAGGCAGGCGCGCAGCAGGCAATGGCCCGAACAGATGGCGTTTCAAGGCCCAATTCAACCATGTTGACGCCGCATTGCTGCCTAGAATGACGGCATGAAAACGCCAAGGCAAGGGACCCTGCTCAGACTGCTGGCAAGTGCTGCCAGCGCGTCGCTGCTGAGCATCGCGGCACTGGCCAACCCGCAACCGACCACGCGCTCCGAAGAGGCACACGCCACGATCGAGCGCTTCCTGCTGGGTCAAACTGCCGATCTACCCGGCACGGTGGTGATTCGCATCGATTCCGTGCCTTTGGGCTTATTGCCTGCCTGCGAGACGCTGGAGCCGTTCCTGCCCAGCGGGGCGCGCTTGTGGGGGCGCGCTTCGGTGGGCCTGCGCTGCACCGCCAGCCAGCCCTGGACGCGCTACGTGCCGGTCTATATCGCGGTCATGGGTCGCTACTATGTTGCGGCAAGACAGATCGATTTTGGTGAAGCACTGACATCGGCTGACGTTGCCATGCGCGAAGCTGATTTGACAAACCTGCCGGCCAGCGTTATCGTAGATGCAGCCCAGTTCGAGGGCATGAGCGCGGCCAACCGGATTGCTCTGGGTACGCCAATCAGGAAAGAGTTGCTCCGGGGCTCGATCCTGGTGCAGCAGGGACAAAACGTGAAAGTGATCAGCCGCGGATCCGGGTTTGTGATCAGTACCGAGGGTAAGGCGCTCACCAATGCCGCACTGGGTGCGATCATTCAGGTCAAAACCCAGGGCGGTCAGCTGATCAGGGGCAAAGTCGCTGCGAGTGGGATCATTGAGCGGTCGGACTAGTTTATTCGTCAACTTTTGACCTGCCCTAAAGTTCTTGACCAAAGTGCCGTAATACCGGGAGCCCTTTCAGGAAAACACCATGAAAATCAATCCAGACGTCAAATATTTAAATGCCCTGTCGAACCCGTCCCCCCTGGTGGCTGACAAAACCACCAGCGCTGCCCCGGTGGCCGCTGCAAAGCAGGCCGTCGTGACCAGCCCGGCGCGGCCGTCCTCGATCAGTGGCGACTTTGATGCAACGCGCGTCGCCGAGATTCGCGCCAGCATCAGTGCCGGGAGTTACCACGTCAACACCGAAAAAATTGCCGATGGCCTGTTGACGACGGTGCGCGACCTGTTGAGCACCCGGGCGCCATGAGTCAGCAGCTCCTGACTTACCTGAAACAGGAAGGTGCCGCCGTTGGCACTTTCATCGATTTACTGGATCAGGAAGCCCAGGCCATGACCGCAGGCAACTTTGGTGCCCTGCCTGAACTGGCCGAGGCCAAGTCACGACAGGCTGAGGAAATATTGCGCTTGCGCGCTCAGCGTGAAGCAGAGCAACTGGCGCTAGGCTACACGGTGGACCGTGACGGCGTCGATGCCGCTGTCGCCGTCGGCGGACGAGCGCTGCAAAAGGTCTGGCAGGAATTGCAGGAGCGCGCTGCCCGGGCCAAGGAGAGCAACCTGCGCAATGGCGTGATGATTCACACCCATCTTGAATTCACCCGCAATTCGATTGGCTTTTTACAAGCCAGCGGCCAACCGCTTTATGGCCCGACCGGCATACACAGCGTCGGCCCCGGACCAGGCAACACCCTCGGTTTGGGGTGAGCCCGCAGCGTCCGTTTCCAAAACTTATACCAAGTCAGAGGTCCTGTTTCAGGATGGCACGCAAGCGGCTGATCGCCTGGCTGTGCAACTGGCAGGCACGTGACTCCGTGACTTCCAACACCGCTCCGACCTCGCGCAGGTTCAGTTCTTCCTCGTAAAACAGGTTCAGCAACAAGCGTTCCCGCTCCGGAATGGCTTCGATGGCCTCGATCAAGCGCTGGCGCAGGCCGTTCTTCAGCAATCGCTCGAGCGGACCGTTGCTGTCAGTCAGTTCGCCGCGGCCTTGCTGGTCAAGAAAATGACTTTCCTGCTCGTTGCGGTCGAAATCGTCGTAGTACACCAGCTGGCAACCATGAATCTCCTGCAACAGGTGCTGATAGGCCTGCAGCGACAACTGCAGCTCCTGCGCGATCTCGCCCTCGGTCGGCGAGCGTCCGAGCTTCTGTTCGCTGACGTGAACCGCCTTGGCGACGGCGCGTGAAGACTGCCGCAAGCCGCGCGGAACCCAGTCGTTGGCACGCAGTTCATCCATCATGGCGCCACGAATTCGCTGACTGGCATAAGTCTCGAATTTCGCTCCCTGGTCATCCTGATAGCGGCTGGAAGCATCCAGCAAACCCAGCATGCCGGCTTGAATCAGATCGTCGAGATCAACATTGGCCGGCAACTTGGCTATCAATTGCAGTGCCAGACGTCGCACCAGCGGCGCATGTTGCGTCAATAAATCGGTCTGTTCCGACCTGGATAGTTTTCCCTCTGCTGTGTACATTGAGGCCTACTCCTGCTTTCTAATGGTTTGCCATTTCGAGACCGGCTGCCTGGCCTGCCGTCCTGCCCCAGGGTGGCGCCGGTTTGCGCCCCTTGGTGGTCGAATGGGACCATTTCAGCATATCGATGGCAATGCGGCAATAGTCGGTGGCTGACGGGCTCGTTTGAAAGGCCTCGACCACACTTAAATTCAGGCGCTGCGCCTGCGCGATCAAAGGATCGGCCCGGACCCAGCCGGCTGACTCCAGCGCCAGCGACAGATAGCGATCCGCCGCTTGCGCCAGATTGACCAGGATGCGCTGCGCTTCCACCACGTCGGTCGCGTCACTGACCAGCACACGCAAGCGCTGCAGTGCGCGAGCCTGATGCAGGCGCTTGATGCAGGCGTAGGCGCGTGTGATGGAATCCGGATTCGGCTGCAAGGTCACCAGGATGTGGTCAGCCTGTGCGGCCATGGGCGACAGGCCGCCTTCCGGGTTGAGCCTGGCGTTGAGCAACACCAGCCGTCCGTCGGGGCGAACCTGGTTCGCCGGCGCACCGCCATATTCGTCGAGCAGCAATACCTCCCTGCCTTGTCGCATCAGTGCGGCGCCCAGGTTCATGGTGACGCCGGCCACATCCAGCGCCGCATCGGCACTCAGCACCACCACCAGTCGGCCCGAACTCTTGGCCATCAAGCGGCGCAAGCCGTCGGCCTGATCGGTCATCACATTTTTCATTTTGACCATGTCAGACCTGCACCATGACCCTCTCTGCCGCAGGGAGCAAAGAGCTGTCGTCGGTCGCCAGCGCATCCAGCAGCACGAACAATCTGCCCAGGCCCTCCAGCAGCAAAACACCCGGCACCGGTCGGTCAGGACGAATCGCCTTGCCCGCCAACTGGGCCAATAGTTTGCGCGCGGTGTCGGCCCACGCCTCTTGCCTGCACTGCAGAAGAAACACCGTGCTCGCCAGTTGCCCGCTGATCAGCATGCGCTTCAAAACGGTGTCTTCGCCGACGGCTTCGTTTTCCGCAAGCTGAGCGAGGCCCTGGCTGAGCAGTTTGAAGTACGGCTCCGCGCCGACACGCCAATCCGCCCATTGCACCACCTGCTGCGCAGTAGCGTCTACGCCGCTGCTGACCAGCACGTAATGGAGCGCCAGCTGCTTGTCACTTTCATCGTCCATGACGCGGCGCACCACACAGCGCAGCGTGCGCGCTTGTGCCACGCCGGCGCCAGCGGGATCAGCGGGCTCGGTGCGCAGACTGACAGAGACCTGCGCCACCGATGACCAGGCCCTTTTTCTCAAATACAGCAAGGGCATGGGCGCACTGAACGCAAGCCCTGCCACCAGCTTCGAGAGCGTTTGCGGGAGCTGGCTCTCGGCCGCAAGGACACGAAGGGAACCGGCAGCGCTGGCCGCCCAGTGCAGGCCTTTGGCTTGCCACTCTTCAATCAATGCCGCTGTCGGGACGCCGCCGAGCAGATGAACCACCGGCTTGGCCATTCGCAGCGCCGGCCCGCAACCCAGTTGCGCCATGCCGGTCTGCGCAGCGCGTGACAGCATGCGGCCAGGCGCGGCGAACGGCAAACCGTTGCGATCCGATAGCAGCACAGTGCTGAGCAGCGCCTGCCCGCTTGCGCCTGCGCTGGCTGGCAGATCGACCTCGCGAGTGATCGCCAACACGTGATCGCGGCAATAGGTACGGCTGTTCACGCAAGCCCGTGACACGAGGTCCTGCGTCATCGCCGACGCTGCGATCTGACTTTCGACCAGTTTGCTCCACAGCGCACGGCTTTCCTGAAAACCGACCTCTCCGGCGGCCAAGGCTCGGGTCGTGTCAGTGATCTCTTCGACATTGTTAGCCAGTGCCTTGATCAGTTGCTGGCATTGCGAACGCAGCCGTTTATTCACCGCTTCCGCGGCGGCCACCTCGGTTTCGTTACGCGGCGCTGTCATCGGCACCTCGCGTTCCGTTTCCGAGGCCACGAACAGAGAGCGCCGGCTCTTGGACTGAAATACGCTTTCAATCAGGGCCCGGCGCTCGGCCAGCAGCAGATTCTCCGGAACCTTCTGCCCATTCGAGACATAGTGCACCGGTAGCTGGTAACGAAC
Organism: Burkholderiales bacterium; assembly: GCA_038208175.1. GTDB lineage: Bacteria > Pseudomonadota > Gammaproteobacteria > Burkholderiales > Burkholderiaceae_C > Rhodoferax. The sequence goes on from JBBQZA010000081.1 coordinate 12,024, forward strand.
CGCGATGTCCAGCGCCACACCGGCGTGAGTGGCCTCATCGACCTTGGTAAAGATGCAGCCCGCCAGTTCTTTGCCGCCACCGGCCTGCTGGCCGCTGCTGTAGGCCTGCACCACTTCGTTAAGGGTATCGCCGTGGCTGGCTGCATTGAGCAGCAAGAGGCGTTTGACCGGGCGGCTGGCGCCGCACAACATGGCGATCTGGTCAGAGACGGCACGGTCGCGTTGACTCATGCCCACCGTATCAATCAACACCATGTGCTTGTCGCCCAGATTGCCCAACACCATTTCCAGATCGGCCGCCTCTCTGACGGCGTGCACCGAAACACCCAGGATCTGTCCATAAATGCGCAACTGCTCATAGGCGCCAATGCGGTAACTGTCGGTCGTTACCAGCGCCAGTTTTCCAGAACCGAAGCGCATGACACAGCGCGCAGCCAACTTGGCAGTCGTGGTGGTCTTGCCGACGCCGGTCGGCCCCATCAGGGCATAGACCCCACCCTCTTTCATCAGCGCGTCTTCGCTCGCCAGCATCGGTAATTTGCATGCCAGTGCAGATTTCATATAGTCGACACCCGCGGCATAGCTCTGCCGGGTCGGCAATTGCACCAACAGCTCCTTGGCCAGACGCGGGCTGAAGCCGGCCCCCAGCAGCATACGCAGCAGGTGTCCACGCAGCGGATCCTGTTTTCGCGCCTGGTTCCAGGCCAGATCGACCAGTTGCTCATCAATCAAACCCCGCATCGAATCAATGTTTCCAAAGATGGGATCGATGTCACTGTCTTTCTTGTCGCTGGGCCCATTCGCAGTGTGGACGCCCGCGGTCGCCACGATTTCAACACCGGTAGCCGTGGCGCGATTGGATAACAGGACGGCGTCGGGACCCAGCTTTTCTTTGGCCAGGCGCAGTGCTTCGCGCACCGTGGAAGCGTTGAACCGGCTACCGGCGGGACTGATATTCATGCGCGTATTCAAGCATTACCTCCAATCGTTGCGGTGACTTTGATGGAGCAGGAGTCAGGTATTTCAGCTTGGGAAAATACCTTGAGCTGCGGCAAACTCTGGCGCAAAAAGCGCGCCAGTAAAACGCGTATCGAATGCTGCACCACCAGAACCGGAGCCAGTCCCAGCCGTGCCTGGCGCGACATCGCCGCCTGGGTTTCGCGCAGCAAGCTGTCGGCCAGCCCAGGTTCAAGGCCCCGGCTGTTGGCCAGCGCTTGCTGCAACACGCGGTCCAGCGATGCGTCAAGGCCAATGACCTGCAGCTCTTCATTGGCCGGGAATACTTGCTGCACAATCGCACGCCCAAGTGCCAACCGTATCAGGGACGTCAATTCCGTGGTGTCGCTGACGCTCGGTGCATGTTCGGCCAGCACATCCAGGAT
>JBBQZA010000082.1:0-13289 GCA_038208175.1 Burkholderiales bacterium
ATCCAGCGCCTTGATCCAGGCGTTGCGATCCCAGTCGCGAAAGTCCCCGGGCGGTGGGCCGCCAGCATTGGTGACAACGATATCAAAGTCGCGCCGCAGAGCAAACACTGCCTCGCGTCCTTCGACGGTGGTGATGTCGGCGGCTACATACTGGACCGCCGCGCCCTGGCTTTCGGCTGTCAATTTTGCCGCCGAAGCCTGCAGCACCTCTGCAGTGCGCGCGACGATCAGCACGTTCACGCCCTCGCGCACCAGCGCCTGCGCGCAACCAAAACCAAGCCCCTTGCTGGCGCCACATACCAGTGCCCATTTGCCTGCAATACCCAAATCCATAGTCTTTGCTCCATCGGTTAAAACAGTCTGCTCCGATGATAGTGGGGAAAAGTGCTCTGCAGATACCCCGGCTGACGATCTGCCGTTTACCGAACTGAGATCAAGGCTTCGCGCACGCGCTCTGCGTCGGGAATTGGCTCGACGGCACCATAGCCTTCAGTGGACAGCGCGGCGGCCACAGATGCATAACGTCCGGCACCCAGCAAATCGTCACCGGCCAGCAGGCGCGCCACAAAGGCGCCGCCAAAAGCATCGCCGGCCCCGGTTGCGTCCACTGGGCGACAGGGATGTGGCTGAATGACGTGGCGTTGCCCTTGATCCGCGACAATCGCGCCGGCTGCCCCGAGCTTCAAGGCGACGATCCTGGCTCCAAGTCCAAGACACCAGTCCACGATCGCCTCAGGCTCCTTGAGATCGCTCAGGGCCAAGACATCGTCCAGACTGGGCAAACAGATGTCGCAGCGTCGCATCACATCCGTCATGACGGCACGCGCACGGTCGATGGGCCAGAGCTTCAGTCGAAGGTTGGTGTCGAAGCAGACCTTCACGCCTGCAGCACGGGCGATCTCAATTGCGGCGTAGGCGGTGTCGCAAGCGGACGGGGAGATGGCCAGGCTGATGCCCGACAAATGCAGCAGGCGCACAGCCTCAATCCGAGCCTGGGGCAAGTCCGGCGGCTGCATTCGGCTCGCGGCCGAGCCGGCCCGCATGAAACTGAAATGGTGACCGCGAGCATCGTGTGTGACGAAATAAATTCCGGTAAATGCCAGTGGATCGGTGCGCACACCGACGTGGTCTACGCCTTCGCGATCCCAGAGCGCGCGCAGCAAGCCGCCATGCGTATCATTGCCCAGGGCCGAGAGGTAGCCAACCCTTGCGCCCTGTCGGGCCGCCGAAATTGCAAAGTTGGACGTATCACCGCCGAAGCCCTGCAGGTAGATCTGTCCACCAGACTCCCCGGTCTGGTTGAATTCCACCAACGCTTCGCCAAGGACCAGGATGTCAAGTTGACTCACTGCATGAACTCGGTTCTAGAAAATGGCCTTGAGCGAAGGGGCCGGCTACCCCTTGACCGCCCCCATCGTCAGCCCCTTGACCACGTATTTCTGGAAAATCATTGTCAGCACAATCGCCGGTGCCATGATCGCCACGGCCGCGGCCATGACGCCGCCCCAGTCGACCTCGGCATAGGAGATGAAGTTATAGACGGCGATCGGCAGCGTCTTCGTCTTTTCCATGCTCAGCACCTGGGAGAACATGAAGTTGTTCCAGGAAAAGATGAATGACAGCGTGGTCGCGGTGATGATGCCCGGCCCCGAGAGTGGCAGGATGATCTTCAGGAACGCATACTGGCGCGTGGCGCCGTCGACCATCGCCGACTCCTCGAGTTCGCGCGGAATGGTGCTGAAGTAGGTTGACATGATCCAGACCACGATCGGCAGCGCAATGAGCATGTGCGAGAGAATCAGCGCCACATAGCTGTCCATCAGGCCGAGCCGGGAGAAGACGATGTACCACGGCATCAGGAAGGAAATGCCGGGCATCAGACGCGCCAGCAGGATGAACACCGCAAGCTTGTTCTGCGTGTAGCGTGAAATCGAGTAGGCGGCTGGCAGTCCGAGCACGAGCGACAGGCCGACCGACACGCCGCCGACGATCGTCGAGTTCATGAAGTATTTCAGGAAGTCCTGCTCCTCGAAGACCTTGCGGTAATTCTGCAGTGTCGGCACGAAGAAGAGCTTGGGTGGCCATGCAATGATGTCCACCTGTGTCTTGAACGACGAGGAGAGCATCCACAGGAACGGGAACAGCACGACGAGCGCAATGATGGCGACCATGAGATAGAAAAGAACGTTCGAGATGAGTTTGTTTTTCATCTGCGGTTTCTTATAGTTCGGACGATGCGCGCAGCTTCATGATGCCGAGGCTGCACAACAAGACCACCAGGAACAGCACCACCAGAAGAACCGCCGATTGACCCATGCGGAAATACTCGAAGCTGTACTTGAAGGCCATGATGTTGAGCGTTTCCGACGCATAACCGGGACCGCCGCCGGTCATCGCGAAAATGATGTCAAAGGTCTTCAGGGCATCAATCAGGCGCAGGATCGTCGCCGTCAGGATGACCGGCATGACCATCGGGATCGTCACAAAGCGCAATATCTGCCATTGGCTCGCGCCGTCCACGCGGGCCGCCTCGATGGGCTCTTCCGAGAGGCCGGCCAGGCCGGCCAGCACGATCAGCGTGATCATCGGCGTCCATTGCCAGACGTCGACCAGGATCAGCGACGCCATGACCGTTTGCTCGCTCGAGACCCAGCGCCCCTGAGGCAAACCGAGCGCGTCGAGAGCGAAATTGAGCAGACCGATGGTTGGATCGTAAAAGAGATTGAAAACGATGCCGACCGCCACCGGCGTGGCGACGAGCGGCAGCAAGAGCAGTAACTTCGCCACGCTTTTGCCGACAAAGGCGCGGTTGAGAATGATGGCAATCGTGACGCCAAGGAACACCTCGATCACCACGGCAAATGCGGTGAAAGTGAAGGTCCTGCCCAGCGCGTGCAGAAAGCGTGGTTCGACAAGAATGCGCAGGTAGCTGCGCATTCCTACAAATTCCGCTGGCATCCCCGAGGTGAGATTCCAGTTGGTAAAGCTCAGATACAGCGTATAGAGAATAGGGAACACCATCAGCAGCCCGATAAAGATGATGGCCGGAAGCGGAAACAGTATCCGCAAATTCCGCTCCGTAAAGCTTGACCGGATCATAGTCACCGAGGCATGCGTGCTTACTTGCCGTATTCGCCACTGTCCCGCAGCAGTTCGTTGACGCGGTCGACTTTCTCCTTGGCCATTTGCTCGAGCTTGGCCGAGGTACCCTTGGTATTGATCGATTCAATGACCAGTTCGCCGATCAGATCGCGTGCCTCGCCGACGGCACTCATGTACGGACGGTCGACTGGCGTACCGTTTTTGGCCGCAAAAGCACGTGTTGCGATCAGGCCCGGGTTCATCTTGCTGCGCACGACCGCGTCTTCCCAGACTGAGGAACGCGCCATGGTGATGTTGTCCATCATGCCCTTGATGGCCATCTCCTTGCTCGACGCCCAGTTCAGGAACTTCAACGCCATGTCTTGTTTCTTCGACTGACTGGCAACAGACATGCCCCAGGAGGAGACGATAAACGGAGCGTTTGTCTTGGGACCAGCCGGGAAGTTGGCGATGTCGAAATCCTTCACCGGGATCTGCGTTTTGGACGGATCGACCACCTGCCCGTAAAACACCGAAGCGTCGGTCCACATCGCCACCTTGCCCGCCTGGAACAGCGGCATGATGTTCTCCCATGACATGGAGGTCACGCCCTTGGGCCCATAGTTGCCGAGAAGCTTGCCATAAAAGCGCGTGGCATCGAGCGCCGGCTTCGAGTTGAAGACCGCGGTGCCCTTGTCGAGGTACTGACCGCCGTAGTTGAAAACGTAGCTCGACAACTGCGTCACGGCCGCAGCGCCCTTGCCGCGCGAGGCAAAGCCGGCGACGCTCTCGGAATTGAGCTTCTTGGCCGCCGCCTCGAGTTCGTCGAAGTTGCTTGGCACCTTCAAGCCAGCTTGTTGCAGCAGGTCCTTGCGATAGTAAAGCACCTGCCACTCGGTCACCAGCGGCACGATGTAGGGCTTGCCACCGAAAGAAGCGGCATCCATGATGTTCTTCGGATAATCGGCGAAGTCGTAGCTGCTGAGTGGCGCATACCAGCCATTCTTGGAAAACATCTTGCCTTCCTGCAGCGGCCGCGTCATGAAGACGTCGACCGTGGAAGACTTGGTGGCGAATTCGGTCGTGAGCTTTTGCGTGAGCTGGCTTTCCTGCAGGCTTTCGACATTGACTTTGATGCCGGAGGATTTCTCGAACAGGGGAATTGACTGCTTGAGCAATTCCCCGTAAGGATGATTGGCCAGCAACACGCGAATTTCACCAGTCTGCGCCATGGCGCCCGCGCAAATGCACAGCGTCGACAACGCTACCAGTGTTATTGACAGTTTATTTTTCATAAAAACCTCCAAGTTAAGTAACAAAAAACACCCTAGAAATACCTCTACATGACATGCCGCTGCCCAGGGCAGGCCTACAAGCCCATCCTAAATGATGGTGTGCGACGACTCCTTGTCGAAAACATGTGTTTTGGCCATCCTGAAATCGATCTGGATCGTCTCGCCAGCGGAAATCATCCGCTCAGGAACCGCCATGCGGGCAACCAGCGCATGCGCGCCGCACGTCAGATGGACAAAAATTTCTGATCCGAGCAACTCGACCACCTCGGCCTTCGCCGTGATCGTATTTCCGCCGTCGATCCCAGGCTGGTGCAGGGAAACATCTTCCGGGCGCACGCCAAAGACGACATCCCTGGCGGCATACGCCTCAAGAGGGGTCCGGAAGGCTTCCGGCATCGCAACCTGGAAGCTTGCGCCATCGATGAAAAGCACGCCCTTGTCCGAGACGATTCGGGCATCGAAGAAATTCATCGCCGGCGAGCCGATGAAGCCGGCGACGAAACGGTTGGCCGGTTTTGAATAGACTTCCATCGGAGCACCACTCTGCAACACAACGCCCTTGCTCATGATGAAGATGCGGTTGGCCATGGTCATGGCCTCGACCTGGTCGTGCGTGACGTAGATCATCGTGGCGCCCAGGCGCTGATGCAGCTTGCTGATCTCGGCGCGCATCGCTACCCGCAGCTTGGCATCCAGGTTCGATAGCGGCTCGTCGAACAAAAACACCCTGGGTTTGCGCACGATGGCCCGGCCCACCGCCACCCGCTGCCGCTGCCCGCCAGACAGCTCTTTCGGCTTCCTGTCCAGCAACTCGCCCAGGCCGAGAATGTCGGCGGCCTCCCGCACCCGGGTGTCGATTTCAGCCTCGGAGAGTTTGCGGATTCTGAGCCCGAAGCCCATGTTCTCGCGCACGTTCATGTGCGGGTAGAGTGCGTAGTTCTGGAACACCATGGCGATGTCGCGATCCCTCGGCTCCAGCTCGTTGACCAGCGTGTCGCCGATGTAAATCTCGCCCGAGCTGATCGATTCAAGGCCGGCGATCATGCGCAGGGCGGTCGACTTTCCGCAGCCCGAAGGACCCACAAGAACAGCGAATTCCTTGTCCTGTATTTCGATCGAAAGATCGTCGACGACCTTCGCCGATCCGTACTGCTTCACCAAGTTCTTCAGGGTCACCTTAGCCATTTCACTTACCCTCGTTATTTGAATTCCGGCAGGACGCGAACCCTTGCCGGCAATCATCTTCTGTGCGCCGGGCGGCCGGGTGGTTCATTTCCGTTCCAGTGTTTTTCGAAGGCACGAAGTAAGCGATGGAGGCAGCGATGGTTTGATGGGTGCTTGAATTTTAGTACAGAAAATTTAGTTTGTACTACAATTTTTTCCGATTGTTCTACGATGAAACGCCGGAAAACCCCGACTCCACTTAAAGGACAGTCCGAGAGAATTGCGATGAACAAGACTGAGCGATTGACTCAACTGTTTGGCAAGAGGATTGCCCACGGCGATTTTGCGCCTGGTTCGGCCCTACCGTCGGAAGCTGACCTGTGCGCGCATTTCGGCGTATCACGCAACATGATTCGCGAAGTCGTCAAGGTGCTTTCCACCAAGAAGCTGATCGACGCCCAGCGCCATCGGGGCCTGTTCGTGATGCCGACCGAGCGCTGGAACTACCTTGATGCCGACGTGTTGGAATGGACCCTGGAAAAAGGCACAAATCCGTCGCTGATTCGTTCCTTGATCGAAGTGCGTAGCCTGATCGAGCCGAGCATCTCGCGCTGGGCGGCGCAGCGCGCAACCGCTGTCGACCTCGTCGACATCGAAGCCAGCTACAACGAGATGGCCGCCAACCCGACCCGCGTCGACCTCTTTCATGAAGCGGACATTCGTTTTCACAGGGCGGTTCTGGTCGCCGCCCACAATGTCGTCATGCAACAACTCAGCGACGCCGTGAGCGCCTTGCAGCGCGCGATTTTTGACGTCACATTCGTAGACGACGACGCGCACATTGCGTTAACCATCACAGAGCACCACGAATTGGCCGATGCCATCCGCCGCAAAAATCCACAGGCGGCTGAGGCAGCCGCTCGCCGCCTGATCGAGAGGACGGCGCAACGCGCGCTAAGCCACGCCCACCAAGCTGATTGCAGTGCCGATACGCCCCCCTCTACAGGGATTGACGCATGAAGATTAGCAAATTGACCACCTGCGTTCTGGCGCCGCGACTGCTTGCTCTGGACTGGGGCACCTCCAGCCTGCGCGCCTTTTTGATGCAGGACGCCAAGGTTGTCGAGACGCGGCGATCGGGGCACGGCATCCAGCACCTGCCGGTGGCCGGCTCAAACGGTTTCGAACAGGCATTCGCCGCAATTGCCGGCGAATGGGTGCGCCAGTGGCCAAGACTCCCCATCGTTGCCAGCGGCATGGTCGGCAGCGCGCAGGGTTGGCGCGAGGCGCCGTATGTGCGCTGCCCAGCCGACATCACCGTGCTGGCGCAAAGCCATGTGACTGTACCGAGCGGACTCGGAGCGGACATCGCCATCGCTCCTGGCGTCCTGTTCGACGAACCCGGGCTGCTTCCCGACGTGATGCGTGGCGAGGAAATCCAGATCGCCGGCGCCTTGTCAGAAAACCGGCAATGGGCGGCGCGCAGTTGCATCGTGCTGCCGGGAACGCATTCGAAATGGGTGCAGGTAGAGGACGGCAAGATACTGCGTTTCTCGACCTACATGACCGGCGAGTTGTTCGCCGTGCTGTGCCAGCATTCGATCCTGGGCCGCCTGCTGCCGCAGCAACGGGAAGCGAAGAGCGAGATCGATCATACGGCCTTTGAACTGGGTCTTGTCGAAGCCGAGCGCAGCCGTCCCGGCGATGTCATGCACCAGATTTTCGGCACGCGGACCTTGGGTCTGACCGGGCGTTTGCCGCATGCGGCACTGGCCGACTACCTGTCGGGCCTGCTGATCGGCAGCGAGCTGGTGTCAGGCCTGGCCCACGCGCAGGAACTGGCAGCGGCGCCGCTGGTCATGATCGGCGAGTCGGCGCTTTGCCAGCGCTACGCCCACGCACTGCGCTACCTCGGCCAGCCGACCGCCACCGTTCTCGACAACACGGCACCGATCGGCTTGTGGAACTTCGCCGTTGCCGCCGGCCTGCTCGCAGAAACCACCTGATTATTATGGGAGGATTGATGGCCCATCACATGACATTGACCGATCGCTTCAATGCGGCCATTTCGGTTCTGCCGCTGGTTGCCATTCTGCGTGGCATCAGACCGGATGAGGCCGCTGACATCGGATTGAAACTCGTTGATGCGGGCTTTCGCCTGATCGAGGTTGCGCTTAATTCACCCGATCCGTTTGCCAGCATTGCCGCACTGCGCCGCGCGCTGCCCCGCGATGTACTGGTCGGCGCCGGCACGGTGCTCGCAGTCGGCCAGATTGAGCAACTCGCTGCCTGCGGCGGCGAGCTTGCGGTCATGCCGCACGCCGACCCTGCCCTGATCCGCGCCGCCAAGGCCGCCGGGCTTCTTTGTGTGCCTGGCATCGTCACGCCGACCGAGGCCTTCGCCGCACTGGCCGCCGGCGCCGACGCCCTCAAGATTTTCCCCGCGGAGCTGGTGACGCCGGCGATTCTGAAGGCCATTCGCGTTGTTCTGCCGAAGGGATGCCGCCTGCTGCCCGTCGGCGGCATCACACCCGACAACATGCAGCCTTATGTAGACGCCGGCGCGGCTGGCTTCGGTCTGGGCTCGGCGCTTTACAAACCGGGTATGACAGTCGAGCAAACTGCCACCAATGCGCGCAAGTTCATCGCCGCCTGGCGGGCGATGGGGCCTGCCACTGCTGCAGGAGCCACATGACATGAAGATGACCTTTCGCTGGTTCGGCGAATCAGACCCCGTGCCCTTGCATTACATTCGCCAGATTCCGGGCCTGTACGGAATAGTTTCGGCAATCTACGATGTTGCCGTGGGCGAAGTCTGGCCGCTGGCCAAGTTGCAGGCGTTGCGCGCGCGCATCGAAGACTGTGGACTCAAGTTCGAGGTGGTCGAAAGTATCCCGGTACACGAGGACATCAAACTCGGCAAGGCCTCAAGGGATCGCCTGATTGCGAATTTTGCGCAGAACATACGCCACTGCGCCATGGCCGGAGTCAAGGTCATTTGCTACAACTTCATGCCGGTATTCGACTGGACGCGTACCGAAATGGCCAGGCAACTGCCAGATGGCTCTCTGACCCTTGCCTTTGACGCCGCGACCGTGGCCAGCATCGATCCCGAGCGCGGCATCGCGTTGCCGGGATGGGACGCGAGCTACAAGCCAGAAGAACTAAGGAGCCTGCTGGGCGAATACAAGGCAGTTGATGAGGAGGCGCTGTGGGCGAACCTTGAATATTTCCTGAAAGCCATCATTCCCGTGGCGCAGGAGGTGGGCGTTCGAATGGCCATGCACCCCGATGATCCGCCGCGGCCGATCTTCGGCCTGCCGCGCATTGTGAAGAACCGCGATGATCTGATGCGCCTGCTACAGATTGTCGATTCGCCTGCCAATGGCCTGACCCTGTGCTCGGGCTCCCTGGGCGCCGACCTGTGCAACAACGTAGAGGCGCTGGTGCGCGAGTTTGGCGGCATGGGGCGGATTCACTTTGGCCACCTGCGCAACGTGAAGGTGGAGCCCGACGGAACGTTTTACGAGTCGACCCACAATTCACGTGATGGCTCGCTGGACATGGCTGCCATCGTCAAAGCGTATTTCGACGTCGGTTTTAGAGGCTATGTGCGGCCGGACCATGGCCGCATGATCTGGGGAGAGACTGGGAAGCCGGGCTATGGCCTGTACGACCGTGCGCTCGGCGCCGTCTATCTGAATGGCTTGTGGGAAGCCATCAGCAAGTATGGCATGCATACCGCATAAGCAGCCTATTTCTGGCGCCGGACGCAGGCGAGCGCACCGGCGAGCAACTCGGATGGCGTCAACGAGCCATCGAGTTGTAACACGCGCTCCTCGCCCACCGGGTCTTCCAGTGCCGCAAACTGACTGGCAACCACACTGCTGGGGAAAAAATGTTCTGCGGAGCGGGCGGCAACTCGCGCATTGGCCAGGTCCTGCGTTAGCTTGATATGAATGAAGCGCAGACCAGGTACCGCCGCGCGCAAACGATCACGGTAGGCACGCTTTAACGCCGAGCAAGCCAGTACGGCCCCGCCAACATGCTTACGCAACTCCTTGCCAAGGCTGTCGAGCCAACCCTGCCTGTCCGCATCATCCAGGGCAATGCCTTGGGTCATTTTGCGTTTGTTTTCGGCAGAGTGAAATTCATCCCCTTCAATGAACGGCAGTTGCACCGCATCCGCCAGCCCTTGGGCCAAGGTCGACTTACCGCAGCCCGCCACTCCCATCACGACAATCCACTGCGCCCGATCGAGGTGATCGAGTGTTGTGGCTGATTCTGTTGACTGAACTGAGTGCATTGATGCTTATGATCTTACAGGAGCAACTTCTCCCACCCGCTCCTGCCAGCGCACGGCGCCGCGGTAGGCATGCCAGGTCGCATGCCCGAGCAGGGGGCCGATCAGAATCAGGCCCAGACCCCAGGGCAGTAGCGCAGTCAGTAGCAGCAGCGTAATCAGGGCCCCCCAGAACAGCATGACGCCGGGGTTCGAGAACACCACCCGGAAGCTGACAATGGCGGCCGAAATGGCATCGGTGTCGCGATCCAGAATCATCGGAATCGATACCACAGAGCTTGAAAATACCAGTGCCGCGAAGGCCCCACCGACGATCAGGTAGGCCAACAGGAACTCCAGGTTTTCAGCGTTGAAGACGGCATTGATGACGCCCGTGGTGGACGGCATGCCGGTATTGAAAAAGACCGCAAACACCACCAGCGAGGCGCGCCCCCAGAGCAGTTCCAGCACAATCAGCACCAGCACCAGCATGCTCATGCTGCGCAGGTGCGAGTTCCAGCAGGTCAGCGAAGACCGCAGGTCGGGCGCCAGGCCCTGTTCGCGACGGCGACTCACCTCATACAGTCCCATCGCCAGAAACGGACCGGCCAACAGACAGCCCGACACCATTGACAAGGTGTATTCGGGTTTGGCCTGAAACACCAGGGCCAAGGTGATGGCCATGCCCCAAAAACACAGACCGTAAAAGATGCCGATACGCGGCTGTGCCAGCAAGTCGCGCCAGCCGGCTGCCAGCCAGCGCAGGGGATCGATCAAACCCAGCGGCAGCATCAGCGCCTGCGGCCCGACAGGCGGTGGCGGCACATAGGGTGTGTTCATTTTGGTTTATTCAGAAGCTGGGGTGCCGCAGCCTAACCAGCCCGCGCAGCCTTGTCCACTGAGGAAAACACCAACATGGGCACCGGCGTTAGCGCCCATTCAGGCTGTATGCTTGCGCCCATCGTGACCGATTCGAACCTTCCTCCGGCTATGCTGCCGAACGCTGGCAAACTGGCGCTGCCGGTTATCCGCAGCATTAACCTGTCCCAGCCGCTTGGCTGGCTGGCGCGCGGCGCGCAGGACATGCGGCGTGGCGGCTGGCTGAGCCTTGCGCACGGCGTCTTCTTTGCCGCCTTTGGCGCGCTGCTGGTGCTGCTGGTGGGTCGCTATTTCTGGCTGCTGGCGGGTGCATTGTCCGGCTTTCTGGTGGTGGCGCCGGTGCTCGCCACCAGCCTCTATTCGATCAGTCGCGCACTCGAACGCGGCGAGCCCTGCAATCTGCAACTTGTGCTCAAGACCTGGACCCGCTGGCAACACTCACGCTACGCGGTGAAGGGCGGCTACTGGAGTCTGGTGCGCTTCGGCCTGCTGTTGGCGCTGGCCGGCACCGGCTGGGTGCTGACATCGGCCGCACTGATCACGCTGTTGGCGCCGCAGCCGGTGACCGGCCCACTGGATTTTTTGAACTTCGTTGTGCTGGCACCGCAGCAGCACCTGTTTGAACTCTGGCTCGCCTTTGGCGGCTTGCTGGCAGCGCCGATATTTGCCTCCAGTGTGATTGCCATGCCCTTGCTGCTGGACCGCCGCGTCGATGTGCTGCAGGCCGTGTTGGCCAGCTGGCAGTCGGTGCTGACCAACCCGCTGCCGCTGGCCCTGTGGGCAGCACTGATCATGGTCCTGACCCTGCTCGGTTTCGCCACGCTTTTTGTGGGTCTGGTCTTTATCATGCCTCTGCTCGGTCACGCCAGCTGGCACGCTTACCGTGACCTGGTGGATGCCAGCGCCCTGCCGGAACGCCAACCACCCGAAGAAGGTCCGCGCGTTTGATACCCAGTCGCCTTTGATAAGCAGGTACTGGCGTGCCAACACCGCCGCTTGCCTGGGAGCTTGGGTGAGCGGCGCAGCGAAATCAAGGGGTGCGCCGCGCGGGACATTCGCGCAACTGAGTGCCACGCCGGAGTGTTCCGGGTTAAACTGCGCGTCCGCTGCGGCTGGAGACGAAGATGTCGGCAATCACCGCCACGCTACCCGCTGCGACCCAGAGCGTAAACGGTTCGCCCAGGATTAGATGCCGCTGGCACTGGCTTGCGCGCGCGGGCGCATCTCAGTCGTCGACAAAAGCCTCTTCGCGCTTGCGCTTGATCGCCGGCAGCAGCACGATGATCAGCAACAAGGCCGCCACCGCCAACAGGCTTGCCGACAGGCCGCGCGTGACGAATACGCTCCAGTCACCGCGTGACAGCAGCAAGGCGCGGCGCAGGTTTTCTTCCATCATCGGCCCCAGGATGAAGCCCAGAATCAATGGCGCGGGCTCGGCGCCGAGCTTGATGAACAGATAACCAATAACACCGAAAATGCCCACCATCCAGATGTCCCAGGTATTGTTGTTGGTGGAGTACACACCGATGGCGCAGAACAGCACGATGGCCGGGAACAGCCAGCGGTAGGGAATGGTCAGCAGCTTGATCCAAATCCCGATCAGGGGCAGGTTCAGGATCACCAGCATGGCATTGCCAATCCACATCGAGGCGATCAAGCCCCAGAACAGTTCCGGGTTGCTGGTCATCACCTGCGGCCCGGGCTGGATGTTGTGGATGGTCATGGCACCCACCATCAAGGCCATTACCGCATTGGGTGGGATGCCCAGCGTCAGCAAGGGGATAAAAGAAGTTTGAGCGGCCGCGTTGTTGGCCGCTTCAGGCGCTGCCACGCCACGGATGTTGCCCTTGCCAAACGGCACTTCGCCAGGCTGCAGCTTGGTCTTCTTTTCAAGCGTGTAGGCCGCAAAAGACGCTATCAAGGCACCACCACCAGGCAAGATACCCAGGCAGGTGCCCAGCGATGTGCCGCGCAAAACCGCCGGCACCATGCGCTTGAAATCCTGCTTGCTTGGCATCAGGCCCTCGACCTTGGCCGCGAACACCTCGCGCTCACTTTCATGCTTGGCCAGATTGCTGATGATTTCACCGTAACCAAAAATACCCATGGCGATGGCGATGATGCCGATGCCGTCGGTGAGCTCCGGAATATCAAAACTGAAGCGGGCCACCCCCGAGTTCACATCGGTCCCCACCAAACCCAGCAACAGGCCCAGCAAGATCATGGCAAAGGCTTTGAGCAAGGAGCCCGAGGCCAGCACCACAGCGCCAATCAGGCCCAGAACCATCAGGGAAAAATACTCGGCCGGGCCAAACTTGAAGGCCACTTCGGTCAACGGTACAGCAAACGCCGCCAGCACCAGGGTGCCGACACAACCGGCGAAAAACGAGCCTAAACCGGCGGCCGCCAGCGCTGGCCCCGCCCTGCCCTGCCTTGCCATCTGGTAACCGTCGATGACGGTCACCACGGAGGAGGCTTCACCGGGCAGATTGACCAGAATGGCAGTGGTCGAACCGCCATACTGCGCTCCATAGTAAATGCCGGCCAGCATGATCAAGGCCGACACCGGCGGCAGCGCGTAGGTGGCG
>JBBQZA010000083.1:0-13173 GCA_038208175.1 Burkholderiales bacterium
GCAGGAGTCGGCATCTGATGGGCTTGTGAAAGTTTTTCTCAGACCCAGTGTACGACGCTGGGGCTGGCGTACCAGGCTTCTACCTGGGGGGCGACCGCCGCTTCAATGCGGGAACGCCTGATTTTCATGGTCGGCGTCAGAGTTCCGTTCTCGATCGACCAGGGTTCTGACACCACCACCAGCATGCGCAGGTGTTCGTACTCGGACAATTTCTGGTTCACGTCCTTCAACAGTTGGGCCAGTTCACTCTCGACCCGCGAGCGCACCTGCCGATCCGCCAATTGGGGCCGGATCGCTTCGGCCAGCACCACCATGCCATACGCAGACACTTGACCGACACCCGAGACCAGCGAGAGTTCGATCAGCGGGTGCGCGTTGAGCAGGTTCTCGATCGGCGCCGGCGCCACATATTTGCCTTTGCCGGTCTTGAACAACTCCTTGGCGCGACCGGTGATCTTGAGCAGGCCGTCGGCCCTTTGCTCGCCCAGGTCCCCAGTGCGGAAGAAGCCATCCTCGGTGAACGAGGCTGCCGTCAACTCCGGCTGTTTGTAGTACCCGCTGAACTGCCCGGGCGACTTGATCAGGATCTCGCCTTGCGGACTGATGCGCGCCTGCACACCGGCCAGCGGCACGCCGACATAGCCTGGCTCGCCGAAGTTCTCGTTCGAACTGAAGGAGTAGGAGTTGTCCTCGGTCATGCCATAGCCTTCGAACAGCTTGAGCCCGAGCTTGCGGTACCAGGCGATCAGGTCGGCCGGTATCGGCGCCGAGCCGCTGCCGGCCTGAATCACCTGGTCCAGCCCCAGCCCTTTAAGGATCTTGCGCGCCACCAGGCGGCCGAGGAGCGGGATGCCAAGCAGGCGATCGAGCTTTTTCGGTGGCATCTTCGAGAACACGCCTTGCTGAAACTTGAGCCACAGGCGTGGCACCGAGATGAACAGGGTCGGCCGTGCCCGCTGCAGGTCCTGCAGAAAGGTATCGAGCGACTCGGCGAAGAACAGATGCGTGCCGCCGTCGACCAGCGAAGAAGCTTCGACCCAGGAACGCTCGAAGCTGTGCGCCAATGGCAGGTAGGAGAGCATGCGACTGTCAGTGCCCGCGCCGACGCGCTTGCGCGTGTCGCTTGCAATGCCTTCGGCGGCGCGGGTGATGGCGCCGAAGCTGATCATCGCGCCCTTGGGCGTTCCAGTCGAGCCTGAGGTGTAGATCAGCATCGCCATATCGTCGGCTGCGCGCTGTGGCCGCCCGGCAAGGGGCGCCGTGCGCGCCACAATCGCGTCCCAGGCCTCGAAATCCGTTTTCGGCGCCAACGCAAACGCGATGCACGGCAAGCCCGTCGGCACACCGCTCTGCTGCTGCGGCCAGCTGTCGAGCTTGCCGACAAAAAGCAGGCTGGCTTCACTGTGCTCCAGCACATAGCGAATGGTCTCGGCAGTCTCGGTCGGGAAGATTGCCACGGTCGTGTAGCCGGCCATCCAGATGGCGAGTTCGGCCATGATGAAATGCGCACAGTTTTTCGACAGGATGGCGATGCGCGCGCCCGGCTCGAAGCCACGGCTTTGCAGATGGGTCGCCATACGTCGCGACTGGTCCAGCACCTGGGCCCAGGTGTAATCGGCAACTTGGCCGGCGCCGACCGGCTGGGTCAGGTAAACCTTGTTCGGTTGCGCGGCCTCGTGATCGTAGACGTAATCGAGTATCAGCTTGGTTTGTGTCATGGAGCTTCCTCTTTATGGCGCGCTCAGAACGCGGGGCCCATAACTATCGGTCCAATTCAGTGCTTTGTCACACGGGTTTACCCGTCAATATCGTCTGCAACTCACTGCCTGGCGGCCTGCAACAGCGCCCGCGCCTTCAGCGCCTCCTGGCGTGCCGCCTGGGCAAAATCTTCGCCGCTGGACGCATACAGAATGGCACGCGACGAATTGACGATGATCGGCGCAATCGTTTCACCATTCACAGAGCGCCAGCCGGCCTTGACCGTGGCCAGCGCATCACCGCCCTGGGCGCCGACGCCAGGGATCAGCAAGGGCAGGCTGGGAGCGACGACCCGCACCCGTTCAATCTCGGTCGGGTAGGTGGCGCCGACGACCAAACCCAACTGGCCATTCAGATTCCAGGGACCCTGCGCGAGACCTGCCACATGCTCATACAGCAAGGGCGCGCCTTCGACGCTGGACAGCCTCTGATTCTGCAGATCGTCACCGCCCGGATTGGAGGTGCGACACAAAAGAAAAGCCCCTTTGCCGTGGTATTTGAGATAGGGCTGAACCGAATCAAAACCCATGAACGGCGACAGCGTCACAGCGTCGGCGCCGTAGCGCTCGAAGGCCTCGATTGCGTATTGCTCGGCCGTGCTGCCGATGTCACCGCGCTTGGCATCCAGAATGACCGGCACCTGCGGTGCAACCCGGCGCATATGCGCCATCAAACGCTCGAGCTGTGGTTCAGCGCGGTGCGCGGCAAAGTAGGCAATTTGCGGCTTGAAGGCAATAACCAGATCGGCTGTCGCGTCCACGATGGCAGCGCAGAAGTCATAAATTTTGCTGGCATCGCCGCGCAGAGCAGCCGGAAATCGCTGTGGATCAGGATCGAGCCCGACACACAGCAGAGATTCATTTTTGCGCTCGCAGGCGAGCAGCGTTTCAAGAAGGGTCATGCGCACATTGTAGAAAACACAGCGCAGGCTGTAACCCGGAACACTCCGGCTGTGGCCCCAGTTCTTGAATCCGAAAGCGACCTGGTATCAAGCGACACGCTGCTCGACACATTGCAACGCAAGACACAGATCAAGCCAGGCGCGCGCCTTGTCCTGCGGTGTTCGCAGCAGATAGGCCGGGTGATAGCTGACGACCACCGGAATGCCCTGGTAGCGATAGACCTGACCGCGCAACTTGCCGAGCGGGATGCTGGCAATGTCGGGCCGACTGTCCTGCAGCAAAGCCTGCGCAGCAAAGCGGCCCAGTGCCAAAATAACCTTGGGTTGCACCAGCGTCACTTCGCGTCGAAGATATTTTTCGCAGGCGCCAAGGTCTTGCGGCTCCGGGTTGCGTGCTATGGCCGGGCGGCATTTGACTACGTTGCTGACATAGGCGGCAGCGGCGCTGGCGGCCCCATCCGTAGCGTCGCCAGCCGATGCCCGACGGCTGACACCGACCGCCTTCAGCATGTTGTCCAACAATTGACCGGCCTGGCCGGCGAAGGGTGTGCCCAGGCGTTCCTCGTTGTCATCCGGCGGCTCGCCCAACACCAGCCAATCGGCGCGGCGCGGCAAATTGGCGCCCGCGAAGACCGGTGAGCGACGACCCAGGCGCTGCTTGCAGGCCTGGCATTGCTGTACTGCCTGACCTAATTCTTGCCAGTCCATGCTGGCGATGTCGTCGCTCGGCGTCAGCACGACACGCTGCTCCTTGTCTGGCGCCTTGGTCACAACCCGATCCGGCGCCGGTGCTCCAGCTCTCGGCCACCAGACGCGTACCCCCATCTCCTGCAACATGGCGCGCTGGCGGGGGTCAAGGTCAAGGCTCATGACTGCATTCTCTTCGACTCATAAACGCAGGTTCATCACCAGCGCGTCTTCGCGTTGGCCCGGCAGCGCCGGGTAGTAGCTCTTGCGCTCGCCCACGCGGCAGTAGCCGTGCGAGCGGTAAACCTCGATCGCGCGTAGATTTCCCACCCGCACATCGAGCCAGAGCCATCTCGCACCCTGCCCCCGGGCCCAGAGCGCGATGGCGTCGAGCATGACCTGCGCCCAGCCCTGACGCTGATACGCCGCTGCTACCGTAATGTTGAGCAGATGAACCTCGTCCACGCCTTTCATGGCAACGAAATAGCCCAGCAGGGTGTCGCCGGCCATCAGCAACTGGGCCTGGTAACCCGAACGCAATGAATCGAAGAAGTTGGCGCGCAACCAGGGATGCGCATAGGCTTGCTGCTCCACGCCCATAACGGCATCGAGATGCTGCTCCGTCAGCGGCTCGAAGCGCGCCTCAATGGTTTTCAGCAGAGCATTCACGGTGCTGCCTTCTGCGCCGCGCGCTCGAGCGTCGTTTGCGCCACCTTGTTGCGGACATACAGGGGTAAGGCGTGCTCGGGCAGCAGCGCTTGCCCGGCAAGCAGCAGCGCCGGCGCCAGCCGCAGCATGGCAGCGGCAGTCGGCAAGGCGTCAATGCGTTGCAGCGGCGAAGCGGGCAAGCGCGCGCCGTAAGTGGCAAACACATTGCCCGCCATGTGAGAATCGGCTGCACAAACCAGTTCTTCGGGTCGCACCAGCTCGCAAGCGTCGATCTGCCTCCAGTTTCCGCTCTCATATTCATAGCGACCCGCATACAGCTCGTCCATCCGGGCGTCCAGCAGCGCCAGCACCTGCCAGCGCTCAGACGCTGTCTCCTGCTGCCAGCGCGCCTGTTCTGCCACTGCCAGCAGCGTACCGATCGGCAACACCTTGAGGCCGGCGCCAAAGGCCAGACCTTGCGCCACCGAGCAGGCGCTACGCAGCCCGGTGAAGGAACCTGGGCCGTGGCCAAAGACAATCGCCTCAAGCTGGCCGAACTGCAGTTGTGCTTGCGCCATCAAAGCCTGAATCGAAGGAATCAGCGTGGCCGAAGTCTGTGCGCCGCCGCTGCCGCTGTGCTGCCAGATTCGATTCACACCGTCAACGCTGCGCTGAACCGCGACCGACATGAGCTCGGTACTGGTATCAAAGGCCAGCAGATTCATCGCGCCGCTCCAGCGCGAACACCGAACAGGATGCCGAGCGTCACCAGCGCCAGGCCGGCCGCCAGATTCCAGTACAGCGGTTCGCCCAGGAACAGCAGCGCGCCCAGTGCCGACAGCCCAGGCACCAGCGCGGTGATCATGGTCGAGCGAACCGGCCCGAAGTACTGAATCATTTTGGTAAATGTAATGCCCGAGATCACGACCGAGCCCCAGCCTTGAAACAGCAACTGGAACAGCACTTCGCGCAGGGGTGCGTTGAACACCTGGCCGCGCACCACAGCCCCAAGCAGCAGCAAGGTGTAGAGCGGCACGAAACTGAAAAAGGCAAAGACCGTGATGGCGATGGTGGCGCGCACGGCGTCGAGCGCATGGCGGCGCGCCAGCACGCTGTAGGTGGCCCAGCAAGACGCCGCCAGCATGAAAAGCAGGTCGCCCTTCCAGACCTCGCCGCCGTCAAAGGCGCGCAACAGACTGGCCCCTCCCACCAGCAGGTCGCCCAGCACGATCAGACCGAGCCCCAGTGCGCGTGCCGGCGTGATCCGGTCACCCAGCAGGAACAGCGCCAGCAAGGTGGTCCAAAGCGGCAAGCTGCCCGGCATCAGGACCGATGCATGGACGGCCGGGGCGAACGAAAAACCGCTGTAGGCAATCAGCGCGTAGAGCAAGCCCCCGAACAGTCCGACCGTGACGGTGACGCGCGCCGGCAAGGGCGACAGGCCAAAAAAGGACGAATGCGCCAGCGCCTGCAAACGGTCGCGCCGCACCAGCCAGGCGCCCCAGGGCAGCAGAATCAGACTGGCGCCGACGATGCGGCAAAAGGCAATATCAAAGGGCGTCAGGGTTCCACCGCGTGCCGGATCGGCGGAGGCGCGGGCCACCAGGATGAAAGAGGTCCAGATCAGCACCGTGACCACGGCCGCAGACAGGCCCACCGTGCGCGGGGATAAACCCCTGAGCGAAGACGGCGTGGTCGAATCCATGTCTGCATTATCCTTGGCAGAACCGTCGACCGATACAGCGCCGCTTGAGGGGGTCGGCAGATTGTTCAGAGCATCCCTGACCCTATCAGGGCCATGGGTTAACCCTTCTTCACCGAATTGTGTTTGCGCTATATCATTAAAAGCGGAGATAACTTAAACGTTTGTTTTCAGTTCTACATATATCGGAGACCAAAGATGAGGTATTTCAATAATCTGGCAGCGACCTTGGGCGCTGCAGTGCTGCTGGCTGCTTGCGGCGGCGGCGGCGATAGCGGTCCGCTGGGTGCGCAGGATGCCAAACCGGCACGCGGCTCGTTGATGCAGAGTCCGCCACCGCGCATCACGTCGATGACGGCGGCTGACTTTAGCGCCTTGTTGACGGCCAAATCCCCGAGTCTGCTGCAGCTCGCCGGCGCGCCGACTTGTGGTGTTGACGTGCAATACATCAAGTATGGAACGGTGGGGGGTGCCGGCGAGGCCACCGACGCTTCGGGCGCCTTGATGGTGCCCACCGGCAGCAGCGCCAAGTGCTCCGGCGCGCGCCCGATTCTGCTTTATGCCCACGGCACCAACATCAGCAAAAACTTTAACCTGGCCGACTTTTCGGACGACAAGAACCCGGCCTTTTCTGAAGCGGTACTCCAAGCTGCCCTGTACGCGGCTCAGGGATACATTGTGCTGGCGCCCAACTATGCAGGCTATGACAGTTCATCGCTGAGCTACCACCCGTACCTGAATGCGGACCAGCAATCCAAGGAGATGATCGATGCACTGGCCGCCGCCAAGAAGGCTTTGCCAACGCTGATGTCGCCGACGACGGCGAGTGCCAAGTTGTTCATCACGGGTTACTCGCAGGGCGGATATGTCGCCATGGCGACACACCGCGCGATGCAGGCGGCTGGCATAGCGGTTACGGCTTCGGCCCCGATGTCGGGCCCCTACGCGCTGGCGGCACAGTCGGACGCCACTTTTTACGGCATGGTAAACGCCGGCGGCACGATTTTCACGCCGATGATCTTTACCAGCTTTCAGAAAGCCTATGGCAATCTCTACGGCACGCCGTCCGATATCTATGAAAGTGCCTATGCCACAGGCATCGAAACCTTGTTGCCCGGCAGCTACGACTTCACCACGGTGGTCAGCAGCGGCAAGCTGCCACAGCTGGCGCTGTTCAGCAACACCGCACCGGCGCCGGCATTCGCGGGCATGACACCGCCGACCGGAACCGGTGCTACCGATGCCTTGTTCGCCATGGGCTTTGGACCGGGCAACCTGATCAAGAACAGCGCA
Organism: Burkholderiales bacterium; assembly: GCA_038208175.1. GTDB lineage: Bacteria > Pseudomonadota > Gammaproteobacteria > Burkholderiales > Burkholderiaceae_C > Rhodoferax. The sequence goes on from JBBQZA010000083.1 coordinate 6,990, forward strand.
CGTCTGAGCTATCTGCAGGACGCCATGGCTTACCCGGATGGCGTGTTCCCGTCCTTCACCAATGGCAAACCGTCGGCGACTGCAAAAAGCCCGATTCGCATGGCCGCGGCCAAGAACGACCTGCGCGGCTGGACGCCGGCCGCCCCGGTGCTGCTGTGCGCCGGCAATGGCGACCCGACCGTCTTCTACAGTCTGAACACCGGCGTCATGGGCGCCTTGTGGGCCAGCCTGCCCAAGGGCCTGGTCACGGTGCTGGACGTTGACTCGGCCGTCAGCGGCGCCACGGATCCGTTTGCCGCCGCCAAGCTCGGCTTCGCAGCCGCCAAGCAGGCGACTGCGGCTGCAGCGGGTCCCAATGCGGCGACCGCAGTCACCGCCAGCTATCACGGTGGTCTGGTGCCCCCGTACTGCAATGCAGCAGCGCGCGGCTTCTTCTCGCAGTTTTAATCTGACTGAGCAAACATCATGAAAAACACTCATCATTTCGCATCTGTCGCTGCGCTGCTGGCACTGACTGCGTCGGGCACTGCCCTGGCCCAAAGCACGACCGTGAAGCTGGGCTTTGTCAATGTCGAACCCAACTCATCTGCCAGCGCCGTGTCGGGCCCCTTTACGCCCGTCAATGCACTCAGCCTGAAAGTCCAGAGCCAGTCAACTCTATTCTTCAGTGTGGCACGCGAACTCAGTGACAACTGGGAAGCAGAACTGGCGCTCGGTGTTCCGCCCACGCATGACGTCAAGCTCGTCGTCCTTCCAGGCGCCGCGGTTCCAGGCAGCGTAGCAGCGCAGGACGGTGCGGTCGCGGCCAAAGTACGGCAGGTCGCTCCGACCCTGTTTGCCAACTACAAATTTGGCGACAAGACCAGCCAGCTTCGCCCGTTTGTCGGTGTCGGCGTCAATTTCACGCAATTCGACAAAACCGAGTCAACCGCCGTCAACGATGCAGTCAACGGCGGAGCGACAACGATCAGCTTGAAAAGCTCGATCGGAGCGGCCCTGCAATTGGGCGCCAGCTACAAGCTCTCAGGTCCGTGGTCGCTGACCGCTGCCTGGTCAACCGCGCGCGTCAGAACGACGATGACCACCAACACGCTGGGCATTGAGCGCTCGGCGGACATCACCTTCCATCCGTCGGTACTGACGCTGGCAGTCGGCTACAGTTTTTAACTTTGCCGTCGATCAACTCGACGCCCGCTGCAAACGGTCACGCACGCCATCCCACTCGGGGCTGGTGGGCGGCGTCTCGACCCAGATCAACTTGACGCTCTGGTCATCCAACTCCCGCAGCACGGCGAACAGCTGCTGTGCCGCGGCGACGGCGGCGTCCGGCATGCGTCGGCTCAGCACGTGGGGGGAGCGGATCTTTAGCAGCGTCCGGGCATAGATGGCAATGCTTGGCGCTTCGACTGCCGCAGCAGCCGGTTCGCCGCCCAGCAAATCCAGCGCGGTCTGCATCTCGCGCGCATCCATCAGCCGCACTTTGGCATGCGGTGCGTAGTGCGACGCCAGCGTACCCGAGGCGCGAGGCGCGGCCAGCTCTGCGCTGGCAAATTCTTCGACTGAATAAACCGGCTGGCCGCAGACCCTCTGCACCTGCTCGCGACTGATGGCCCCGGGGCGCAGCAACACCGGCGCACCGCGTGTGCAATCGATGATGGTGGACTCGATACCCACGCTGCAGGGTCCGCCATCCAGAATCAGCAGATCGCTGCCAAATTCACTTTGCACATGCTGCGCCGTGGTCGGGCTGACGCGCCCAAACAAATTGGCGCTCGGCGCGGCAATGCCCCAGACGACATAATTGGGGTCAGACTCCAATTCTTTTCGATTAATTGGAGTCTGACCCCAATTAAGACAAGCTCTCAGCAAGGCTTGGGCAACCGGGTGCGAGGGGCAGCGCAGGCCGATCGAATCCTGTCCGCCGGCGGCGGCGGCGGCGACGCCCGGGCGCCTGGGCAGGATCAGGGTCAGCGGTCCGGGCCAGAAAGCCTGCATCAGGCGCTCGGCAAAATCGCTCACCTGGTCGGCGAAATGCGACACGCTGGCACTGTCCAGAACGTGCACGATCAAGGGGTGATCTTGCGGCCGGCCTTTGGCGCTGAAGATCTTGCCGATGGCCGCCGCATTGTCAGCGTCGCCGCCCAGACCATAGACCGTTTCAGTCGGCAGACCGACCAGCTCACCCTGTTTGATCCGCTGCGCCGCTTGCCTTATCGAGTCTGCCTTGAGGCCATCCAGAATCATGCCGCCACCCGCCTTCAAAAGGTCCCGATGTCCAGCAACTTGGCCGCCGCCAACGCCGTGCTGCGGACTTCGGCCACAGTGGCGCCGGTGACCGTCAGGTGGCCCATCTTGCGTCCCTTGCTGGCTTTCAGCTTGCCGTACAAATGCAGGTGCGCACCGGGCAGCGCCAGCACCCGATCCCACGGCGGCACAACACCGTCGCGCCACAAGTCGCCCAGCAGATTGAGCATGATGGCCGGGCTGTGCTGGCGCGGCTGCAGCAGCGGCAGGCCGGCCAGCGCTCGAACCTGCAGCTCAAACTGCGACAGATCGCAGGCATCGAGCGAATAGTGAGCGCTGTTGTGCGGACGCGGCGCCATCTCGTTGACGATCAGGGTGTCGTCCTGCAGGACAAAGAATTCGACACACAGCACACCCACGTACTGCAGCTCTTGCGCTATTGATTTGGTAGCAGCAACTGCTTTTTCAGCAAGGCCTTGCGCTACATTTCCTTCGTAGACCAGGGTCACAGCGAGAATGCCGTCGCGGTGCAGATTGAGCTGCAAGGGCAGGTTGACCATGACACCGTCCCAGCCGCGCGCCACAATCACGGAACACTCGGCCTTGAGCGGCAACAGCTTCTCCAGCACACAGGGCACGTTCTTGAGCTCGTTCCAGGCCGCTGCCAGATCGGCACGGCAGCGCACCCGGATCTGTCCCTTGCCGTCATAGCCCAGACGCGCTGTTTTCAGGATACCCGGCAGCAGGTCATCAGCCACAGCGGCCAGTTGCTCTGCCGACTGAATCACCGCATAAGGTGCGCACGGCACACCACAACGCACAAAATGAGCTTTTTCCTTGGCCCGGTCCTGGGCAATGGCCACCGCTTCGGCGCCCGGCGCGACTGGACGCGCTGCGCCCAGCGTCAGCAAGGCCGCCGCCGGCACATTTTCAAACTCGGTGGTGATCGCCGCGCAGCGCTGCATCAATTGCGCCAGGCCCTGCTGGTCCAGGTAATCGGTCTTGATGTGATAGTGGCTGACCAGTCCGGCCGGGCTGACGACATCGGGGTCCAGCACCACCGTGAAATAACCCATCGCCTGCGCCGCCTGCACGAACATGCGGCCCAACTGGCCGCCGCCCATCACCCCGAGCGTGGCCTGCTGGCCGTTCAAATTGCTGCCGGGCAAAATCGGTCCGGCGGCGCTCATAAGATCGGCGGCAGCGTCATGCCACGCGACATCTCGGTTTGCTCGGCGCGAAAGGCCTGCAGTTTGGCGCGCACTACAGCGTCCTCATTGGCCAGCATCGCCACTGCGAACAGGGCCGCGTTGGCGGCGCCGGCGGCACCGATGGCAAAGGTGGCCACCGGCACGCCCTTGGGCATTTGCACAATACTGTGCAGCGAATCGACTCCCGACAAATGCTTGGACGGCACCGGCACCCCCAGTACCGGCAGTACGGTCTTGGCCGCCAGCATGCCCGGCAGGTGGGCTGCGCCGCCGGCACCGGCGATGATGGCTTTGAGGCCGCGGCCCAGCGCCGTTTCGGCGTAGGCAAACATTTCATCGGGCATGCGGTGCGCCGAAATGACGCGCGCTTCATGCCTAATGCCAAACTGTTGGAGAATGTGGACTGCGTGCTGCATGGTGTCCCAGTCGGAACTGGAGCCCATGACGACGCCGATTTGAATGTTATGCATAGTGTTGCGGACAGAATCAGAATTGAATTTTACTTAACAAGCCTGAGTGAACCCCCATGTTGAACGTAACTGTTGAAAACTTTGATGCCGAGGTGATCAATGCCTCGATGCAGATCCCGGTCCTGATTGACTTTTGGGCGCCCTGGTGCGGCCCGTGCAAAGTGATCGGCCCGCTGCTGGAGAAAATCGAGACCGATTACGCTGGCCGTTTCAAACTGGTCAAGATTGATTCCGACCAGGAACAGGAACTCAGCCAGGCCTTTGGCATTCGCAGCATTCCGACCTGCATCCTGATGATGAATGGCAAGCCGGCGGACGGCTTCATGGGCGCACTGCCGGAAGGGCAGATCAAGGAATTTCTGGACAAACATTTGCCCGCTGGCGAGGTGCTGGAAGCCGAGGTGACAAGTGTCGAAGTCGGCGACGCACCCGGGCCCGATGACCCGCAGGCGATACTTGAAGCGCTGCAGCAGGCGGTGCTGAAGAAGCCGGAGGACGAAGACGCGCGCTTTGCCTACGTCAAACTGCTGCTTGAGCGCGGCCAGACCGACGATGCCATTGTGGCCTTCGCGCCGGTCATCGCCAAGACCTCTCTGGTGCGACGATTCGATTCTCTGAAGCGCTGGATGAACGCTATTGATTTTGCAGCAGGAAGTTCAGACAAGACGGGGGCTCTAGCCAAATTCGATGCAAAAATAGCAGCCAACAAACGCGACTTCGAAGCGCGTTTCAACAAAGCGCAAACCCTGATGGCCGCTCAGCAATGGAGCGCCGCCATGGACGAGTTGCTGGAGATCCTGATGCGCGACAAGTCCTGGTCCGATGAATTGGCACGCAAAACCTTCATCGCCATTCTGGATATCATCGAGCCGCCGAAAGTGAAAGTGGCCGACGGACAGATTCCGCCGGTCGACCCGACCGTGGCGACCTACCGGCGACGCCTGAGCAGCGTGGTGCTGAGCTGATCCCTCGTACCAGGTCGCCTTCGAAAGACAAGAACTTGGGTGACTTTATTGGCACGCAAACTACCAACGCAGGAGCACGACGATGGGGCGCTCAGTGCAGCGAAATAAAGGAGGAGCCGTAGGCGGGGGACATTCGCGGAACTGAGTGCACCACCGGCGTGCTCCGGGCCACCGCCAGGGTGCTCCGTTTCACCACCAGACCGTATCAGGGGCGTGCGGCTGACATCAGCCAGCCATTGACCTGATCGACCGAGGCTTGCGCTTCCTGGCCGGCCAGGGAGGCCAGACGCACGCGCGAGATCACGTACATATAGCGCGCCTGCGCCAGGTCACGCAAAGTCACGGTGTATTGCTGCTGCGCGTTCAAGACATCAAGCTGTGTGCGGCTGCCGGCCTGCACCGACTTGCGCGTGGAGATCAACAATTGCTCTGCCGAACGCACCGCTTGCTCCAGCGCCTGCACCTTTAATATGCCCTCGGTAACGCCTCGATATTCCTTGTGCACCCGCACACCCAGATCGCGCCGCAGGGCTTCCAGCGATTCTTCAATACGCAACTGCTCGGCCAGCGCCTGGCGCACGGTCGAGCTGACGTAGCCACCGGCATACAGGGGAATACTCAGCTGCAGGCCAATGGTTTTGTTTTCGTAACGCGAGTGAATGGTGGTGATATTTTCACTGCCGCTGTTGGACCATTGCGCCACCGCGTCCAGCGTCGGGTAATGGCCGGCCTGCGCCTTGTCAACTTCACGCCGCGCTGACTCTAATCGGGCCTGGGCGATCTTGATTTCAGGGCTCATCTGCTCCGCCATCTGCGTCCACGCTTGCACACCGGTGGGTGCGGGCGGCAGCAACTGCAATGCAGAGACCTGCAACTTGGCCACCGCCGGTACCGGGGCGTTGACCAACATTTCGAGCTGACGGCGCGTGAAATCCTGGTTCTGCCGTGCTTCGAGTTCCTGCGCCCGCGCCATGTCGAGGCGGGCCTGTGCATCGTCAATGTCGGTGCGCGTGCCCGAACCTGCTGCCAGGCCTTTGCGGGCGGCGTCCAGCATCGTCGTGTAGTAGGTTTTTTGCATCAGCACCAAGTCAAGCTGATCGTCCGCCAGCAGGGTTTCCAGATAAGCACCGGTGACCCGCACCACCAGATTTTGCAGGTCGCGGTCGAGCGTGGCCTCGGCCTCGGCCACGTTGGCCTGGGCTTGCTTGAACTGCTGATAACGCTGCATGTTGAAGAGCGGCTGGCGCACCGTGAGGGCTTTGTTGTCGCTGAAATATTCGTCGTGCGTGGTGTT
>JBBQZA010000084.1:0-13103 GCA_038208175.1 Burkholderiales bacterium
CAAGACCCCAGCGCCAAACAGTCGCCAAGATTCGCGTGGCGGGCGTGCCATGCAAAAGGGGCAACATACCAAGCAGATCATCGTCGACGCGGCGCTTGGCCTGGCGGCTCAAATCGGGCTGGAAGGGTTAAGTATTGGCACTCTGGCTGAAGTGACACAGATGAGCAAGTCGGGCGTATTTGCCCATTTTGGATCGCGTGAAGAACTCCAGATTTCGGTCATCCGCGAGTACTACGCCAGATTCTCCGATGAGGTCTTTTTCCCTGCAATGGATGAAGCACGCGGTTTGCCACGGGTGCGAGCCCTGTTTGCCAACTGGATGAAGCGTGTCGCAGTCGAACTCCAGTCGGGCTGCATCTTCATCAGTGGTGCCGTCGAATTTGATGACCGCCCGGGGCCGGTGCGGGATGCCCTGGCGAGCTCTGTCAAGACCTGGCTTGCTGCCTTGTACCGTGCTGTTGTTCAGGCGAAGGAAGAGGGCCAGCTTGATGAGGCCGCCGATGAACAGCAAGTGGCCTTCGAAATCCACGGTCTGATCCTGGCCTTGCACTATGAAGCCAGGTTCTTGAATCATCCCGACGCCATCAAGCACGCCAACAAAGGCTTTGAAAATATTCTGACGCGCTACCGAAAGACCAGTGCGCCGACCACTGCCTCTTCCAGAAAATCGAAACCAACTTCCAAGGAGTAATCTGTATGCCTACCTATACGCCGCCCCTGCGCGACATGCACTTTGTGCTGCACGAATTGCTCAAAATTGAAGACGATTTCAAGCAAATTCCGAAATATGCCGAAGTCGACGCTGACACTGTCAATGCGGTACTGGAAGAGGGTGGCAAGTTCGCCGCCGAGGTCACGTTTCCGCTCAACGTCAGCGGCGACCAGCAGGGCTGCAGCATCGATCAGGCGACCCATGTTGTCACCACGCCGAAGGGTTTCAAAGAGGCGTATGCACAGTACGTTGCTGCTGGTTGGGCAGCTTTGGCCTGTGAGCCAGAGTTTGGCGGCCAGGGCCTGCCGTTGGTGGTCAACCAGTGTTTTTACGAAATGCTCAACAGTGCCAATCAGTCATGGGCGATGTACCCCGGTCTGACGCACGGCGCCTATGCATCGTTGATTACCCATGGCACCGAAGAGCAAAAGCAGACCTATCTTCACAAAATGACCAGCGGCCAGTGGACCGGCACCATGTGCCTGACCGAAGCCCACTGCGGTACCGACCTGGGCTTGATGCGGACCAAAGCCGAGCCGCAGGCGGACGGCACTTACAAGCTCACTGGCAACAAGATTTTCATCAGCGCCGGCGAACAGGACATGACTGAAAACATCATCCATCTGGTGCTGGCGCGCTTGCCCGATGCGCCACCCGGTATCAAAGGGGTCAGTCTGTTCATCGTGCCGAAGTTCCTGGTCAACAAAGATGGCTCTCTTGGTGCGCGTAACGGCGTTTACTGTGGCGGCCTGGAGCACAAAATGGGCATTCACGGCAATGCGACGGCACAGATCGTGCTCGAAAGCGCTGTCGGCACCATGGTCGGCCAAGCAAACAAGGGCATGAACGGCATGTTTGTGATGATGAACGCCGCGCGCTTGGGCGTTGGCAACCAGTCGCTTGGTTTGACAGAAGTGGCTTATCAAAATGCTTTGGCCTATGCCAAGGACCGCATTCAAATGCGCTCGCTGACGGGACCCAAGGCAAAGGATTTGCCGGCCGACCCGATCATTGTGCACCCGGATGTGCGCAAGATGCTGCTCACCGCCAAGGCCTATGCAGAAGGTGGCCGGGCGCTGATGTGTTTCAGTTCCATGTTGCTGGAAAAGGAATTTAATCACCCGGACGAAAAGGTGCGCAAGGACGCCGGCGAAATGCTGGCGCTGCTGACACCCATCGTGAAGGCTTTCCTGACCGACAACGGCTGGATTTCAACCTCGGCCTGCCTGCAGGTCTTCGGGGGTCATGGCTACATAAAGGAATGGGGCATGGAGCAGTTCGTGCGGGACTCCCGTATCAACATGATTTACGAAGGCACCAATACCATTCAGTCGCTGGACCTGCTGGGCCGCAAGATCCTTGGCAACAACGGCGCCACGCTGCGCAAGTTCGGCAAGTTGGTAGCCCAACTGGTGGAAGAAGAAGGCGTCAACGAGAAGATGGCTGAGTTCATCACCCCGATCGCCCTTCTGGGAGAGCAGATGAACAAGTTCACCACTGAAATCGGCTTCAAGGGCTTTCAGAATCCGGATGAAGTCGGCGCTGCAGCAGTGGACTACCTGCGCGTCGCCGGGCATCTGGTGTTCGGCTATTTCTGGGCCCGCATGGCGCAAGTCGCATTGCACGAGATCGCTGCTGGCAGCAGCGACAAGTTTTATTTGGCCAAACTGCAGACGGCACGCTTTTACTTTGCCAAATTGTTCCCGGAAACGGCTACATTGATGCAGACCGCACGCGCTGGCAGCAAAGTGCTGATGGATACCGATGCGGTATTTGCGTAAATTGTATTTCTTGAAACCTGATTCACAACCAAGAGGAGATCACCATGTTTCGTTCCATCATTGCACTGGCTATCGGTATTTCATGCGTCTCGGCGATGGCGCAGATGTCACCCGTCGGCCTCTGGAAGACCATCGACGACGACGGCAAGACCGAAAAGTCACTGGTACGCATCACTGACAGAGGCGGGGTCCTGTCCGGTGTGATCGAAAAAATATTCGATCCCGCCAAACAGGACTCCAAGTGTGACCAGTGCAGCGATGAGCGCAAAGACAAACCGGCGCTCGGCATGACCATTATTCGCAACGTACGCCAGGACGCGGAGGACAAGGCCCTGTGGACGGGTGGTGAAATTCTGGACCCCAACAATGGCAAGACCTACCGGACCCGGCTGAAGCCGGTCGATGGCGGCAAGACGCTGGAGATGCGCGGCTACATCGGTTTCCTGTACCGCACGCAAGTCTGGCAACGGGTGGAGTAAGCCTTGCCCCCGGAGTGCCCGGCACCTGTGCGCTAAATTGTTTAGGAGTAAATTGTGAGTCGATTCCAAGTCCGTAAGGTTGCCGTGCTGGGCGCCGGTGTCATGGGTGCGCAGATTGCTGCGCACTTGGTCAATGTCAAAGTACCGGTGCTGCTGTTTGATCTGGCGGCCAGGGAGGGACCGAAAAACGGAATCGTCACGCGGGCTGTGGAGGGGCTGAAGAAGCTGAAACCGGCGCCCTTGGGTGTGGCGCAGGACGCCGTGCTGATTGGACAGGCGAACTATGAAGGACACTTGGAGCAATTGCTTGAGTGCGATCTGATCATCGAGGCGATCGCTGAGCGCATGGACTGGAAGCTCGACCTCTACAAGAAGATCGCACCCTTCGTCGCGCCGCACGCCATCGTGGCAAGCAACACTTCGGGTCTGTCAATTACACAACTCAGCAATGCACTGCCGGAAGCGATCAGGCCACGCTTTTGCGGCATTCACTTCTTCAACCCGCCGCGCTACATGATGCTGGTGGAACTGATCAACACCCCGGCCACCGAGTCGCAAGTCCTCGACGATCTGGAAACTTTTGTCACCAGCAACCTGGGCAAAGGTGTGGTGCGGGCCAAGGATTCTCCCAACTTCATTGCCAACCGCATCGGCATTGCCGGCATGCTGGCAACCATGAAAGAAGTGGCGAATTTCGGTCTGACTTATGACGTGGTCGATGACCTGACCGGCAAGAAGTTGGGACGCGCCAGTTCGGGCACTTTCCGCACTGCCGACGTCGTGGGACTCGACACCATGGCGCATGTGATCAAGACCCTGCAGGACACCCTCAGTGCCGAGGTCGATCCTTTCTACGAGAGCTTTGCAACGCCGGAAGTTCTCAAGACTCTGCTTGAAATGGGCAACCTGGGGCAAAAGACCAAGGCGGGCTTTTTCAAGAAGGTAGGGCGCGATGTCATGCGCTTCGATCTGAAGGCCAAGGACTATGTACCGGGCGGCGAGAAGGCCGATGAGGTCTATGGCCGCATGCTGAAGAAGCCTGCCGCCGAGCGGCTCAAATTGCTGCGCGACAGCGAAGGGCCGCAGGGACGGTTCCTGTGGGCCATTCTGCGCGATAGCTTCCACTACTCGGCGGTGCATCTGGCATCGATTGCCGATAGTGCGCGTGATGTCGACCTCTGCATGCGCTGGGGCTTCGGCATGAAGCAGGGTCCGTTTGAGTTGTGGCAGGAGGCTGGCTGGCTGAATGTAGCCCGCATGATCCAGGAGGACATCGACGCCGGCAAGGCCTTGTGCAAGGCGCCGCTACCGGATTGGGTTTTTCACGGCCCGGTTGCCGACGCGGGTGGTGTGCATACAGCGCAAGGCTCCTGGAACCCAAGCAGCGGCCAGTTTGTCCAGCCCCGCAGCCTGCCGGTCCATGCGCGGCAACATTTCCCTGAGAGCGTATTGGGTGCCAAGGCGCAGAAGGCCGGGATAGCCGGCAAAACCCTGCATGAAGACGAAGCGATTCGCCTCTGGACGCTGGATGATGAAGTTCTGATTGCCAGCATCAAGACCAAGATGCATGCCATCGGCCCGGGTGTGGTCGAAGGACTGATGCAGGGCCTGGAACTGGCCGAGGGCAATTACCAAGGTTTGGTGATCTGGTCCAACGACGAGATGTTTTCTGCCGGTGCCGATCTGCAGGCCATGCTGCCAGGTTTCATGATGGGAGGTGTCAAGGCAATTGATGGCGCCGAAGCCGAGATGCAGCAGGCCATGCTCAGGCTGCGCTACTCGAATCTGCCAGTGGTCTCCGCGGTGCGCGGTCTGGCGCTGGGCGGTGGATGCGAACTGGCGGTCTACTCGTCCAAACGGGTGGTGGCCATGGAAAGCTACATCGGCCTGGTTGAAGTCGGCGTCGGTCTGGTGCCGGGTTCGGGTGGACTGACCTACATTGCCCGACGCGCCGCTGAAAACGCCGCAGCGTCCACCGGCAAAGACTTGCTGCCCTTTCTGACCGAAGGCTTCACTGCCGCGGCGATGGCCAAGGTCGGCACCAGCGCACTGGAGTCGCGCAAGCTGGGCTATTTGCTCGACAGCGATGTGATCGTGCCGCACAAGGACGAGTTGCTGTTTGTCGCCATCAACGAGGCGAAAGCCATGTTCAATTCGGGCTACCGTGCGCCGCACAAGCGCCAGTTTGCCGTCGCCGGACGCAGTGGAATCGCTACCATCAAAGGCTCGCTCGTGAACATGCGCGACGGCGGTTTTGTCAGTGCCCACGATTTCCACATTGGCAGCCTGATTGCCGAAGTCGTGTGTGGCGGTGATGTTGATGCCGGCTCGTTAGTGACAGAGGAGTATGTCATGGCGCTGGAGCGCAAGGCCTTTTGCGCGCTACTGACGCATCCGAAGACACAAGAGCGGATCATGGGAATGATGTCAACTGGAAAACCAGTGAGAAACTAATGACTTTGCGGGACAGATCAAGAATTGCGTAGCAATTTTGCTCTGTCCCCAACTGATTAAGAGATGCTATGAAACAAATTCAAGAAGCCTACATCGTTGCCGCCACGCGCACACCGATTGGTCGTTCGCACCGCGGCTTTTTCCGCAACACCCGGCCCGACGAGTTGCTGGTCAAGGTCTTGCATGCGGCGCTGGCGCAGGTGCCCAGCCTGGACCCAAGTGCGATCGAAGACCTGGTGTGCGGTTGTGCCATTCCGGAAGGACAGCAGGGCCTGAACATTGCGCGCATTGGTGCCGTGCTGGCGGGGCTGCCGACCAGCGTTGGCGGCATCACCGTGAACCGCTTTTGCGCCTCCGGTCTTTCTGCCGTGCAGATGGCGGCCGACCGGATTCGTGTCGGTGAAGCCGATGTGATGATCGCCGCTGGCGTCGAGAGCATGAGCATGGTTCCGATGATGGGCAACGCACCCTCGTTGTCGCCAGCCATGTTCGACAACGACGAGAACATCGGCATTGCCTACGGCATGGGTTTGACCGCTGAAAAGGTGGCCACCCAGTGGAAAGTCAGTCGGCAGGCGCAGGATGAGTTCGCTGTGGCTTCGCATCAACGAGCCTTGGCGGCCCAGGCTGCCGGCCACTTTGCTGCCGAAATCACGCCAGTCGAAGTGACAGATCGGTCGCCCAATCTGCCGACCGGTGAAGTGCTTAAGAAAAAGCGCGTGGTCAGTCTGGATGAAGGCGCCCGTGCCGATACCACGCTGGAAGGCCTGGCCAAGCTCAGAGCGGTGTTTGCCGCGCGCGGTTCGGTGACGGCCGGCAACAGTTCGCAGACGTCTGACGGTGCTGGCGCCTTGATTTTGGCGAGTGAAAAGGCGGTCAAACAATTTGGTTTGAAGCCGCTGGCACGCTTCGTCTCGTTTGCTGCCAAGGGGGTGCCGCCGCACATCATGGGCATCGGCCCGATCGAGGCCATCCCGGCTGCCTTGCGCTATGCCGGTCTGAAACAGGACGCCATCGACTGGATTGAGTTGAACGAGGCTTTTGCCGCGCAATCGCTGGCGGTTATCAATACGCTGGGGCTGGATCCGGCCAAGGTCAATCCAATGGGTGGCGCTATTGCGCTGGGCCACCCGCTTGGCGCCACTGGCGCCATTCGCTCGGCCACTGCCATTCATGCACTGCATCGCAACAATTTGCGCTACAGCATGGTCTCCATGTGTGTCGGCATGGGGCAGGGCGCAGCAGGAATTTTCGAGCGCGTCTGAGACGTCACAAACACGACAGTCGCGGTCTGACGCTTGCGTCACACTGTGGTCATGAACAAGGTCATACTGGTTATCGGTGCTGGGGATGCAACCGGCGGTGCGATTGCACGCCGCTTTGCGCGTGAAGGCTATAGCGCCTGCGTGACGCGGCGCAGCCTGGACAAATTGCAGCCGCTGCTGGAAAAAGTCAAGGCTGACGGCGGCACGGCGTATGGGTTTGCCAGCGATGCCAGGAAGGAAGAAGAGGTGCAGGCTCTGATCGAGAGAATCGAGTCGACGATCGGGCCGATTGAAGTGCTGGTGTTCAACATCGGTGCCAATGCACCCAGCAGCATTCTGCAGGAGACCGCACGCAAGTACTTCAAGATTTGGGAAATGGCCTGTTTTAGCGGTTTCCTGAACGGCCGTGAAGTGGCCAAACGCATGGTTCAGCGCAGCAGTCCTGAGCGCATTCAAACGATCATCTTTACCGGCGCCACCGCGTCGCTGCGTGGCGCCGCCAATTTTGCCGCCTTTGCCGGTGCCAAACATGCACTGCGTGCGCTGGCGCAAAGCATGGCGCGCGAACTCGGACCGCAGGGCATTCACGTCGCCCATGTGGTGATCGACGGCGCCATCGACACCGCATTCATCCGCGATAATTTCCCCGATCGCTATGCCATGAAGGAGCAGGATGGCATTCTGAATCCGGACCACATTGCCGATCAGTTCTGGATGTTGCACCGCCAGCCACGCGACGCCTGGACCCATGAGCTGGACCTGCGCCCGTGGTTGGAAAAGTTCTGAGTTGAGCTATTTCACTGGAGACAAAAATGAGCAAAAGCGTTGAGTATTACTTTGACTTTGGCAGCCCGGCTGCCTACCTGGCGTCGACCCAGTTGTCTGCACTCGCCGCCCAGACTGGCGCCACAGTCGTTTGGCGACCGATGCTGCTGGGTGGAGTCTTTGTCGCCACCGGCAACGCCTCGCCCGCCAGTGTGCCGGCCAAAGGCAAGTACATATTTCGTGACTTCGCGCGCTTTGCCCAGCGTTATGGCGTGCCCTTGAATACCAACCCGTTCTTCCCGATCAACACCATCACGCTGATGCGCATCGCGACCGGCTTGCAGATGCGCCACGATCCGCGATTCATGGACTATTGTGCAGCCATGAACCGTGCGATCTGGGTCGATGCGCAAAACATGAATGATCCGGCCACGGTGGCCAAAGTATTGCAGGCCGCGGGCTTTGATGCGGCGGCGCTGCTGGCCTTGGCTGCTGAGCAGGCGGTCAAGGACAAGTTGAAGGCACAGACCGAAGCAGCCGTTGCACGTGGCATCTTCGGGGCCCCCACATTTTTCGTTGGCGAGCACATGTTCTGGGGGCAGGACCGACTTGATTTTGTGCGCGAAGCGCTGGCCAGTTGAATCGGAACAACATATGAATGAAGTACTGATAGACCGCACGGAGGGGGTCATGACGATTACCCTGAACCGGCTGGAAAAAAAGAATTCCTTCACACGTGCCATGTACGCTGCCGCGGCCGATGCAATGGCTCAAGCGGACGCTGACCCCGCCCTTGGCGCGCTGGTGTTTCAGGGTCATGAAACGATCTTCAGTGCCGGCAATGACATCAGCGATTTCTTGAATCGGCAGGCTGTAGAGCAAGAATCTCCGGCGTTTCAGTTCTTGCGCGGCATCAGCACTTTTTCCAAGCCGCTGCTGGCCGCGGTGTGTGGTCCGGCCGTGGGCGTCGGTACCACCATGCTGTTTCACTGCGATCTGGTTTATGCCGGCGACAACGCGGTTTTTTCGATGCCTTTTGTGAACCTGGGTCTTTGCCCGGAGGCGGCGTCGAGCTATCTGGCGCCGCAGCGGATGGGTTATGGACGCGCTGCCGAGGCCCTGCTGTTGGGCGAGCCTTTTCTGGCTGAGGCGGCGCTGGAAATGGGGCTGGTCAGCCGCATCGTGCCACCGACCGAGGCGGCAGCGCTGGCGCAGCGCCAGGCGCGTAAACTGGCGTCCAAACCATTGGCTGCGCTGATCGAGACCAAACGTCTGATGAGAAAAACCCACTCCGGCATCGTCGCCGAACGCATGGTGGAGGAAGGGGCCAGCTTTGGTCGCCTGCTGCGCGAGCCAGCGGCGCGAGAGGCATTCACTGCTTTCATGGAAAAGCGCAAGCCGGACTTTTCAAAGATTTGAGCCACAAAAGACTTGTCCCCGTTTGCGATATTTATACAAAGCACCTGCTTGCCATAAATAGATATTCTGGGTATGCTGCTGGGCAATGGCTTACTCCATCCTGTCCCCCACCCACGCACTCAAGCGCCCGCGCGGCCGTCCGCGCAAGACCGAGGGCGAGCGTGACGACGGCAACCGCCGTCAAGCCTTGCTTGCCGCTGCCGCTCGCCTGTTTCGTTTGCAGGGCTTTGACGCCACCAGCACGCGCGACATAGCGACTGCGGTAGGTATGCACAGCGGCTCCCCTTTCTATCACTTCAAGAGCAAGCTTGACCTGCTGTGCGCCGTCATGGAAGAGGGTTTGCGCCTGGCCCTGGCGCGACAAACCCGTGCCCTGCAGGACGCCACGGTGGCGGCTGACACGCCGGTTCTGCAACTCAGACGGCTGATTCGGGCCCACTTTGAAACGCTGCTCGGTCCAGGCAATGATTTCGTTCCGGTGATGCTGTTCGAACACCGCTCCCTGAATGCCCGTCAGCGCGCTCTGTTGGTCAGCCTGCAGGCCGACTATGAGGCGGCGTGGACGCCGGTGTTGGCGGCGCTGCATGCGAGTGGTCATCTGCGTGCTCCGGTCAAGTTGTCCCGGCTTCTGATCCTCGGTGCGCTGAACTGGTCGGTGCAGTGGTTTGACCGGAAGAAAGACGCCTCGCTGGACGAATTGACTGACGCCGCCATGGCTTTGTTTTTGAAGGAATGCTGATGCGCTACGGTTCTGTGTTTGCGCCGGGTCTGTTTGTCGGCAAGGTGGTGCTGATTACCGGCGGCGGCTCCGGCATAGGCCGTTGCGTGTCCCATGAGCTGGCAGCGCTGGGCGCGCACACGGTGCTGCTGGGGCGCAAGGCTGACAAGCTGCAGACCGTGGTGGCTGAAATCGAGCAGGATGGTGGCGTCGCCAGTTTTCATGTCTGCGACATTCGCCAGGAGGAACGGGTACAGCAGACGGTGGCGGCCGTGGTCGCCGCGCAGGGACGCATCGATGGCCTGGTGAACAACGCCGGCGGCCAGTACATGACGCCGCTGGAGGCGATCAACGGCAAAGGCTGGGAAGCGGTGATCAGCACCAACCTGACCGGCGGCTTTTTGGTGGCGCGCGAGTGCTTTTTGCAGAGCATGAACCGTTGCGGCGGCAGCATCGTCAATATTGTGGCCGATATCTGGGGTTCCATGCCCGGCATGGGGCACAGCGGAGCGGCACGTGCCGGCATGGTCAGCTTTACCGAGACCGCCGCCATCGAATGGGCGGGGCGCGGCGTGCGCGTCAATGCCGTTGCGCCCGGCTACATTGCCTCCAGCGGCATGGACAAGTACCCGCCCGAGATGGGCCCGATGCTGCGTGAAATGTCCAACACAGTGCCTTTGGGGCGTTTCGGCACCGAGTCCGAAACCTCGGCCGGCATTGTCTTCCTGCTCAGCCCGGCCGCCACCTTTATCAGCGGCAGCACGCTGCGCATCGATGGCGCTCGGCCGCAGGTTCGCATGGGTTGGCCGATGCGGGTGGCCTCGAAAGAAGTACAGAAGCGTGCTGCCATCAAACCGTTTGACGGCTTTCACCGCGCCCAGACACCGAAGGTGTTTCAGGTCGAAACACCGAACCCAAAGGAATGAACATGCAGCCGATTGAAAATTTTGACGAGGACGCGCAACTGCTGACGGATGCGGCACGCCGCTTCATCCAGACCGAAGTCAGCGCGCACCTGAACGAATGGGAGGAGGCCGGTGAATTTCCGCGCAGCCTGTACCGGCGCGCCGCCGATCTGGGCTGGCTTGCCATGGGTTATCCCGAGGTGCTGGGCGGCACACCTAGCCGGTGGGGCCTGCGCAATGCGATGACGCTTGCGCTGGCACGCTTTGGCGGCAGCGGCGGCCTGATGGCCAGCCTGTTTAGTCACAACATTGGCTTGCCGCCGGTCATTCGGCACGGCAGCGCCGCCTTGCAGCAGGAAGTGGTGCCGGCCGTGCTGCGCGGCGAGAAGATTTCGGCGCTGGCCATATCGGAGCCGGGTGGCGGCACCGATGTGTCTGCCTTGCGCACCACGGCCCGGCTGGAAGGCGACGAATACGTCGTGGACGGCGAAAAGATCTTCATCACCTCCGGCATGCGCGCCGACTGGCTGACGGTTGCGGTGCGCACCAACCCGAAAGACAAAGGCCCCGCTGGCATTTCGATGCTGATGGTGCCGGGTGACGCGAAGGGTTTGTCCCGCACCGCTCTGAAGAAGATGGGCTGGTTGTGTTCCGACACGGCGCAGCTGCATTTTGATGGCGTGCGGGTGCCGGCACGCTTTCTGGTTGGTGAAGAAGGCAGCGGCTTCAAGATGATCCTGACCAACTTCAATGGCGAGCGTCTGTCCATGGCAGCCATGGCGCTGGGCTTTTCAGAGTGCTGTTTTGATGAAGCGCTGGCCTGGGCGCGCCAGCGCAAGACTTTTGGCACGGCGCTGGTCGATCATCAGGTGATCCGGCACAAGCTGATGGACATGCGCATGCGCATCGAATCGACCCGTGCCTGGCTGAACGCCGTGTCAGCGCGCGCCGACGCCGCAGCCAAGGGCGCCGAGTGGGTGGCGCAGGTCTGTCTGCTGAAGAACCATGCGACCCAGACCATGCAGTTCTGTGCCGACCAGAGTGTGCAGATTCTGGGCGGCATGGGTTTCATGCGCGGCACGGCCTCGGAACGCATTTACCGCGAGGTCAAGGTCATGATGATTGGCGGCGGTACTGAAGAGATCATGAAAGAGTTGGCCTCGCGCCAGCTCGGACTGTGAGAATAATGCGATGACAAAAAAAGCGGTAGCGCCGACACCGATAGAGTTCGAAGACGAATTCGTCGCCGGTTTAAGAAGGATGTTTGAGGAGATGATTCCTTTCAACCAGATCCTGGGTTTGAAGATCACCTCGGTACTGCCGACCCAGGTCAGGGGCCGCATCGACATGAAGCGCGATCTGATCGGGCATTTCGGCTTCAGTCGGCTGCACGGCGGTGTCATCAGCGCCAGCCTGGATGCCATGGCGGGCCTGGCCGTGATGGCGGCCATCGGTGCGCGTCATATGGATGAATCACCGCTGCAGCGCCTGCAACGCTTCTCCAAGATCGGCACCATTGATATGCGTATCGACTACCTGCGCCCTGCCATCGGTGAGAACTTTGTCTTGCAAGCCGAGGTGTTGCGGCTGGGGTCGCGCGTGGCGACGACGCGCATGGAGTTTCTGGGTGCCGACGGCGCGCTGCTGTCCACCGGCTCGGCCGCCTACATCGTGTCCTGAAGCGTCAGGGCACGGCTACATCGACGCCCGTGATGTAGACGGTGCCGGTAAAGCTCGACAGCAGATCGCCGCCCTCGCGGCTGACGTCGACGCGGTAGACAGCCACCTTGCGAGATCTCGATACCTCGACCGAGCGCGCCAGCAAGCGCTCGCCGACGCGCGCCGCCTTCTGGTAGGTGATGTGCGCGTCGATGCCGACGGCGATCTTGCCGTGCGCGTTGGCGGCCAAACCGAAGGCGCTGTCGGCCATCGTGAAGATCACGCCGCCGTGGCAAGTGCCGTTGAAATTGATGTGTTGCGGTCCCAGCGTCAGGCACAGCGTGACGCTGCCGGGACTGGCGTCCCGGCAAGTGACGCCGACCGAACTCAGAAAGGGGTCGACCGCCACCATGCGCCTGACGAATTCGAGTACCTTGTTGTCGACCTGCGGCGTTGCGCGCGCCTGCAGGCGCTGGCCATGACCTCTGCTGGCGCCGTGCTTTTCGATCTGTTCCATCAGCTCGGCGATACCCTGGCCGCTGTCCGCGCAGCAACTGAGCACCGGCACCTTCCAGGCATCTGCGCCGCATGCGGCACGCAGGTGCAGCATGTCCCTGAGGTCGCGCGCCGTCGCCTCGGCGCCGGCCAGGTCGGCCTTGGTCACGACCAGCAGGTCGGCAATTTCCAGTATGCCGGCCTTGATCGCCTGAATGTTGTCACCCAGACCGGGCGGGCAGGCGACAACTCGCGTGTCGGCTACGCGCATGATCTCGACCTCGGACTGCCCGGCGCCGACGGTCTCGACGATGATGCTGTCAAAGCCCGCCGCGTCGAGCACGTCGACGACTTCGGCAGTGGTGCTCGAGAGTCCACCCAAATGGCCGCGTGATGCCAGCGAACGGATGAAGACGTCCGGATGTGCGCCGTGCCCTTCGCGCGCGTGCTG
>JBBQZA010000085.1:0-12952 GCA_038208175.1 Burkholderiales bacterium
AGACAATGCCTCAACCCTGACGCCTGATCCCGTGTATGTAAAGTTCTATTATTCTCATCCTCCAGCATCCGAGCGGCTGGCCAGGATATTGGCCTGACCGTGAGTCTGAGCGGGCTATAAGCAGTCACTCGATGCCAAACGACATGCTTCACCGCGGCCTGATCGTGGCTAATTATGGTCGCCACTTCCTTGTTGAAACTACTGACAGAAGACGACTGATATGCCACTCCCGTGGCAAGAAGAGCCTGGGTTTGGTTGGCGACCAGGTGCTGTGGCGTGCCTCGCGCGACGAAGGAACCATCGAGAAAATTGAAGAACGCAGAAACGTCTTCTACCGACAGGACAAAGTTCGCACAAAATCTTTTGCAGCCAACCTGGACCAGATCTTGGTCCTGATCGCCGCTGAGCCCGAGTTTTCCAGTAGTCAACTTTCACGGGCGCTTATTGCGGCCGAGGCCGAGCACATATCGCCGATCATTGGGCTCAACAAAAGTGATCTGGTTGAGCCGTTCGAACGCGCCTGGGAGTGGTTGGGACCGTACAGGCAGATGCATTACGGCGTATTGCCGCTTTCCCTCAAAAAGTCAGCCCATGTGGACCGTTCAGTATTGATGAAACTGCTCACAGGTAAGACAACTCTGGTACTCGGTCCATCAGGTGCCGGCAAGAGTACTTTGATTAACCTGCTGGCCCCTGGCGCGCTGGCACAGACCAGCGAAATATCCCAAGCTTTGAATTCAGGAAAACACACAACAACCAGCACAACCTGGTACTGGGTGGATCATGACAAGCAAACCGCTGTGATTGACTCCCCTGGTTTCCAGGAATTTGGGCTAAACCACATCGACCCTGCGCAGTTGGCGGCCTATATGCCAGACCTGAAACCTCACGTAGCGCAATGCAAATTCTATAACTGCAGCCATCTGCACGAGCCCGGATGTGGAGTGAGGGCAGTCGTCCGATCTGAAACAAACCTGTTGGGAATAAGCCCCAATCGCTACAAGATTTATTGCGAACTGTACGCAGAATTGAACCGGGCGGACAGGTACTGAAAATCAGCCTAGCAATCGTGCCAGCGTCAAGAGCGCCAAAAGCACCATCCACATGACTACGGTGCGCCAGACCAGACCCACCACAACTGCCAAATGTGCAAGTACGGGAACTTGCCCGGGAAACGGCTCACTTTGTCTGTCTGCCGCCTGCAAGCGCAGATTGACCGCGCCTGAAGTCGCTGCCAGAATGATGCCATCGTTGTCGCCGGCAAAGCGAGGCTCATAATTGCGCCAGCAATCAATCGCTTCCTCAAAACTACCCACTACCGCAAAACTGATTGCCGTGATTCGGCTTGGCACCCAGTCAATCACGGTCCAGGCATCGTCGGCAGTCTGCTTCAACGCCTCACTGACGGGTTGGTAGTGCGCCTTGCTGGTATGTTTCCAATAACGCGCGACAAATTCACTCAATCGGTATAGAACTGCTCCGGCCGGACCAAAACCAAAGGCCGCCAGCAGAGAGAACCATGACAAGACACCGAACACATGACGATGAGCCGACAGCACCGAATACTCGATGACATGTCGCACAATCTCGCTTCGGGGCAACTCACTGGCATCGATCTGCCGCCAGTTTGCCAACAATTCCCTGGCGCGGTCTTCATCCCCGTCGACCAAGGCGTCCCGGATCTGTGTGAAATGGAAACTGAACTGCCGGAAACCCAGAGTTCCATAAAGCACGACCACGCTCCACATCACAGCCACCGGCCACCCGAGCAAAGCGTCCAGCATCCAATAAATGGTCATCGTCACCAAAGACGGAGCGCCAACCGAAAACCCCCAGGCCAACCAGCCATGAAATGACTTTCCTGCATCGAAATTTCGCGTGCTCCAACGAACCCAGGCGCGCAGACTCGCATGCACCGGGTTGCCTCGAGTCAGCGGGCGCGCCTGCTCCAGCAAGAGGGCGATAAGCACAGAAATGAAGCTCATGCGCTCATCATAGCTGCGCAGCCGGTCAGGCGGACAGAAGTCGATAGAAATTGCGCAACATGCCGGCCGTGGCACCCCAGATAAATCGCTGCGTTGAGCGGTCCTGATAGGGCATCGAAAACCATTCACGCCGAACGCCTTCCCACTCAAAAGCATGCCGCCGATGATGTGCCGGGTTCATAAGGTATTCCAAGGGGACTTCAAAAACATCGGCTACTTCATGAATATTGGGAATCAAACGCATATCGGGTTGTACCAGTGCAATGACCGGTGTAACAATGAACGCCGATCCGGTCACGTACTGCGGCAATTCACCCAGCACCTGCACCAAGGATGGATCCAATCCGAGCTCTTCCTGAGCCTCACGCAAAGCTGTAGCTGATGCATCGGCATCCTCTTCATCCACCTTGCCACCCGGGAAGGCTATTTGTCCCGAGTGGGTTGATAGATGCAGGGTGCGTTCGGTCAGCAAGACAGTAGGCTGCTCCCGCATCACTATCGGCACCAGTACCGATGCCTGTATCGGTGCCCGCTCCGAAAAAGTCTTCTCAACCCTCACTTCCGGCTCCCACACCGGAATATTCGCGAAACGCCGGCGCAAGGCCGAAGGTTGCAAGAATTCCAAGGCCACTGCCGGGAGATGTGCATCAACGCTCAGCACCGGGACTTGACGAGGATCGAAATCAGGAAATTTTGACAAAGGGGTTGCTGGAGACCTGGAAACCATGAAAAATCAAAAAAACCGCCTCTAGCGCAAGCCGGGGCGGTAATTTTGAAAACAGCTTATGCTACTCAGCGGTGGTCTTGATTGCCGTCTTCTTCGCTGACAGCTTTTCCTTGATGCGCGCCGACTTACCGCTGCGATCACGCAGGTAATACAGTTTGGCAGGGCGGACATCGCCACGACGCTTAATTTCAATACTGGCGATCAGCGGACTATAAGTCTGAAAGGTACGTTCAACGCCCTCGCCACTTGAAATCTTGCGGACGATGAAACCGCTGTTAAGGCCACGATTGCGTTTCGCGATCACGACACCTTCGTAAGCCTGCAAACGTTTACGAGTACCTTCAACAACGTTCACATTGACAACAACTGTGTCACCAGTGGCAAAGTCGGGAATGGTCTTCCCAAGACGAGCAATTTCTTCCTGCTCAAGGGTTTGGATCAAATTCATGATGTCCTCACATGATCTTGGTAGCGCCAGTGTCCGGATTGACACAAAGTTTCGTTGGAAAATGAAACGAAACGGCCGACCAGAGGATCGGTAAACCGAATATTATAGCCAGACTCCGGGTGAGATGACACACCTCTTTTTCAATTCAAGCCAAATCAGAGAGAAATAGTTCATCGTCCTGATTCAAGCGTCCGGCCTGTCTGGCTTCAATAATCAGATCAGGTCTCATGCGGGCAGTAATTGTCAAACTCTGCTGGCGGCGCCAACGTTCGATATGCTCGTGGTGACCTGACAGGAGGACTTCCGGCACCGCTTTTTCAGACCAGATTTCAGGCCGCGTAAAGTGGGGACAATCCAGTAAACCATCCAGTTCGGGATTGAAACTGTCCTGCTGGTAAC
This sequence comes from Burkholderiales bacterium, assembly GCA_038208175.1. GTDB lineage: Bacteria > Pseudomonadota > Gammaproteobacteria > Burkholderiales > Burkholderiaceae_C > Rhodoferax. Next base: position 3,560 of record JBBQZA010000085.1, read on the forward strand.
TTTCAGGAGTATTCAACACGTCTGGCTGCAGGCGTGCCACGGCATCGAGCAATGCGACGGCTGCAATTTCGCCACCAGAAAGCACAAAGTCGCCCAAACTGATTTGCTCAGTGACATACATGTCGATAAAGCGCTGGTCAATCCCCTCGTAACGACCACAGATCAGGATGGCTCCCTGGCTCTGCGCCCACCGCGTCACCATTGAATGGTCAAGAGGCTTGCCCGCTGGAGAAAAAAGCACCACCGGCAATGTTTCAGGCAATTGTGACTGGATGGATTTCAGGCATTCGGTCAAGGGCTCCGCCAGCATGACCATGCCAGGGCCACCGCCGAACGGTCGATCGTCCACTCGTCTGTAATTTCCCAAAGCAAAGTCGCGCGGATTCGTCAGACTGATCTTGACTTGGCCGGATTCAAAAGCACGCCGTGTGACACCGTTCGTCAAAAACGGTGCAATCAGTTCCGGAAACAATGTGACGATATCGAAGCGCATAAAGCAGTCCTCAATAATCAGCCTGCCAGTTGACAAGAATACGCCGACCAAGCATATCAACATCGTCTACATAAACCGCCACAAAGGGTATCAGGCGCTCAGTCGTCTGGCCGCCCTCATCACTATCAATGACGAGGACCGTTTGTGCGCCGGATGAGTGCAAGTCCCTGACCGAACCCAGCGCCACGCCCGCCCGATTGACAACCTTCAGCCCGATCAGATCAACCCAGTAGTACTCGTCCTTTTGAGGCGTTGGGAAACTGGAGCGGGAGACAAAAACACGAGCTCCACGCAAGACTTCTGCGGCGTCCCGGTCAATGACCTCCCTGGCCGATGCGACGATCACACCAGAGTGCATCTTGGCCTGCGAGATCGCAAGTTTTGCAACACCAGAAAAAGTCTTGACGCCCTTCTCGGCCGGCATCAAGAACCAACATTTGGATGAAAAAAGCGCCTCTGGATCGGCGCTGTAAGAAAGGACCTTAAACCAACCCTGGATACCCCAGGCATCACCGATGCGCCCAACTTCAACAGCATCCGACGGCAGGTCGGATGCTTCCAGGCCAGGCGCCATCACGATATCATCAAGCGGCTTTTTTTGCCGCTTGGGCGATCAGACGATCCACGGTCGGTGAAGCCTGAGCACCAACGCTTTTCCAGTAGGTCAGGCGATCCTGTGCAATGCGAATGCTCTCTTCATTAGCGGTCGCTATCGGGTTGTAAAAACCGATGCGTTCGATGAAGCGACCATCGCGGCGTGTACGCTTGTCAGCCACAACAATATTGAAAAACGGGCGAGCCTTGGCACCGCCACGGGCGAGTCGAATGACGACCATGGTATATCCTTTGGGTAGCGGAGTTTTATTTCCACCAATATATTGAGCACTTAATCCAGCGTTTGAGACACGCGACATGACCCCCTGGTCAGCGACACACCGAATAGCTCTTTATTATAGCGTTTCCTGCTTTTATGCCCATCATTCGTCCCAGTCATGTGCAAGATATTCCGGCGATAACCGCTATCTATGCCCGCCACGTGCTAGTTGGCACGGGCACTTTCGAGCTCGAACCGCCTTCACTCAGCGACATGGAAAGTCGCCGAGCAGACGTGCTAAGCAAAGGACTGCCTTACGTTGTGGCAGTCGAAGGCCAGCAGATTCTCGGTTTTGCCTATTGCAACTGGCTCAAGCCCCGGCCAGCCTATCGGTACTCCGCCGAGGATTCGATCTATTTGTCGGCAGAGGCACAGGGCCGCGGTCTTGGACTGGCGTTATTGACTGAACTCGCTGCCCAAGCCGAACGGGCGGGCGTCAGAAAACTTGTCGCAGTCATAGGCGACTCAGCCAACACCGGCTCCATCGCAGCCCACCGATCTGTCGGGTTCAGACCTGTGGGCACGCTTAAATCATGCGGCTGGAAATTTGACCAGTGGCTGGACGTGGTCTTGATGGATTTGCCGCTCGGTCTAAGCGACACCGCCGCACCTTCTGCGTAGTCCGCGATCGCTGACTAAACCGCACCCGCCTTGACCGTAGCCGCAGCGTCGGTGTAATCCTTGACTTTGTCAAAGTTCAAGTATTGATAAACACTGCTACTGGCCGCAGTTAGTACGCCCATATCAGCCATGTACTCCGCCTTGGTCGGAATGCGGCCCAGCTTGGAACAGATCGCAGCCAGTTCGGCGCTGCCAAGATAGACATAGCTGTTCTTGCCCAAGCGATTGGGGAAATTTCGGGTCGACGTCGAAAACACCGTGGCGCCCTCCTTCACCTGCGCCTGATTGCCCATGCACAGGCTACAACCTGGCATCTCCATACGAGCGCCTGCCGTTCCAAGGACACCATAATGACCTTCTTCCGTCAATTGCTTGGCGTCCATTTTTGTGGGTGGCGCGATCCACAGTTTGACCGGGATATCGCGTTTGTTCTCCAGCAATTTGCTGGCTGCACGGAAATGACCAATGTTGGTCATGCATGAACCAATAAAGACCTCATCAATCTTGGAACCCGCCACTTCTGACAATGTCTTTACGTCATCCGGATCGTTCGGACAAGCCACGATCGGCTCGTGAATGTTGGCCAAATCGATCTCGATCACAGCTGCATATTCAGCGTCAGCATCACCCTTGAGCAACTGTGGATCTTTCAGCCATGCATCCATCGCCTTAATACGGCGATTGATCGTGCGCACGTCCGAATAGCCCGAGGCAATCATCCATTTCAACATCGTGATGTTGCTGTTGATGTATTCAATGATGGGTTCCTTGTTCAGATGCACGGTGCAACCGCCCGCGCTGCGCTCGGCTGATGCATCACTCAACTCAAATGCCTGCTCGACCTTCAAATCCGGTAATCCTTCGATCTCCAGGATGCGGCCGGAAAAGATGTTCTTCTTGCCCTGCTTCGCCACGGTAAGCAATCCTGCCTTGATCGCGTACAGTGGGATGGCGTTGACCAAATCGCGCAGTGTGACACCTGGCTGCATCTTGCCGTTGAAACGCACCAGCACACTCTCTGGCATATCCAGCGGCATCACACCCGTGGCTGCAGCAAACGCGACCAGACCGGAACCCGCCGGGAAACTGATGCCAATCGGGAAACGGGTATGACTGTCACCGCCCGTTCCCACCGTGTCGGGAAGCAACATGCGGTTCAGCCAGCTGTGGATGATGCCATCACCAGGGCGCAGCGGCACGCCACCCCGTGTGCTCATGAACTCCGGCAACTCATGATGCATTTTTACGTCAACCGGCTTCGGGTAAGCCGCGGTATGACAGAAGGACTGCATGACCAGGTCGGCACTGAATCCCAGACAGGCCAAGTCCTTCAGTTCGTCACGGGTCATCGGACCTGTGGTGTCCTGCGAGCCCACACTGGTCATCCTGGGTTCGCAGTAGGCGCCTGGGCGAACGCCCTGTCCCTCCGGCAAGCCGCAAGCCCGTCCAACCATCTTTTGCGCCAGCGTAAAGCCCTTCCCGGTATCGGCCGGGTTTTGCGGCAGACGGAACAGGGTGCTGACCGGCAAACCCAGCGCCTCGCGCGCCTTGGCGGTGAGACCGCGGCCGACGATCAGCGGAATACGGCCACCAGCCCGAACCTCGTCAAACAACACATCGCTCTTGACCTTGAATTTCGCAATCACCTTGCCATCTTTCAACGCCAAGCCGTCGTAGGGTCGCAGCTCCACCACATCACCCATGGTCATCTGGCTGACATCCAGTTCAATCGGCAGCGCACCCGAATCCTCCATGGTGTTGTAAAAAATCGGGGCAATCTTTGACCCCAGACAAATACCACCAAAACGCTTGTTCGGCACAAACGGGATGTCTTCGCCGGTGAACCAGAGCACGGAATTGGTGGCCGATTTGCGAGACGATCCGGTACCGACAACATCGCCGACGTAAGCCACTAGATTGCCCTTGGCCTTAAGATCATTAATGAACTTGACCGGCCCGCGTTTCCCGTCCTCCTCGGGGATGATTCCCGGGCGCGCATTCTTGTGCATCGCCAGCGCATGCAAGGGGATGTCCGGGCGACTGAAGGCGTCAGGCGCCGGAGACAGGTCGTCGGTATTGATCTCGCCGTCAACTTTGAATACGGTGATCGTGATCGACTTCTGTACTTCAGGGCGAGAAGTAAACCACTCAGCGTCAGCCCAACTCAGCAACACGGCTTTCGCATTCAAATTTCCTGTATCGGCTTTTTCCTTTACATCGTGAAACTGATCAAACATGAGCAGTGCATTCTTCAAACCATTCGCAGCAACAGCACCGACAATTGCATCATCAAGCAAATCGACCAGTGGACTGATGTTGTAGCCGCCCAGCATCGTCCCCAGCAACTCGGTTGCCTTTTCACGCGAGATCAGCGCGCACTTTTCAGTGCCGTGCGCCAGGGCAGCAAGATAACTTGCCTTCACTTTGGCCGCATCATCAACGCCGGCCGGCACGCGATGCGTGATCAAATCCAGCAACGTAGCCTCTTCACCTTGTGGAGGATTTTTCAGCAGTTCGATCAGTTCGCCTGTCTGCTTGGCAAACAGGGCTAACGGGGGAATGCCCAAGGCTGCGCGTTCAGCAAGATGGACGCGATAATTCTGCAACATATCTCTATTCCTTATCTATCAATTCAGTTGGGCCACGCCTTCTGGGCTGGGACCGATTTTTCAATTATTTGCTTATTGCAGCCGCAGGTGCATCGAGAATGCTGGGCGCTGGATTTTTTTTCAAAATTTCGGCCGCCACTGCCTGATCCGGACTGACGCATTCATCAGCAAGCCGTTGACCGAGTTTCTGACTCATCAGCATTGACTTGTTACCCAACTGCAGCCACATCGCGCCAGCTTTGGGGTCTTCGAGACGAAGGGCGCCGGTACGACTGGCGACCGGATGCATTCGAAAACTCGCGGTTTTGGTTCGTACCAAAAAAAATCCTGGCCGTTTTTCACTGGCAGTGATATTGACTGACGCTCCCAATTCGCAGGGGATCAGTCCCACGTAAACCCGCTTCGCCAGCTCAAGATCTTCCTCAGTCAGTGTGACCTGAACGTCGTCATCAATTGGCGTTACTTCCTCTACCGCTTTGAGCGCAGAGCGCCTTATCGCAGCTGGAGTTTTACTTTTTACAATCGGAACTGACGCTCTCGGCGCGGCGGCCGACGAGTGGCTTGCCTGAGGCAACACGACCCCTGGCACGAGCATAACAGCTGCAATAAAAAAAATACGCTTCATAGTAGCCCCCAGCACCGATTGGGTTAATCGGCGATGCGCAACAGGCAGGCGTTCCGATCCGCCCGAGCGCGCATCGCGCTAACGATGATGGTACCGCAGGCGTCGCAGACAGCGACACGCGGATGTGTCAACAAGTAACTCGCGTTAAGCAATCAGGTGTGCAACACCCGCTTGCTCGTCCTGCAGTTCTTTGAGGGTCTTGTTGATACACTCCTGACTGAATGCGTCAACCGGCAAGCCCTCTACAACCTTGTATTCGCCACCCGAGCAAGTCACCGGAAAACCAAACATCGTGTCTTTCGGAATGCCATATTGACCATCCGAGGGGATGCCCATGGTGATCCACTTGTCGTCGGTACCCATAACCCAGTCACGCATATGGTCTATCGCAGCGTTGGCAGCAGACGCGGCCGACGAAACACCGCGAGCGGCGATGATGGCTGCACCGCGCTTGCCCACGGTGGGCAGGAAGGTGTTGACGTTCCAGTCATGATCATTGATCATTTCCTTCACGCTGGCGCCATTGATGGTGGCAAAACGATAGTCGGCATACATGGTGGGCGAATGATTGCCCCACACCGCCATTTTTTCAATGTCGGCGACTGCCTTGCCAGTCTTGGAGGCCAACTGACTCAGCGCACGGTTGTGGTCCAGACGCAGCATGGCGGTGAAGTTCTTGCGGGGTAGATCGGGCGCGCTCTTCATCGCGATATAGGCGTTCGTATTGGCCGGATTGCCGACCACCAGTACTTTGACGTTGCGACTGGCGACAGCGTTCAAGGCCTTGCCCTGCTCCGTGAAAATCGCGCCATTCACCGCCAGCAGTTCAGCACGCTCCATACCCGGGCCGCGCGGACGCGATCCAATCAACAAGGCGTAGTCGACATCTTTGAACGCAGTCATTGGATCTGCGTGGGCTGACATGCCAGCCAGCAAGGGGAAAGCGCAATCCTGCAACTCCATCATGACACCCTGCAGCGCCTGCTGGGGCTTCTCCATCGGAACTTCAAGCAACTGAAGAATGACAGGTTGATCTTTGCCCAGCATCTCGCCTGAAGCGATGCGGAACAGGATTGCATAACCAATTTGACCTGCTGCGCCGGTAACGGCAACGCGGACGGGCTTTTTGCTCATGGTAAAACTCCAGAGTTGTTGTGAAACGGGTGGCCTGGGGACTCAAGCAGTTTCACTGAGCCAGTCAGACCGAACTGTTAGTTTACTCTGCAAAGACCTGAATTGAAAATTTGTCTTATGTCTTATATAAGATAAGATTGAGCGACAACATACTGGCGGTTTCAGCCGCCGAGGAGCAGCACCATGTCCACAATGTCTCTTCCCTCGGGTGACCCCCATACGGTTACCAGCGAAAGCGCGGCATCCATGGCACCGTCATTCAGCCCGCTTTACCAACAGATCAAGAACATGCTGCTGAACAGCCTGCGGCTTTGTGAATGGAAGCCCGGCGAGGCAATCCCCAGCGAAATGGAACTCGCCGCACGCTTTCATGTCAGTCAGGGAACAGTGCGTAAAGCGATCGATGAAATGGCCGGCGAAAACCTGCTCGTGCGACGTCAGGGAAAAGGTACTTTTGTCGCCACCCACGCCGAACAGCAGGTGCAGTTTCGCTTCTTGAAGCTGGTGCCAAACAGCGGCACGCCGGGCAGCGAAGGCCCGGCCCACCGCGAAATTGTCGAATGTCGCCGCACCAGCGCCAGCGCCGACATCGCACGCGCACTCGCATTGCGGACCGGTGACGCTGTGCTACAGGTGCGCCGGGTACTGAGTTTTATCTCCACGCCGACGATTCTGGAAGACATCTGGCTACCGGCGGCCCCGTTCAAAGGCTTGACAGCTCAGCGACTGGCCAACTACCAGGGGCCAATGTATGCCTTGTTTGAGACCGAGTTCAACGTACGCATGGTTCGTGCCGAAGAAAGAATACGCGCCGAGCCAGCGACAGATGGACGTGAACAGTTATTGCAGGTCTCGCATGGGACACAATTGCTCAGCGTAGAACGAATTGCCTACACCTACAAAGATGTGCCAATGGAACTGCGTCGTGGCTACTACCGCACCGACACCCACTACTACCACAACCGATTGAACTAAACGGGACAAGGTCTGACGACCTTACTTAGAATTTCAGGCGATTGGCAAGACCAAGCTCAATGATGGTGATGCGCACCGTTTGACCCTGATCAATAACTGACGTCATGGACCATGGTACAACTCGACGACCTGATTGATGCGAGTAGTTTGTGCAGGCTTAAATGGCGTTGCTGGATTTGCTTCTGGCGCGCCAGAAGCTTGCGCAAGTCGATGCCGACCTCGATCACGATGAGGTGCGTGAAGTTTTGTGCATGTTGAGAAAACCCCTTGAAAGGCAAGAAAATGAAGCTATCTGACAACAAAGCCACCCTGTCGTTCAGCAACGGCAGCCCCAGTGTCGATTTGCCTGTCTACCAGGGCAGCGTAGGTCCGGATGTGGTCGACATCCGAAAGCTGTACGCGCAAACAGGCATGTTCACTTACGATCCTGGCTTTTTGTCTACCGCTTCGTGCCAGTCCACCATCACTTACATCGATGGCGACAAAGGCGAATTGCTGTACCGAGGCTACCCGATTGAGCAACTCGCAACCAACTGCGATTTTCTTGAAACCTGCCATTTGCTGTTGTACGGCAACCTGCCAAATGCCACTGAAAAAGCGGCATTCACCAGTCGTGTGACTTGTCATACGATGGTCAATGAGCAAATGCAGTTTTTCCTGCGCGGATTCCGTCGCGACGCTCATCCGATGGCGATCATGACCGGCCTGGTAGGCGCCCTTTCTGCTTTCTATCATGACAGTACCGACATCAGTAATCCGGAGCATCGTGACGTTGCAGCGATACGCCTGATCGCCAAAATGCCGACTCTGGTCGCCATGGCCTACAAGTACAGCATGGGCCAGCCCTACATGTACCCGATGAACGAATTGAGCTATGCCGGCAACTTTATGCGCATGATGTTCGCCACGCCGTGCGAAGACTATGCGGTCAACCCGGTCATCGAGCGCGCACTGGACCGCATTTTCGTACTGCATGCTGACCACGAGCAAAATGCATCCACCTCCACCGTTCGTCTGTGCGGCAGTTCCGGTACCAACCCGTTTGCCGCCATTGCGGCGGGTGTTGCTTGCCTCTGGGGCCCGGCACACGGCGGTGCCAACGAGGCCTGTCTGAACATGCTCGAAGAGATCCAGCAGACCGGTGGCATCGCCAAAGTCGGCCACTTCATGGAACAGGTCAAGGACAAGAATTCCGGCGTCAAGCTGATGGGCTTCGGACACCGCGTCTACAAGAATTACGATCCGCGCGCCAAATTGATGCAGGAAACCTGCAAGGAAGTTCTGACTGCCTTGGGACTGGAACACGACCCACTGTTCAAACTGGCGATGGCACTGGAAAAAATTGCGTTGGAAGACGATTATTTCGTGTCTCGCAAACTGTACCCCAACGTTGACTTCTACTCGGGCATCGTGCAGCGCGCCATCGGCATTCCGGTCAACATGTTTACCGGTGTCTTCGCCTTGGCCCGCACTGTGGGCTGGATTGCGCAGCTCAACGAAATGATCAGCGATCCAGAGTACAAGATTGGTCGGCCGCGCCAGTTGTACTCGGGTTCTGTGAAGCGCGACGTGCCCCCGATGGCAAAACGCTGATCCTGTCTCATCAAGCGCCCGTCGGCTGGCAACACCGACGGGCTTTTTTGTTGCGGCGCATCATAGATCTGGTACGGCGTTTAAAATCAGGCCTTGCCAAGGAAAAAATCACATGGTCCGCAATGACATCGAGAAGAATGGACGAACGCTGTACGACAAACTCTGGGACGAACACGTCGTTCACACGGAAGAAGATGGCACGGCCATTCTGTACATAGATCGTCACCTGGTGCATGAAGTCACCAGCCCGCAAGCCTTTGAGGGACTGCGACAAGCCAAGCGCACGGTGTGGCGAGTGAGTTCGATCGTCGCGACGGCCGACCACAACACCCCCACCACTGGCTGGGACCGAGGCTACGACGGCATCACCGACCCGACCAGCAAAGAACAAGTTGTAACGCTCGACAGCAATATGCGGGAATTCGGCGCAGCGGCCTACTTCCCCTTCCTGTCCAAACGTCAGGGCATC
>JBBQZA010000086.1:0-12901 GCA_038208175.1 Burkholderiales bacterium
GTGGCGCAAGCACGTTTTTAGCAGATTTTGCTTATTTTTTAAGCAAAATCTGCCATTCCACTAAATCAGGCGCTTCAATGCCATTTTCTAAGCTCTTGATTTCATTGAACTTAATTTTGATTAGCTGGGCTGAATAGTCACGTTAATTGTATCCATAGAACATCAAAGTCTTGTTTACACATCTGCAGTTCGTGATTTGCGGTGGTGTCATACTGGCCAGACAGCCATTCGCTTTTTGTACCTTTTCCCCAAGCTTTTCCAGTCAATGGTCCAAGCTTGGTTTGCGGAGATTAAGGTTGAAAACCGGTTCACCTTTCAACGCGCATTTTTTGACACTACATTCTTTTAGAGATTGTCATGGAGCGTAGCAAAACCTGGAAGTGGCGCTGGTCGAAGTTGGTTCGAAAAATAGAAAGGGTACACACCTCTAGTGACAGGCAAGGACTGCTTGAAAAACTGGGCCACCCGGGCAAGCCTGTGGTCCTGGCGTTTGTCAACGCGCATGCGATGAATTTGCTTGCTAAATCCGAATCTTTCTTTGAGTCGCTTTGCGCTGCCGATACTGTACTCCGTGATGGTTCAGGTATGGAAACCCTTTTTAATCAACTGAACATACCGCCTGGTCTTAATCTCAATGGCACTGACTTGATTCCAGATGTAGTTTGTCAGTTCAATGGCCGCTGCATTGCCCTTTTTGGCACCCAAGAACCATATTTAGAATCTGGTGTTGAATTTGTTGAAATGAACCTTTCGCCTCAAAGCAGTTGTGTGCACGCGGACGGTTTCCTTGATGACGGTGCTTACATTTCGTTGGCAGCTAAATATCGGCCGGCGTTGATCGTCTTGGGTATGGGTATGCCTCGGCAGGAGGAGGTCGCCGTTGCCTTGCGATCAAGGCTTACTTACCCATGCCTGATCATTTGTGGCGGTGCGATCATTGATTTCTGGGGTGGTAGAACATCACGAGCGCCTTTGTGGATGCGTCGAAATGGCGTGGAATGGCTGTTCCGTTTGCAAATGGAGCCGCGAAGGCTCTTTCAGCGCTACGTGATTGGCAATCTGGTTTTCTTGGCGCGGGCCCTGGTTTTTCCCGCCTTCAATCGGCGTTTGAGTAGGCAGGTTCTTAAAAGGCCAGCGAAAATTTCCAAGTCTGCTGTCGAGTGATAGTTTTTAAGCGGTTAAAAATCATAAACAGTTCACTGTTCGCCGCCTTGAGCCCAGATTGGGTTGAAAAACCTGTCAGTTTTCCCAGCGATTGACGACATCAGGGGCGCAATCGGTTTTGACAATCTTTCCGGGGTTGCCAACAACAACACAATGAGGCGGAACATCTTCAAAAACATAGGCGCCACCTGCGATGCGGCTGCCTTTGCCGACTCTCACGCCTACGATGATGGCATGAGGCCCGATCCACACGTCGTCTTCAATGACTGGATAGCTGGTTTTCCTGGCTCCATCCTTGGCAATAGAGTCGCGCTGGCCCAATGTGACGCCGTGGAAGAGCGTCACATTATTTCCTATGGATGTATTCACATTGACCACGATTCCTCGCCCATGGGTCAGTGCCAGTCCTGGTCGTATGGCTGTTCGCCAAGGGAGTTCAATGCCTGAGATGAGCCCTGCCAACAGGTGCAGGAGCCTTGCCGGGAGTAGCAAAATTTTGCGCCAGACAAATGACTGGCGTTGCGCCGATTGGCAAAATCGTACCGTGGCCACGACAAAGAATGCCTGGTTCGACACCATGGCCTTAGCCACCAGCAACCAGTTGAAGCGCCCATATAAACGAAAGGTATCTGCTTTCAATGCATGCATGCTGCACGTTCTTTCGTCGCTAAATAAGTACCATTTTTTCCGATCCAGGCAGCCGAGCTTTGCAAGCCTGCAGCATACGTAGTCCAGACTAGCCCAAGCTGCTGGCTTGCCTGTGTTGAATCAAGGTGAATATGTTGTGCCCACAGGCCCATTAATCCGGGCGGCATGCAATCGGGTAATGCTGAAGTAGGCCATCGAAAGCGCTTTGATACCATTTGTGCAAGCTTGAGTGGCGGGCCGGCCAGCAAGCTATCCAACTGGAGTTGGCGCCAACTGATCCGCCTGACAGGGGTGAACTGCAGCGCTAGCGCCAAATCTACAAAATACGTATTCCAGCGTGGACTGTCAGGAGCCGCCAGGTTGAATGCCGGTACTTCCCTGGGCTTGACGGGCAACCTTAGGGCCGCCACCACCGCCTGACAGACATCGTCCACATGAACCAGATTGGACCAGCCATCGCCACCCGCGCCCAAATCGCCTAGCCGTCCGGCCCGCAACCAGCGGGCTATTCGTCCGACCCAAAGTTCACTGTTCGATCCAAATACGCAGCCAGGCCGCAGCACCACCGCGTCGCCCCCCTGGTGAGCATAGTCTCCGATGTGGTGTTCTGCCTCGCACTTGGCACGACCATACCAGCCCAGCTCCGGGTCAAGCGGCGCGTCTTCCATGATATTTCCCTCCACCGGTCCGTATACCGACATGGTGCTCAGGTGGACGATGCGCGGATTCCCTGCCTGCCGTGCAGCGCCTATCAGCGCCTGAGTCCCTTGCGAGATTGATCGTGCATCGCCTGCGACGCAGTTCACAACGGCGTCGAAGCCTCGCAATGCAGCCGTCAACTCGGAAACGTTGCAAGTGTCGAGCTTTATCCAGGCCACCCCTGATGGAGGGGGTACTGCAAATCCGCGTGACGCTCCGGTTGGCCTATCAAGCGAAGCACTCGCCAGTGTTTCTAGCAGCCGCTTTCCAATGTAGCCAGAGCCTCCCAATACAAGTACCTTCATGCGAATTCCTCTTCGATGGCTCTTGCCAGGCGAGGCGTGCCAAGCCTCTGCGCCAGAGTGTGGCCAAGTCGGAGCGACAGGGCTATGAGTGTGAGTGTCGGGTTGGCCTGGCTTGAAGTGGGAAACACGGCGCTACCGGCGACAAAGAGGTTAGGGACTGAATGGACCTGGCATTCGGCATTCACGACGCTGGTACGCTCGTCAATGCCCATTCGCGTAGTACCAATATGGTGGCCGCCGTAAGCGCCAAAGCGTGTCAGGTCTTCTTCCAGGTTTTCAGCATCGTACTCGAACCGGGCGACGCCACTCGCTACAAACTCCTGCGACAGTACATCCAGAGTGCCGCGCATCGAGTCGATATCTGCAGGGCTGTATCGCCAGTCAATATGGAGTTGGGGCATGCCAAGAGCATCGACTTTATCGCTGAGCATGACCCGGCTCTGCGCCTGCGGAATTTGCTCACCATGCATTTCCAGGCTGAAGCGGTTGGTGCGATTTCGCAAGATAACCGATGGAAATTTTCGTTCAGCAAGCGAGCGGTGACTCAGCCAGTGCATCAGGAAAGCTGTAGTGTCTACCGGATCTGTGGCCACATTGAGCAAATGTCGAGCATAGTCTGCGGCGGTTGTTGCACAGTTGCCATCATTCAGTCGTTTGCCATACTCATAACTGATCAGTCTGCGCGCAAGAAAGAGTCCTGAAAGTACCCCGTTGCGGTGGACAGGGTCGGTAATGCGCGGAAAATGAAGTCGAGCCACCGCATTGGCCAGTCCCAGACGTCGCTGTTCGGCAGGCGCCACTGCCAGCCTGCGACGGCAATAGATGCCTTCGGGCGCCAGCTCATAGCCATGCCTCACATTTTCCGTGGATCCCTGGATTGTGAGCCGACCAACATTGCCGGCGATGTGGCACATGTAGTAACGTCCCACCACATCATGAAAATTACCGATACCTTCCGGTGCCACGTCACGCGAAGCCAGCAGCAGTCGGGCTGTTTCAAGGCCGCCAACGGCCAGGACGGTGGCGCGGCATGTTGCTGAAAAACGAGTGCCCGCGAGTGTGGTCACGTCGACAGTGCGAACCGCATGGCCCTGCGGCTGCAGGCGAATCCCTGTGCAATTTGCGCCCAGCAAGACCTTGACATAAGGTGCCAGGCGAAGCTGCTTCGCGTAACGGCTGCCGAAGTGGGTAGGGCAGGAAAAGCGCTCCAGTCCATTGGTAAGAACGCGCTGACTGTCAAAACCGCGGATGAGGGGCAGCACATTGGCTCCGAGCGCATCTTCTGCACGGTAGCTGAAGCGGCCCGCTTCCGACAACTCATTGGCACGAGGGTAGTAAGGCAGCAAGTCTTCGTAAGAGATGGGCCATCCGCTGTGAGGCACATGGTCGCGGGTTTCAAAATCGAGAGGGTCGAAGGGCATGCATCGTCCTCCCCATATGGCGGTAGAGCCACCGAAACGGCGCTGCCGGTATTTGTCGGGTGGACTGTGGAGTCTGTCATTCGCCACTTCACCTTCATAGAGTTGCTGCGTTTTGCTGTCTTCTTTCATGAAGCCTGACTCCAGCATCAGGACCGAAAATCCGCGTTCTGAAAGGTCCAGCGAGAGCGCTATGCCTGCAGGACCAGCGCCAATAACGCAGACGTCGGCATGAAGGCATGCTCCGTTGGAAATGCTGTCAGCATTAGTGATCACAGGACGTCCTTTTGAGCCGATATGCTGCCTATTCGCACTTGACCTGCCGCGCCAAAGTGGCGTTGATGAATTCTTGCCACGCTGACAAAAAATTGGTTGATAGAAAAATTTTCTTCATAAAGCTTGCGTCCATTTTTTTCAAGCGTCTGCCTGAATACCGGGTCATTCAAGACGCGCTGCAGCCCCGACGCAATCCCGGCAGCATCGCCGGGCTGGACAAAGCAGGCGTTCACTCCATTGCTGAGTACGGCCGGTATTTCACCCACTGGGGTACACACGACAGCTACGCTATTGGCTAGTGCTTCAAGGATCACCAGAGGCAAGCCTTCGTCATATGACGGCAATACAAGCACATCAGTTTGCGCCATCAACTGCGAAACTTGGTGCTGATTTGACCAACCGGCAAAATGTACAAAACCATCGATGCCAAGCTGAAGCGCTGTTGACTGGTAAGCCGCGATATCGCCTCCGCCAGCAAGCGTGACCTCAAGCCGGGCAACGTCAAATCCTGGTAGAGCGAGCGCCTGCAAAAGGTCTGAAACACCCTTGCGCTCTGACAAGTTACCGAGAAAAAGCACCCGCTGCGCCGTGCTATCGCCTGATTTTCGCCTGTCATGGGTGGGCTCGGGAACCCCATTGATCATGACCTGCACGCGATTACCGGGAACCAGTAACTCCTCGGTCACAAAGCGGTGCGCTTCGCTACCCAGCACCAGGCAGGTCGCAGGAAGCGAAAAAACCCAGCGTGTCATACCCTGCAGGGGGCTTGGCAATTTGCGGTAGAAGTTGGGCAGTTGCGCGGCATGAAGGTGCAGCACTACCGGGATGCCAAGCGCTCGGCAGAACACCACCACCGCACTTTTTCGAAACAGGCTCAGGCGCTCGGCCATGTTGACATGAACACCTGCCAACTGTCCGTTGAATCGACCACGCACCAGTTTCGCCAGAGCTGTAGCCAGAATCCAGAACGAATAAAGCGCATTTCCCCCGCCACGTGTGTCGAGCGGCCGCAATGCGGCTGCACCAATGGCGCTATGGTCCTGTGCCTGAATCAGATAATCCGCGACCTTGAACATGCCTCCACCCTTGGGCGTCCAGGGACAGGCAATATAAATGTAATTGCCCGTCTGTTCGCGAAAAACTGTGCGTTGCATTGACTCGATTCGCATCTTTGCTTTTGAGCCTTATAAAGAAAAACTTGGTCTTTTGAAAAGTGCTCGTTTGAGGAAATTAATCATCGGCGATTCGATCAATACATAGGACAGGCAACCCCCTGCAATCACGGCCGAGCAGATGATCGGGATGATGATCAAGCTTTACTGAAAACCCAGCTTCTTAAGCATCAATACGCCGAAAGGAACCACAAAGGTGTGCGAAAGATAAATCGAATAAGAAGAGTCCCCCAGAAAAGACAACCGCGATGCCAGGCGAAGGCGCACGATCCATGGTTCCAGCCATACAGTGACAAGCACAACGAAACCTGCTCCGACTTCCCATATTGAAAATCTGAGAACTTGATCGCCCCAGTTGATTCCTAATATCAGCATGGTTCCGGCGACTGCCGCGAGCAGGCCTATTTTTGGAGGCACAGGTGAGTAGTTCAAGTACACATGCGCAATTCCCATGCCGAGGATGAACTCAAAAAGCAGGGACTTGCCGTAAAAATTCAAGGCTACCGACTCGGGAAATAATTGTGCAGCCACAAAGATCAGAAAGAAGACAAGAAAGCAAAACTTGATGCGCGCAACTCCCCGTGCTATGCCGATGGCAAACACCACATAAAACAGCATTTCGAAATTCAGCGGCCAGCCTGCAGGCAGTGTTGGCTGAACGAGCCCCCACGGACTGATGACGAGAATAAAAAGCATGGAAGCGAAAAGATGCTCGGTATCAATCGAAGACCTCAATGCCAGGCTTGGCAATATCAGCACGAGAGCTGCCTTCAGCAGGGTGTAGAACCAGTAGAGGGGCGCAACCCGCAGAAGACTTCGCTTAAAAAAAATCCACGCAGCCTGCAAATGTGTTTGACGGCCTGCCGGCAATCTGGCCGTTGACATGGCCATGACAAAACCGCTGATGACAAAAAAGATATCCACTCCAATAGCGCCGCCGCTCCAATAATGATCTGGCCCTGCACCGGTGATTCGAACCGAGATGCCCTCGGTGGTGTGCATCACCACGACCAGCATGGCCGCGACAAATCTGAGAATCTGAACACCGATGAATTGCTTAGCAGGCATGCATGGCCCTGGTGATTGAAAGTGCCGCTTTAATGCGGAACTCCTGGCGTCGAAAGAGATGACACGCCATGTGGTTCCCTGAGAATCAGGCTCGGTATAGGTGCGTTGGCAGGGCGCCGCGGCCGCAGAACGCCACGCACCAACCCCGCAGCGTTAAAGCACCAGGAAACGACGCTATAAAGTGCCTTGGAGAAAGAACGCTTGCGCCAGATCATCAAGGCCAGCGGCGCTGCCAGTGACGCGCCAAACCAGGTCAACCGTGTGACTCCAGAAAATGGCCAGAACGGAATGCTGAGCAAGAACGCCCACCATCCAAGGATGCTCAGGTAAATCCAAAGTTCGCGAAGACCTTGAAGCACCATTTTCAGTCGAAGCTGACCCGCTGAAGCCCTGATCAGTTCACCCAGACCCCAAAGGTAGCGGGTCTCCCAGCGCCGCATGAGCAAGCGATAGGGTGGTGCATCATGTCCCATGTGATGGGCCACGTCCAAGGGAAGACGCCAGAGTTGCCAGCCCAGGCTGCGCAGCCGAACAGCCAGGTCAAATTCTTCATAGCTGTGCAGGTTGCGGTCGGAAAAGTATCCTGCCGCCTCTATGGCACTTCGCCGGTATAGTCCGCCGCCGTCGAGTCGGTCCGCAGCGCCAGGCTTCACGTGAGCGCGTGCCTGTGCACTGCGGGCAATGTATTCAAGGCTTTCGGTATTCAGTTCGACCAGTTGGCCTCCCACGCCAGCGATATCGGGATGCGCCACCATGAAGTCCAGCGCGATCTCAAGAAAACCTTCGAGCATCTGCATGTCACCGTCGAGAAGATAGACGAACTCCCCGCGCGAATGTTGGTAACCCAGCTGCGGGCCGACGCCACAGCAGCGATCATCAGCGTTGGCGAGCTTCACAATGCGTATTGGATACGCCAAGGCCAGCTCAACGGTTCTGTCAGTCGAGCACGAGTCAGCCAGAATTACTTCGCCGCCCACCCTGCGAACTGCACGTAATGCGCTCTCTATGGCGGCTGAAATCCGCTTTTCTTCATTCAGCGACTTGATGATGATCGAAACCCGGCAGTCCGTTGCCGAAAAGTTGCTGGAGAAATTTTCAGGTTTCATATTGGTTTCCGATAAGCGCTTTATGGAAGGTTCTTCCGTAATCGTTACACACGACCACCAGGGATGAATCTTGACTTTTTGGAAAGACTTATCGGTGAGCGCTTATCCGTGATGTTGGCGTGAAGGTACCTGCGGCTTGTGCGCCACTGCTCCCAACTTGTCACCAGCGCTTGCGGGCAGAAACAAGCCATCGCGGCTGTCAACCACCAGCGTGTGCTGGTGACAGCGCGGCGTCCCCTGATCAGCCATTTCAGGCCCTGAACGCGCTCTCCGGAGGACAGTGCAAGACGGGCCAGCGTTAACTTGTGTTGCGCAACAAACCACAAGGCCGATCGGCGTTGTGCCGCCGTCATGGCTCCCGACACAGCACGAGCCTCCATACGTTCAAGGCAGCGGGGTACCTTGATCACCCTGTAACGGGCTGACAGGCTTCCATCGACATCGATGCGATACGCCACAAGTGGCGCATGTGCCAAGGCAATCGGAGTCTGCTCGCCCAGACGGAACCAGAAGTCGAGGTCCTCGGCCTGCGATTCGCCAGGCGGAAAGCACGGCTGCATCTGCTGCAGACGCTGTCTTCGCACAGCCACGGAACTGCTGCAAAGCGACGGCCCGATCATCCACCGGCGTGGCAAATCCGTGATGAGTTCCACCTTTGGAACCTCTGTGCAAGTCGGCCAAGGTGGCGGCCAGGGCCCCTGTGCGTCGGCAACCAAGATGAAATCGGTGGCCAGCGCATCTGCGTCCGGCCAGGCTTTGTGGGCATCCAGCAGACATTTAAGGTGGTGCGGATGATGCCAGTCATCGGCATCAAGAAACGCAATCCATTCGCCTCGTGCCAAGGCGATGCCCCGGTTTCGGGCTGCCGAGACACCGGCGTTGACCTGATGTACCACGCGAATACGAGGGTCTGTCATGACCTTGACCAATTCAGCGCCGCCATCATGGGAGCCGTCATCAACCACAATTACCTCAAAATCCGTAAACGATTGGGCCAGTACCGACTGCACCGTGCAGCAGATGTAAGACGCTTTGTTGTAGAGCGGAATAACAACGGAAAACTTCATGCACGTGTCCTTGCAGCACTCAGCGGATTTCTTGCTGGAGGATCTTTTGAAAATGCACCGGGATATTTTGGTGTGTGGATGGCCAGTGATGTTCGAATGCGAACATCACTGGCGCTCGCTGCGAGCGCCATCAGCAAGAGCAGGTGGGCAATAAATTCAGGGCCATAGCCAAAGAGGGAAAGCGGAACCTCGCTGACAGAACGCATGGCCAGCAACACAAACAGTGCGAGCGTCAGCCCTTTGCTTTCACGTGCATAACGTACTGACAGCACCATTAATACCAATGCATAAAGCAACAGTGCCGCTGCACCCACGATGCCCGAGCGTGACAACGTGTCCATGAACTGGTTGTGTGCATGGGTGGCATTGGGCATGCCAATACCGATCCGGAAATCGGTTTCCCAGATCAAGGGACCATAACCAAATATTGGATTGCGTTGCCATTCGTCATAGGCAATAGCCCAAATCTTGTCCCGTCCCGTCAATGACGCAAGCTGCGCGCCTTCGGCACTGTTGAAGAAGACGTTGATACGTGTTCCCAGGTCGCCGAGCATCAACACCAGGCCCACGGCCAGTACGGCCAGCATCACCATCAAAATCGAAACGATTCCGAATTCCGGACGAACCGGATCACCGACACGGCGCAGGAATGTTGGACCTTGCCGGACAGCAACAAAGCAGATCCAGCATAGGACAAAAGCAATCCAGGTGGTTTTGGACTGGGCTAGAAAAAGCACCGTCAGTCCGACGCCCCAAGCCAGCCGATTCAGCCACTTTTGTTCATAAGAAAGCGTCAACAGGCATATCAGTCCGAGTTGGGCCAAAATCGCCAAAGATACCGCGTGCGCAGCCAGACCGGCCAAGCGTGGCACGCCCGGCAGCAGGCCCTGCGAATAAGTGGTTTCCAGCACCATGCCTGACTTGAACGGAATTAGCAGCAAGCTTGCCACCATGAACAGAAACAGAACATTGCGCGCGGCCTTGAATGCCACGTCGCGTTCAACGCCCGTGACCAGTACCGCTGCAATTCCGATGACCAGAGGGTAGGCGTAATCGTGACTGATATTGGGATGCGTCCCCAGTATTGCAGGTGCTACCACGGTGCCCAGCCAGAAAATGATGTAGCTCAACAGCAGCACCAAAGGCGCATGTACAGTTTTATTTCGGCTGAACCAATAGCTGAGAATTCGCTCGCCTGCGACCGTCAGCATCAACAGCGAAAGCAGCGGCTGGGTCCATCGCATGACGGGATGACGTGGGGTTACGGGGGCTTCTTCCAGATTCAGGTTGACAAGAGACAGATCGCGTCCTGACAAAATTGTACTGAGCGCCACCATCACGACCATCGCATAAAAAATCAGGTGCAGATAGCCATGGGAACGACGGGACGTCAGCTGAACGGTGCCGGCCATGACCGTGGTGGCTGCCAGTGCTGCCAGCGCTGCCAGAATGGCGCCCGCGACTAGAATAAAAAGGGAAATGGTTTCTTGCATTGGAGCCGGCCTCAGAGACGCTGTTCGCTTGCAGGGTCAATGATTGGACCCCGTTGCATGTTCGGACCAGCCCGGCTCAACAACGGAGCCATTCCTGGAAAAAACCTGATCACCATAGTCGCGCTTTGAACGCCCACCAACTGTGGACAAACAACCAGCAGCAATGTCATCATGCACAGGGCAATCAGCGTGCTGGCTGCCAATGACAGTAGCGGCATTTCGTAATACGATACAGCCGCCTGACCTGCCTTGACGCTAATGGCGCACAAGGCACAGAGGATCATTCCGCGCCCCACATTGGGCAGCAATTCAATCCAGCTCAATTTGAGAGCCCGAAACGCAGTAATGCCTATCACCACTGCACGCAACACCAGCACCAAGGCCGCAACTGTCGCTGCGGCCTGAATTCCCTGATCTGCAAAGAAGTAAAAACCCAGCGCGCCGACGGCAAGAATGGGCAGTTGCAATACCGACTCGTAGTACTTGCGACCTGTGTTCCAGAGAACCGGCGTGGAAAGACCCCAGATTACATAGGCTGGCATGCTCAGGAACAAGATACGCAAGACCAACCCGGCGTCGCTCCATTTCGATCCATATAGCAGGTGTACCAAGTCGCTTGACACGAGCGCCAGAAACACGAAGACCGGAAATACCAGCACGAAAATCGTCGCGAGCATCTGGAAATAGGCACGGCCCAGTCGCTCAAGTTCACCTTGCAGGCGTGCGCCCGCTGCCAGAAATGCAGGTTGCAACGCGCCCAGCAGCAGGTTGTTGGGCATCGCTGCCAGGTTATAGGCTACGTTGTACAGACCCAGTGCCTGCGCATTCAGCAGGCGCCCGATCATCACCCGGTCCAGGTTGTTCAGCATCCAGTTGACGATATTGGTCAGGAAGACCGCTCGGCCCGTGCCGACCGCAGAGGCCGCATCGGCATACCAGAAAAGAGGGCGTACCGCATGCGGCTTGGCGACATAGCTCGCCACAAGAACCACCGCTGCCTGAACCAGCCAGGCAGCCACCAGCGAGGTGGCGCCCCAGCCCAATATCGCCATCGGTTCGCCGACGGCGACATAGCCCGCCATGTAGCTGCCCACCTGGATCAGTCCGCTAGTCCGAAAGTTAAGGTCGCGCTGCAGCAGGTAAGTGGCAGGCGCGGCAGCGGCGGAAAGCAGGCAAGCAATCGAAAGCCACTCGATGACCGATTGGGCCCTGGGTTCCCTGAAGTAAGCGGAAAGTGTTGGCGCCAGCAAATAGACGCCCAGCATGGTGATCAGACCGACGACCAGTTGCCATGTCCAGGCAAAACGCACATCCTCGTCACACAGCGTGGTGCGCTGAAGCAGGCTCCAGCTAAAGCCGAAACCCGAAAAGAAAGTGGCGAAGGTCAGCACGACCATCCCGATGGCAAAAATCCCGAATATCTCCGGACCCAGCGTTCTGGCCAGGATGACCTGGGCGACCAGCTGCAGTACAAAACGTGCCAGCGTTGAGATGGCGCTCCATTTGACTGCAGTGACGCCAGACTGGCCGAGCCCGCTCATGCCCAGGGCTTTCCGGGTTTGCGGCGCCGAACGGCAATGGTACCGATGATGGCCATGGTACCCAGCAGTGCAGCTATGAAGCGCCATTCCGAATTAACCTGTGTGGTCTGACTTGCGGCGGGATTGAGCGCAGGGCTGGGCGTAATGCGATCTACGTCCCGATAGGCTGAGGGAATAATCGGGCTTGAAGCCGAATTTTGTTTGGGAGTCAATACCGTGTTTGATCTGGCTACCTTGTTGGTACCCAAGTGCTCAAGGCTGGATGGCCCGTTGAGGTTGGCAACCGTTGATGGTGCCATGCTGGCGGCAGCCACCTTGTGCGCCCGTACAGGCGATGACACGCCGAACAGGACGGCCAAAAATACGATCGAAAACGATGCTCTGCACATGAATTTCCCATTACTTGAACAAGCTGAAGTTTGTTTGCCGAGCCTTCAATCTGCAATAGTCCGAATGGCCCACGAACTATTTTCGGGGTGTGAATCGCGGGTTTTGGGAAACACAAAGCTGTAATCACATGGTTTTATTGTGGAGGTTTTACAAAGAAAAACTCCGAACAATTCGGGGCGCTTGCTTTGGATGCAGGGGAGTCCGGATATCCGAACGGTTCAAAACGTCCAAATTCCGCCCAGTCCAGCTTTACATGCCGCTGTAGTTGGGCCCGCCGTCGCCCTCAGGGGTGACTGGCTGGTGGAGCGACTGATTGACCGGCGCGCCGAGCGCCTTCCAGTCGAGAGGCTGGCGGACAGGTCGGCGGGAACGATAGGGATTGTGCAAAGTGCACAATGCAACGCTCCGGCAGTCGCCCAATCTACCCAAGTTAAGGATTTGACTCTGCAAGTCAGAAAAATAGTTGGGAATCAATCAAATAAAGCTTGACAACGTGCAGTAATTTTTTTGCCAGTGAGAATTTTTTATCTCATTGGCGAACATGTCTCTTTCTG
>JBBQZA010000087.1:0-12816 GCA_038208175.1 Burkholderiales bacterium
CATAAATCGGTTGTCAGTGATTCGCGTCGGTGGGGAGGGCCATGAACGTATGATGCGGCACACATGTATACGTTCCGTAAATTCGGCAAGAGTCAGGCAAGCCTTTAAATGTAGCGAAATTAGCGATGAACTCTCTCACCCATTTTGACACCCAGGGCCAGGCCCACATGGTGGACGTCGCAGGCAAGGCCAGCACCCACCGCATTGGCGTCGCCGCTGGCCGTATTGAAATGCTGCCAGCTACGTTGGCCCTTATCGAGTCGGGCAGCGCCAAAAAAGGCGATGTACTGGGTGTTGCCCGCATCGCAGGCATCATGGCGGCGAAGAAAACCAGCGACCTGATTCCCTTGTGCCACCCGTTGGCGCTAACCCGTGTTGCCATTGAGTTCGAAGTTATTTTTGGCCAGGGAGCATCAGCCGACAGCGTTCTCTGCACTGCAACCGTGGAATCCGTCGGCCCCACTGGCGTCGAGATGGAGGCGTTGACAGCCGTGCAAGTGGCGCTACTGACCATTTATGACATGTGCAAAGCCGTCGATCGCGGCATGGTGATCACCGACGTACGGGTGCTCGAAAAACACGGTGGCAAGTCGGGTAGTTTTGTTGCAAATTAAGATTTTCCCTGCATCCAATGCGCATGGCTTTGCGAAAAGGCGGCCTGGTAACGAACCAGGTAAAACTGCCTTTCTTTATCCAAGCCGAGCAAAGTGGCGCTGTCGAGCAACTTTTCGATGACGCGGGGCTCAGGTGAATAGTGCAACAACTCAGCGGCCATGTCATGAATCGAGGCCGCATTCTCTGGCGTCAACGCGGTGGTGGTGAGTTCAGCAAAACGCACCTGATTTCTAAATATCCATGAATCGCGAATCTTCTCCAGGGTGTTTTCGCGGTACGCCGCTGCGCGCAGATCCGGCGTCTGATAAATCTGACTGATGCGACGATAGTCCCAGCCAACGTAGCCCACTACGACCAGCAAAGTGAGGGCCATCGACCATGGCCACAGTTGGCCTGACTTTGCAGATTGTTCAGAGCCTCGACCCGGTTTACGCCATAACATGAACACAGACAGGCCAAACGCCATCTGGAACGGCCCGTACCACAGCGGATACTCCAGCATGCTGTGCGCCAGGATAAGCGCCAATACGGTCCAGGCCAGCTGCCGCGTTGCGTCGGTCTCGGACCATGGCCTGGCGCGCCACACCAGAGCGATACCGGTAACGCAAACCGCCAACGCCAGCGGCACGCCGAGTTCAACCGCCAGGTGCAGCGGCAAGTTGTGAGCATTGTCCAAGATGTCGCAAAACCGTTGTTCCGGATAGAGCGTTATGAAATGGGCATAACTGAGTTCACCCCAACCCCAGCCGAGCCACGGTTTTTGGGCGATCAGATGCAGCACGTTGGACCAAAGGGTCAGGCGACTGAGGCAGCGCAAGTCGCCGTCATGCAGGCGCGCCAGAATTCCGCTGGCCTGGGAATCCATACCGGCCAACGTCGGCAAGGCGAACGCGCCAACAACATAGGCCAGCGCAGCCGCCAGCAAGACCGGCCTGTGATCCGGCGGCTGCTTGCCTGCAGCGGAGCGGCGCCAAACCCAGGCCAGCCCCATTAGAAGCAGCAACTGCAATAGACCGGTACGCGACGACGACGCAGCATTGCCCAACGCGAGCAAGACGGCCGCGAAGATCGACAAAGGGCGTATACAAAGAGATATTGACTTCCCGACGTTGGCTGGATGCACTGATTTAAACGGGTAACGGGAGACCCCCCATAACAAGGCCGCCAGCCCAATATTGGTCAAGGTCGCGAATTGATTGCGTTGCCTCAGGTTGGCGAAGGCCTCACCGATTTCGGCGCTGTTGACCCACGGCCGAAAAGGCCAGGTAACGCCAAAATACTGCAACAACCCAAATACAGCACTGATCAAAGCCGCAGTCAGCCAGGCCGCTGCGGCCAGATCAGTCCAGTTTGTCCGCGCGCTCCACAGCAAGACAAACGCCAGACTTGCCAAGCTAAGAAGCCATTGCACGACCATCGGAGTCGGCCCGAAGGAAAACGGATTTAGCCAGGGCAGCGAGATAAAAACAAAAACAGCGAATGACTGCATAGAAAATCAGAATTCAGGCTAACCATAGCCAAGTTCATACCAAGGTCGCAATTCTGACTCCGAAATACAACCATTCTGTAATTGATTTGCTACGCGGCAAGCCGCAGGAATTAGATAGCCGTGTAATTGTTGGACAATATCCGCTAATTTCCTCTTGAATCGAAAACAGGAGGTGGCGACACTTCATTGGTTATGATCAACTATTGAAAGAGTATCAACGATGGAAAACGACAATCTCCAAAACTACTTCAGAGCTCAACAAGTATCGCTTCAGTGGCTGCCCGTGCTGCGCGCGTTGGCAGCCGAAATGTCTGCCAATGCTGAAGTTAAGGATTTAAGGCAACTTTTCTTCCGCATTGGCGAGCATTTTGCGGACGATGCAGAAGACCGGTTTCGAGGTCTGCAAACGCTGGCGCAACTTGAAGAAAGTCTCAACGAGTTTTGGGCGCAAATTAACTGGGGTTGGGTCGATTTCACGGAAGTCAAAGGTTTCATAGAAATTACTCACTATGCTGCACCACTGGCTGAGGCATTTGGTGAAGAGGCGCTGATCTGGAGTATCGGTTTGCTGGAGGGCTTTTATCAAAGCTTGTTCAAAGTGCTCGGCGCCAGCGACATGATGGTTGTTCAAGGTGTTGGCGAGTCATCGCGCGGGCTGGATATTCGTTTGCGTTTTGGGCGTCAGGACTGATTAGAGAAGGAATGAAGGCATGGTCAAGTCTGTAGAGGATCCCACTACATTGTTCAGGTCTCTGCGGCCTGAAGATTCGAGTTTTCAGACCCGGGCAACGGAGGCTGCCAGGGACGCTGAACAGCGCTGGCCGCTGTTCAAGGCAGTGTCACCTCGAAAGCCGGAACCGACACCGGCGCTGTCGGCCCAGGAAAGACTGCGTTGGAGCAGCCAGGACCGGCCCCCCGCACAGGAGCCTAAACGAGCCTTGTCATTGCCTGATCTTGGCGGCAGGATGGCCAAGAGCCTGAGCAAAATGTCAGGACGTACAACGCCGCTAGCCGATCTGCAGCCTGTTGCCAGAGCGCAACGCGAGCAGCCTGCGGTTGAATCGACCTTCGACGCGCCCCAGATTTCAAGAGAAAGGGCCGCCGAAAGCCATCGATCGCTTTTCTCAAGAGCATCGTCACCCGATCGCGACGAAGAAATGCAAAACGAAAGTACCGGACTTTTCGGTAAAAAGCCGGTCAAACCAATCACCGAAAAAGAGGAATCGGCGGCAGGTCGCAGCACCGACGATTCGTTCTCAAACATATTCTCGCGTCTTGAAGGGAAAGATAAGAGCGTTGCTAAAGCGCCGCGTAAAACATCTTCATTTTTGGGACGACTAGGGAAACGATGAGTGTTGTAGTTGGCGTTGTTTCGATGAAAGGCGGCGTTGGCAAAACGTCTGTCACAGCCAATCTCGCCACGGCGATGTCATCCAAGCTTGGACCCGGTCGCGTTTCAGTCGTTGATCTCGACCCGCAAAATGGCCTGCACTGGCACTTTGGACTGGAAGACCCTGAAGCTGAGGGTATTTGCATGAAGTCAGTGCAGGGCACAAATTGGAACGACGCTACATTCGAAACGGCACACGCTGTAGTTTGCCTGCCCTATGGCAAGTCAAGCGAACCGGACCGGGAAGCGTTTGAGTCGCTGCTGGCGAAAAACCCCAAATGGGTAGGCGATCAAATCAAGCAAACCAGGCTCGACCCTGAGGGCGTCGTGTTGATCGACACCCCACCCGGTTCATCGGTTTATTTGAAACAGGTGTTTGCCTGCGCTGATTTGATATTGATAGTTTTGTTGGCCGATGCCGGATCGTATGCGACTATTCCCGCGATGGAAAACTGGCTCGATGAAATGTCGGTACTTCATCCACACCTTCGAAGCGTTTATATGCTCAATCAGGTCGACAGAAGCGAAGCTTTCAATCGTGACGTCGATGATCTATTGCAGCAACAACTGGGAACTCGACTGGTGCCTATCAGCATCCACAGTGACGAGGCTGTGGGTGAGGCGCTGGCTTTTCAGCAGCCGGTACTCGCCTACGATCCCCATGGGCAGGCGAGCCACGACTTCGCCCGACTCGCGACGTGGGTCATCGCCGCGTTGAACCAATGAATCCCCGGCTGTTGCTGGCGATCTGGCGCGAGCGCTGGGCTAAAGCGCAAAGCAAGGCAGCTACAACCCCCTATCTTCAGGGCCGAGCCAACCTTTTGAGTGGCCGGCTGACGCATATGGCGATATGGTCAGTGCCAGGTGTCACTGTGCTCGCCGGTTTGTGCTGCCTGCTGGTTTTTTTCATATTGCTGAGAGCCGAATTTTCTTTCACCGGTCAACTTGTTTTTTCGATTCTATTTGTGGGTCTGGCGATTTTTTCTTACCGCTATGAAGGGACTTATATATCGCTGTTTCTGATCGCGTTGATGGCTGTTGTTTCGGGGCGCTATCTATATTGGCGCTTCAGCGCAACGCTAGCGCCGGAGATGGGTCCGGCTTTTGTTTGTGGCTTTATCCTGTGCGTGGCCGAAGCCCACGTTTGGCTTTTATCAACGCTCGGCGTGGCAAAAGCAGTGTGGCCCATGGAGCAGCCTCAGGTGTCACTACCGAATGAGCCGTCGTGGTGGCCGACAGTCGATATTTTTGTTGACTGCGATGAGCAATCATTTGCCGAAATCAAATCAACAGCGATGTCGGCAATGGCGCTGGACTGGCCGAAAAACAGGTTAAGAACCTATATTCTCGACCACAGCCACAGAGGTGACATAAGAAAGCTTGCCGACTCCCTGGGTTGCATTTATTTGCCTGATCCGGAAAACTCGACTAACCGGGCGAGCGCGATCAATCAGGCCCTGTCGCAGAGTAGCGGCGACATCGTGGCGCTTTTCGACTGCGAATGGAAACCACCAACGGACTTCCTGAAAGTGACGATTGGCTGGTTTGTGCGGGATGAGGCGCTCGGAATGCTGCTCACTCCACAGCACTTTCTGGCTCCCCCGGCTTCACAGCTCAGCCTCGAAACATTGAATGGGTTTGACCTGGAAGGAACATGCGCCATGCTCCGGCGGTCGATGCTGATGGAAGCGAAGGGCGTCCCCTTGGAGCCCGTGTCGAAAAACGCACACACGGCAATCAGGCTGCAGAAACTCGGTTATAGCACCTCCTATTTTGGCTTCAACGAGCTACCGCAACGATCCAATCAGAGGCGCCCAATAACGGCGGAATTGAAAACAGAGTTTGCAACCAAGGTATTCCGGGTGGATCCTCCATTTCTGGATCATTCGCTACCCTGGAAGCAGCGAATCGCTTTTGCCAATTCGATGCTGAAGTTTTATGCGCCAGCGCCGTATCTGGTCTTTCTTGTTGCTCCGCTTGCGTATCTTCTGGCTGATGTGCAACCGATTCAAGCTTCAGCCGAGCTTTTTGCGGCCTATGCGCTGCCTCACCTGATACATGCTCACTTTGTGCAACAAAGAATGCAGCGCGAAGACCGCTTGAGAACGTTAGCCGACCTGCGCGAAACATTGCTCGCCTGGTATATGCTGGTGCGCACTGCCGCCACATTAATCCGCACGGAGCTTGGCAACTGGGCGAAGGCGCTCAAAACGGGTAAGTCTGAAGCAAAAGCGCCCATCGACCGGAGAATTGCCCTGCTTTATCTGGTTATTTTTTCCTCCAGCATGGCGGGACTCGTAAGCGGCGCTGTTCGCCTGATGGACTGGCAGCCAAATAGTCAGGAGCTTGTTGTCCATGTGCTGTTTCTCTGTTGGACCGTCTATAACCTGCTGATTCTCGCGGCCATGCTCGCGGTGGCCGAGGAGAGCCGGGAAATTCGCCGTCATATCAGCTTGCAAACCCACTTGCCGGCGATGATCAAATTGCCGTCTGGGCGCACGCTGTCGTGCGTCACCGAGAATTTCCCCGAAATGGCTCTTGCACTGAAGCTCCCAACGTCGGCCGTCATCGATAACGGACAGACGGTAAGCATTTCCATATTTCATCAGGACCGGGAGTATTCTTTTCCAGCCGAAGTGAATCTTGAAGACGAACTGGTTTTGCGTGCCCATATCGAAGGTCCAGCGCAAAACGTTTACCGCGCCCTCGGTGTTGCGGCATACTCGCGAGGGCGGAATTGGCCGAAATGGTTACCAGATCAGGACGCCGACCGAATGCTTCCGCTATGGTTGTCCCGGATTTTTATGGCCTTGCGTATGATGGTGCGGGAATTTGTTGCTGATGTTGGCAGATTTGCGCGCTGGGCGATCTTCGGTAGCTGGATGCAAATATGGAAAAAGAAAAGATGATTAAACAAATCAATTTGTCGCGTCGATCGAATTTCTTCCTCCTGTTGGCAGTGCTGGTCTTTGCGCTGTCTGCGCTGTTCACGAGCACACCGGTCGAGTCAAAGTCGCGCAGCCAAGAAGAAAGAGTGAAGGCCAAGCAGGAAATTACGACTGAGACCGAAAGCGGAAAAAACCTGTCCAAACAGCGCATCGTCTCGTTCACATTCAAGCAGATGGGCGCTTGGTCGGCAATCAAGTTGCGTGGTGTGGACGGCTCGCGCACACTGTTTTTTCCGATACGTGCGGATGAAGTCGTGGTTGCTGCGAAGCTGCGAATTGCCTACGATTATTCACCCGCACTGATCCCGGAGCTGAGTCATCTCAAGGTGACCCTCAATGAGCGCTTTGCAAACATATTGGCACTGCCCAAAGACAAAGGCTTGGGCAACACCCGCGACATCGATATCGATCCGCGCTGGTTTTTTGAGAACAACTACCTTCGGTTCAAATTTATCGGGCATTACACGCGCGATTGTGAAGACCCCTTCCATTCCTCCTTATGGCTGACCTTGAGCGATCTGGGTCGCCTGGAACTGACATTGGCACCGCTGACCACGGTCAACGATCTCAAGTATCTGCCTGCTCCCTTCTTTGACAAGCGCGACAGCCTGGCGCTGACATTGCCTTTCGTCTTTAGCAGCAGCCCGTCGTTTGGAACGCTCAGAGCGGCCGGAGTGCTGGCGTCGTGGTTCGGAATTCAGGCTGGCAATCGAGGCGCGCAGTTCCCGGCGTTGATGAACACCTTGCCCGACGGCAACGCTGTTGTCTTCTTGACGGGTGGCAAAAGCATTGAGGGCATCAAGGGTACAAGCGGCGCTAGCGTTTCGGTTCAACCCCATCCGAACAATCCCCTGGCCAAATTGTTGGTCGTCAGTGGCGGCAACGACAATGATCTGGCTCGTGCGGCTCGCGCCATCGCGCTCTATGCCCCGGCGCTCACCGGTCAGACCATTACCGTCACCAAGGAGACCGAAGGTGTTGCCCGCAAACCCTACGACGCCCCGGCTTGGGTGCCAGCTGATCGTCCAGTGCGATTGGGCGAGTTGGCGCGGCTGGAAGAACTGCGTACCCAAGGCTATTTTCCTGAAGTGATTCGGGTCAACTATCGGGTTTCGCCGGATCTGTTTACGTGGCGCTCGCCGGGCGTGCCGCTGAAGCTTAAATCGCGCGCAACGCGTCTGCCGTTTCAGAAAGGTTCCAGCCTCAATATCGGAATCAATTCCAACTTCATCCGGGCCCTGGCGCTCAATGATCCCTACAAAGCTGGCAACGAAACCGAGCAAACCAAAGACAACATTACGGTGCGTGAAGATTTGATGACGATTCCGCCTTACGGCGTTGTTGGACGCGATCAGCTTCAGTTTGCCTACTACTACGACTTTGTTAAAGAAGGCGCCTGCAGGAACATGCCACCGGACAACCTGCAGGGCGCCATCGACCCGGAGTCGACCATCGATTTCAGCGGCTTTCCGCACTATGTTGCCTTGCCTAATCTGGCCTATTTTTCGAGCGTTGGCTTTCCCTATACGCGACTGGCGGATCTGTCAGAAACCGCGGTGGTTCTGCCAGACAGCCCGAACCTCGATGAGCTCGGACTTTATTTGACGCTGATGGGTCGCATGGGCGAGTCCACGTCGTACCCGGCTTTGCGTCACGCGCTTATTCCCGCCGCCGAGGTTGAGAAGATGGCGGACCGGGACATCATCGTGATTGGCTCGGCCAAGAGCCAAAGCCTGATGAACAAATGGGCAGACCGATTGCCGATGGTCCAGAATAGCGGTGATCGCTACGTGCGTGAACCAGATGCGGTCTGGCGACCCACCTACCGCTGGGAGCAGCAGGATGTGCAGGACACTCCGCAACCGAAAAGCAGTTTGACTTTGACCGGCGTTGGTACGCTGGCCGCCGTCATGGCCTTTGAGTCTCCGCTGCAGGCTGCGCGCAGCGTGGTTTTCTTGTACGCCGACAAGGCCAAGGATTTGCGGAAAATCGCCGATGTGCTGACCGACCCGGAAAGAACGACGGCG
The DNA here is from genome assembly GCA_038208175.1 of Burkholderiales bacterium. Classification (GTDB taxonomy): domain Bacteria; phylum Pseudomonadota; class Gammaproteobacteria; order Burkholderiales; family Burkholderiaceae_C; genus Rhodoferax. The sequence goes on from JBBQZA010000087.1 coordinate 8,470, forward strand.
CTGCAGGGTGATTTCTCGATAGTCGATGACAAAGTCGTCAATCACGCCAAGGTTGGGCCAACCTACTACATGGGCTCCCTGCCGGTAGGCAACAAGCTGCGTTGGTTCTTCTCGGATCAGCCACTTCTGCTGGGCTTTATCGGACTCCTGTTCTGCGTCCTGATTGCCGCCATCGTTTACCGTAAACTGCGACGCGTCAATATCAAGCGTGTCCAGAAGCTGGCCTGATCCCGCCATGCCTTACGTAAAGACGACGGCATGGCTCATAGGGACCCTTGTCGCCCTTGCAAGACCGGTCTGGGCGGCCGATGACCTGATGTCAAGTCAGTTGGTCGATCAGGCGCATTACTGGCAGCAGAAGAATCGTGACGATATGGCTGGAAAGGTCTGGCGAAAGCTGTTGCGCTTCGACCCACGGCACCCCGAAGCACTGGTGAAGCTCGGCGCCATTGAAGCCCGCGCCGGCAATTTCAAAGAGGCCGAGGATCTCTACCTCCGCGCCGCCAAATTGCCTGTTCCACCGCCGGGCTTGAAGGAGTTGTCTGCTGCCCTGTCGACTACGCAAGGTCCGGCAAAGGCCGCCCCGCTAGCGCCAGTTCGTCAAGAACAGCGTAAAGCGCCAGTGGCGGTCGTCAAACCGGTCGTCCCAGCAGATATCCCCGCGCCGACGAAGGCGCCGACCAAACTGCCGGACACCCCGGCCCGCAGCGCTCAAGTTAATATAAGCTCCGTGCCCGCTGGCGACCCTAAATTAATCTTCTCTGACTCAATCGACTTAGCCCCTTCGAAACCTCGTCCGTAAATACGAAGAATATTTCAATGCAAGTCATCGCATTTATTTCGGCTAAGGGCGGGGTTGGCAAGACCACGCTGGCAGTCAACGTCGCGGTCGCGCTGGCGCAACGCAAGAAGCGTGTATTGCTGATTGACCTGGATCCACAGAATGCGCAGCGCCTGCATCTGGGTATGAGCCCGGACGAAATTGCCGGTCTGACGCGCGAGGGGATTTCAGACGATGCAATCTTCGACAGCCCATTTGGAATTAAATTTATTCCGTTTGGACGTATCAGTGAGGCTGAACTGGAGGATTTCGAGGCCGAACTGAAAAAGCACCCAAGCTGGGTCTCCGATGGCATCCACTCGCTCAGCCTTGCAGTTTTCGATTTCGTGATTCTGGACACACCGCCGGGTCCGACGGTGTTCCTGCATCAAGCCTTGATTGCGGCAAACCGGGCACTTGTTGTCTTGCTGGCCGATGCCGCGTCCTTTTCAACCATACCCAAGATCAGCGCCCTGGTTGCGGAGTACACGGCCGGACGAGCCGATTTTTTTGGCATGAATCTACTGGTCAATCAAATGCCCGCACATAGCAAACTCGGGCATCAGGTCCGCGCGGCGCTGTATGCGAACTATGCCAGCCAGCTGGTTCCGGTTGCCGTGCACAAAGACCAGCGCGTTGCACAGGCACTCGGATTTGAGCGACCGGTACTTCAATATGAACCTGGCTGCAATGCCAGTCTGGACATTCAGAGCGTAGCCGATTGGCTGCTGGACAGTGTCGAGCAATGAACTTGTCGCGTAGCTAAGCTTTATGGTTTTTAGCTCCAACATCTTCCTGTTCGCCTTTCTTCCGCTATTTCTTGCCTGTTACTACCTGACTCCCCGGCGCGCCAAGTCAACGCTGATCCTGCTCTTCAGCTATGCCTTCTACGCCTGGTGGCGCCCCGAATTTCTGGCCTTGCTGTTAGGCGTTACCGGCGTCAGCTATGCGGTGGCACTGGGAATTGGCGCCAGCGCAGACGAGACACGTCGGCAGCGCTTGCTGACGCTCGGGGTGACGGCCAATTTACTGGCCCTGGGCTACTTCAAGTATGCCAACTTCGGCATTGAAAGCCTGAATGCAGCACTCTACGGATTGGGTTTCAAGACCGTTGAGTTCACCCATGTGCTGCTGCCCATCGGCCTGTCGTTCTACATTTTTCATGCCATCAGCTACTTGGTTGACATCTACCGGCGTGAAGCGCCACCCGCCAGCAGTTTTGTCGACTTTGCCGCGTTCATTGCGCTCTTTCCTCATCTTGTGGCCGGACCGGTGCTGCGCTACCACCTGCTGGCCGAACAATTCAGAAGCCGGGTTCACTCGCTCGCGCGTTTTTCGCGCGGCAGCGTCGTTTTCATGGTCGGTTTTTGCAAGAAAGTGCTGATCGCAGATTCTGTTGCGCCGCTTGTAGAAGCCGCTTTTTCGACGCCTGCGCCAACACTGGCCGATGCCTGGCTGGGCACTGCCGCCTACACGATTCAGCTCTTTTTTGATTTCAGTGGCTACACCGACATGGCGATTGGCCTGGCATTGATGATCGGCTTCGTGTTCCCTGAAAACTTCAATGACCCTTACGTTTCACGCTCAATTACCGAATTCTGGAAACGCTGGCACATGTCGCTTTCCAACTGGCTGCGCGAGTATCTGTACATTTCTCTGGGCGGCAATCGCAAAGGCCAGGTTCGCACCTACATCAATCTGTTCCTGACAATGCTGCTGGGCGGACTCTGGCATGGCGCCAACTGGACCTTTGTGCTCTGGGGCGCCTGGCACGGCGCCATTCTGATGCTGGAGCGTTACTGGGAGCAGCGCTTTGGCAAGCCCTTGCTACCGGCCTGGCTCAGCGTGGTCAAGACCATGCTGCTGGTGATGTTCGGCTGGGTCTTGTTTCGCGCCACCAATTTGGCGGCGGCCGGTCAGATGTTTCAGGGCATGGCGGGGCTCAACGGCATCGCCCTCAGTCCCTCGGTTGAATGGCAGGTCACGCCCGACCGGCTGATCGTATTGGCGCTCGGCATCGGCCTGGTCTATGCCATGCCCTGGTTAAAACGCCATTCAGGCGGTTACGCCCGTTATCTGCTGTACCCCCTCTTTCTGTGGGCGGTGGCAACGCTGTCAGCCCAGTCGTTTACACCTTTTCTCTATTTTCAGTTCTGAGCTAGCGATGCCCAACCACGATTCCCGAAGCACCGAATCGCCGTCGCTGTCCGGCTACGCCGCGATGGCCGCGCTGACCTTGTCGTGCGTCATGCTGGCCGGCGCCTGGCAGATCGTTTCAGTCTTGGTGGCGCCTGATGGACTTGAGTTTCCGCGTGGCTGGACCGACTTCCGTGAAGGCCGAAGCACCGGCGCACTGGAAAAGCAATTTGACCAGAAGTTGCCGGCACGAAGCGCCCTTATTACGCTGGCCAATGCAGTGCGCTACCTGATAACGCGTAGCGGCGGCGAACAGGTGCGAATCGGAAAGGACGGCTGGTTGTTTCTGACCGAAGAGTTGCGCTATGACGCGGATGGAAGTACTCACCTGAAGGCACGCGCCGAGTTGCTGGGCGCTGCTGAGCGCGGACTCGAGCGCCAAGGTGTAAAACTGATCGTGGCTCTGGTTCCCGACAAGGCTCGCGTTTACGCCGACAAACTGGCCGCCGGGCGCTACCCTGACTACAACAGAGCACGTTATCAGGATGGACTGGATGCGTTGCGCGCTCAAGGCGTTGTTACGGTCGACTTGCTCGGGCCACTCACCCAAGCTGCGGGCCAAACTGAAGTCTATTACCGCACTGACACGCACTGGAACCAGAATGGGGCCCAAGCGGCTGCACAGGCAGTGGCGGCAGTCGTCAAGCAGTCGGGTATTGAGCTGGAAGAGACCAGTTTCAGCAGCAGCAAGGACAATGGCCCGGTCGAGAGAGGCGGAGACCTGATCCGCCTGATGGGCCTGGCAGATGCGGCAAAAGTGCTCGGACTGCGCCCGGATATGGAAGTCCCTATCGTTACCCGGCAGAGCAGCATCGACAGCGGCGGTGCTCTGTTTGGCGAGACCGCGGTACCGCTCGTGTTGACCGGTACCTCCTACTCATTGCGTGCCAATTTTCACGGCTTTCTGCAGCAGGAACTGTCAGCCAAGGTTCTCAACGGCGCCAAGGATGGAGGCGGCTTGCTGCAGGCGACCAGCGCGTATCTGAAAGACGACGCCTTTCGCCTGGCCAAGCCGAAAGTGTTGCTGTGGGAACTGCCAGAGCGCTTTTTATTGACCAAGCTGAATGAAGAATCGCTCTGGCTGGAAAAAGTGGGCTTGCGCTGAGAGAACTTGGCTTTGAAGCCCATGGTCACACTAAAATGAACCGGCCCTCCGTACAAGCATGTCTCATACACCTATAACCCAGTCGGGCTCTGCGCTAGGTCAGCAGACCAAACCCGCTGCGCTGGGGGCCGACAACCTGCTCAGTCTTTTTGAAACATTCCTGGAACCTACTTCGTTCGTTCTGACGCTATGTGCATTGGCGTTCTACTTTGACGGCTCGGTTCAA
>JBBQZA010000088.1:0-12809 GCA_038208175.1 Burkholderiales bacterium
ACGCTCTGGCCGAGTTCGCCGGGCAGGGCCAGCGCCGAATGGCCGAAGTGTTCCTCGTAGCTCAGCCCCAGGTAAATCTCGTCGATCAGCGTGATGCCGCCCCGGCTGTGAACGAATTCGTGAATGCTTTTAAATTCTTCGGGCGCAATCGAGGTGCCGGTCGGGTTCGATGGCGACGCCAGCAGCACGCCGCGCGTTTTGTCGTTCCAGGCGGCTTCGACCTTCTCGCGGGTCAGCTGGAAGCGTTCGTCGGCGGTAGTCGGAATCAGCACCGACGTGCCTTCGGCAGCGCTGACGAAATGCCGGTTGCACGGATAGCTCGGGTCCGGCATGAGGATTTCATCGCCTGACTCGATCAAGGCCAGGCAGGCGAGTTGCAGCGCCGCCGATGCGCCTGCCGTGATGACGATGCGGCCGGGCGCCACGTCGGCTCCAAAGCGTGACGCATACCAGCCGCTGATGCGCTCGCGCAAGGCCGGCAGGCCCATTGCCGGAGTGTATTGCGTGTTGCCCTGTGCAATGGCACGGCTGGCCGCCTGCTGCACCAGCGGCGGCGCGGTGAAGTCAGGCTCGCCGATGTTCAGGAAAATCATCGGCGAGGCGGTATGGGCTACCTGCTGGGCCAGCGCGCTGGCGGCCTTGGCAACCTCCATGACGTAGAAGGGTTCGATGCGGGCGGCCCGCTGGGAAATTTTCAAGGCTGGACTTTCAAAGAGGGGCAAGGAGCAGGTTTTCAGGCCTGGCGCGATTGGTCGGCGGCGACTTCGGTAGCGCGCAGCGAAGGCGCCATCTTGTGCAGCACGCCATTGACGTACTTGTGGCCGTCGGTGCCGCCAAAGGCCTTGGCCAGCTCGATGCACTCGTTGATCACGACGCGGTAAGGCACGTCCGCGCAATGGGTGAATTCATAGGCGCCAATCCACAAAATGGCATGCTCCACCGGGGAAATCTCGGCCATTTTCCGGTCCAGCAACGGGATGATGGCGGCGTCGAGCGTTGGCTCCGATTCAATGCAGCCGTGCAGCAAGGCATCGAAATGGGCCGAATCGGCCTTGTGGAATCCGACCAGGTCGCGGGTGAAGGCATCGATCGAGTCGGCCGGGTTCTGGCCGACCAGATGCTGGTACAGGCCCTGCAGCGCAAACTCGCGCGCGCGGGTACGGGCCGATTTGTCGGCGGCTTTTTTCACGCCGGTATCGGTCAGGCCGGTGCGGGTTTGCGGAGGTCGCTTGGTTTTGATGAGGGGTTCAGCCATGAAGCTCCGATTGAATAATGTGAAAGATGAGGTTCGTAGCGACTCGGGACTTTGGTGGATTAACGCGCAATACAAGAAACCGCGCTGCCATCTCGGGCCGGGCTTTTGTCATTACCGGCTTGGTTTTTGTCATTGCGGGTTTGTTTTTTTGTCATTGCGGGCTTGACCCGCAATCCATGTGTCCAAAACCAGACCGTTCCTGAAAAAAAAGGGTGCAATGGATTGCGGGTCGAGCCCGCAATGACATCAGAAAAATCGGAAGCTTCACCGGTTAAGTCATGACGGATGTTCAGGCCAGCGCTTCGAGCAGATTCGCCATTTCAACCGCCACGCGCGCCGCATCGCGGCCTTTTTCTTCCTGGCGCGCCTCGGCCTGCGCCAGGTTTTCGACCGTCAGGATCGCATTGGCAATTGGCAACTGGTAGTCCAGCGCCAGGCGCGTCACGGCCGAACCGCTTTCATTGGCGACCAGTTCGAAATGGTAGGTTTCGCCGCGAATGATGCACCCCAGGGCAATCAGCGCATCGAAGCTTTCGGTTTCTGCCAGCGCCTGCAGCGCGCAAGCCACTTCCAGCGCGCCGGGTACCTTCACATGCGTGATGTTTTTTTCTTTCACGCCCAGGGCGTCGAGTTCCTGAAGGCAGGCTGCCGCCAGGATATTGGTGATGCCTTCATTGAAGCGCGCCTGGACGATCCCGATCGAGAGTTTTTTGCCGTCGAGCTTTTCACCCGGGCCTTTGTCTGCATTGAGCATGGTGCGCTTTCCTTATACGGTTTCCAGGTGGGTCTGGTGCTTGCCGATGTAGCCGACAATCTCTAAGCCGTAGCCGGTCATGCTCGGCATGCGGCGCGGGTTGCCCATCAGGTGCATCTTCTGCACGCCGCATTCACGCAGGATCTGCGCGCCCACGCCGTAGGTGCGCAAGTCCATGCGGCCGCGTTCCGGCGCCTGGGCGGCGCGGGCCGTGCCTTCGAACTGCGCCATCAGCTGCGTGGCGCTCTCGCCGCAGTTCAGCAGCACCACCACGCCCCGGCCTTCAGCCTCCATGTGCTTCAAGCTCTGGTCCAGGCTCCATGAATGCATGGTGCGGCCGGTCTCTAACAGGTCGAGCACCGACAGCGGCTCGTGCACGCGCACCGCCACGGTGTCGTCGGCGGCCCATTGCCCCTTGACCAGCGCAAGGTGCAAATCGTGGCTGGTCTTGTCCCGAAAAGCGTGCGCGGTAAATTCGCCAAACGCTGTGTGAAGGGCGCGGTTGCCGACTTTCTCCAGCAGCGACTCGTTGCGGCTGCGGTGCGCAATCAGGTCGGCAATCGTGCCGATCTTCAGGCCATGCGTGGCTGCGAACACCTGCAGATCCGGCAGCCGGGCCATGGTGCCGTCGTCGTTCATGATCTCGCAGATCACCGCCGTTGGCGAGCAGCCCGCCATGGCGGCCAGGTCGCAACCCGCCTCGGTGTGGCCAGCGCGCATGAGCACGCCGCCATCGACCGCCTGCAGGGGAAATATATGGCCGGGCTGGACCAGGTCGCTGAACGTCGCGCCAGGTGCCACGGCGGCCTGCACCGTGCGGGAACGGTCGGCGGCCGAAATGCCGGTGGTCACGCCTTCAGCGGCTTCGATCGACACCGTGAACGCCGTTGAATACTGCGCGCCGTTGCGCGCTGCCATGGGCGGAAGCTTCAGCAGTTCGCAGCGCTCGCGCGTCAGCGTCAGGCAGATCAGGCCGCGGCCAAAGCGGGCCATGAAGTTGATGGCCTCAGGCGTCACATGGTCGGCGGCCAGCACCAGGTCGCCTTCGTTCTCGCGGTCTTCTTCGTCAACCAGAATGACCATGCGGCCGGCGCGCATGTCGGCAACGATGTCTTCAACGGGGGAAATCAGAGGGGTCATTTAGAGGGTTGCTTGTTTGAGGGGAGAGTCCTGCAGCATGCGCTCGACATAGCGCGCGATCAGGTCGATTTCCAGGTTGACCGGCGAGCCCTGGGTCAGATGGCCCAGCGCGGTATTCTCGACGGTATGGGGAATCAGGTTGATGCTGATCTCGCAGCCCGGCGCCTCCTGCGCCTGGCCCGCCAGGTCCTGAACCCGGTTCACCGTCAGGCTGACGCCGTTGACGGTGATGGAGCCTTTGTAGGCCAAATACTTGCCCAGCGACTGCGGCGCACGGATGCGAAGCTCCCAGCTTTCTCCCACCTGGGCGAAATGCGTGACGCGGCCAATGCCATCCACATGGCCGGACACAATATGCCCGCCAAGCCGGTCATGGGCGCGCAGCGCTTTTTCCAGGTTGATGATGCCGGGCTCGGCCAGGCCGCAGGTCTTGTCCAGCGATTCGGCGGAGATGTCGATGGTGAATTGATTTTGGGCAGGGTCCAGCGCAGTGGCCGTCATGCAGGCGCCGTTAAGCGCAATGCTGTCACCCAAGCCCACATCATCAAGGTAACCCGGAGGGGTTTCAATGATGAGACGGTTGCCATGGTCTGAAGAGCTGCCCAGGCGATGGATGGCGACGATGCGCCCCATGCCGGTGATGATTCCGGTAAACATATGGTTATTTTCGCAGGGAAAAGAGGTGGAACGCCCGCAAGGGAATGAATGGCGTAGAAAAGTCTGTCAGAACGCTTTGAACGCGAGTGACAAGAAAGGTGGCTAAAACTGGTCCCGCCCGGCGACGCGAGCCACTATCCGCAAATCCGCGCCCACTCTGTCAGTGGATTGGAACTGCAGCTCAACCGCATCAGAAAGCGCCTGCAGCGGCCCAAATGATGCCATGCCCTGGCCCGGCCCAAGCAGCTTGGGCGCCAGGTAAATCAAGAATTCATCGACCAGCCCGGCGCGGATCAGCGAGCCATTGAGCTTGCTGCCGGCCTCGACATGCAACTCGTTGATTTCGCGGGTTCCCAAGTCTTTCATCATGGCCGCCAGGTCAACCTTGCCATTCACGTCAGGCAGCATGACGACCGTGGCGCCGCGCGCTTCCAGCGCTGCTTTTTTAGCATCATTTGTCACCGCAGCGTAGATGATGCAAGCGCGTCCAGCTATGAAAAGATGAGCATCCAGCGGCGTTTGCAGCCGGCTGTCGACGACCACGATGTGTGGTTGGCGGGGCGTCTGTACCTCGCGCACATCGAGACGCGGGTTGTCTGCCAGCACCGTGCCAATGCCCGTCAGCACCGCGCTGGCGCGCGCGCGCCAGGCGTGGCCGTCTGCCCGGGCCTCGGGTGAGGTGATCCACTGGCTCTGGCCGTTGGACAGCGCCGTCGTGCCATCCAGCGATGCCGCCATTTTCATGCGAACCCACGGAGTTTTGCGGATCATGCGGCTGAAAAAACCGATGTTGAGTTCGCGGGATTCGGCGGCGCCGGGGCCGTCTTCGACTTCAATGCCGGCCGCTCGCAGCCGCGCAAAGCCCTGGCCAGAAACCAGTGGGTTCGGGTCGGCAATCGAGGCCACGACTTTCTTGATGCCAGCGGCAATCAGTGCATCGCAGCACGGGCCGGTGCGGCCGTGGTGGGAGCAGGGTTCAAGGGTGACGTAGGCTGTGGCGCCTTCGGTCGAATGGCCTTGGGAGGCTGCATCGCGCAGGGCCATGATTTCGGCATGGGCCGCGCCTTGCCTTTGGGTGTGTCCCATGCCCAGCACAGAACCCTGGATGTCCACAATTACTGCGCCGACGGCCGGGTTTGGTGAGCAGATTGAGCTTGCTAATAAAGCTTGCTGGTGGCACAAGTCCACAAAATAGTTCAATTACATTTACCAGTTTAGTTACAGGGCATCGTCGCAAGGAATGCTGTGGCAGGGTGCGCCATTCATCCGGTAAAGCTGACCGTTCTTCGCTTCGTACCGCGCCAATTTGACGTAGCCGCTACATTCCTAGCATGCCGAAATCTGCAAACAAAGCCCATTCAGGTGGATTTTCACTCATTGAAGTTCTTATAGCGATGCTAATTCTAGCCTTCGGTGTTCTATCCATGGGAGGGCTGCAACTGGCAGCGCTCAAGAGCAATCAAATGGCAGGCAACATGTCAGCAGCTGCCGCCATGGCTAAAGACTACACAGAAATGATGCGTTCCAATCCAAGCGTATCCAGTGTGACCTCAACCGTTGCAGGCGTGAACCCGTATTTCTTTGATACCAATAATTTCTCCACGAGTTCACCCAACTGTCTAAGTGCGGTGTGTGGTACCACCACTATGGCGACCTTGCATGTGGCCGATTGGGCGCAGCGCGTGAAGAACCAGCTACCCGGAGGTCGGGCTGTGGTGTGTCGCGACCCCTCGCCGCGCAACGCTGATGGTAGTTACCGATGGGCTTGCGGGACCAATGACGCGACATTTGTCACTATTAAAATTGGCTGGATTGACAAGCGTGACCGGGAAGAGCGAGGGACGACCGCCTTGAGTGCCACGCCGCTTAATCCGCAACTCGTGATGGCGGGTTTCACTGGGTATGCCGAATGATCCGCTTATCACGCTGTGTTCATCAGTCGGGGATGTCGCTCATCGAGTTGCTCGTTTCTTTGGCGATTTCGATGGTGATCGTGATTGCCGCCTCCGCGTTTTTTCTAAGTAGCAGCCGTTCCCGGGACACACAGGATGCAGCAGCGACTCTGCAAGACAATGCGCGTTTCGCAACAGAGATCATAACCAAGACCATCCAGCAGGCTGGTTATCAAAATTACGTATGGAATACGCTCGGTGCAGCAGGGCGGCGTGAGGTTTTGTCGCCCTCAGATGGTCAACCCGATATAAGGGGTTACAACAATGCAGCGGCGGGTTCGAGTATAGATTTCACATCAAGCTCATGGGGGCACAACAAATCCTCAAATCGTGTTAATAGCAGCGATGCGTTGATGGTGCGCTTTCAAGGCTCCGGCATTGCTCCGGGAGATGGCAGCATGATTGATTGCATGGGGCGGCCACAGCCGGTGCCCGTCGTGCCCGGTGACCGTGCATACAGCATATTCGAGGTTTACCAAGCCTCGATCACGAGCGAGCCTGAACTGCGCTGCAAATACGTCACCACAAGTCTTAACAGTGAGCCGATTGTCCGAGGCGTTGAAACTCTGCAGCTGATGTATGGTGTTTGTACGAAAGGTACGCAGTGTACTGATGCCACTCTCTCCAATTACGACCCGGTCGCCGATCGCTGGCTTAATGCGGCAGAGGTTGATGCGATTAACACTGCAAATCCTGCGGCCGCATGGGCTCTTGTCCGCTCTGTCCGGGTTGGCATGGTTTTGCGTTCCCCCGACCGTGTTACTGTTACGACCAGCTCGTCAGGCACTGCCACGCTAACTCCACTCGGAGAAAATTTTTCACAGAATGTGGCAACGTACCCAGATACCCTGACTGTTAATAATTCGGATGGGCGATTGAGACGGACGGTGACGTTCACTGTCAACTTGAGAAACACACTATGAGTCCGTCACCCCGTTTTACTTCGCGTGGTCCAACTGAGGTGCAAAGAGGGTCCAGCCTTATTGTTGTGCTGATCATGCTGAGCATGATTCTGGTGATCGGCCTGATTTCCACACGCTTGGCTTTGTTTAGCGAGCGATCGGCGCGCAATGACCGTGATCGCCAAATTGCATTTCAGAGTGCCGAAGCAGCATTGCTGGATGCTGAACTCGAAATTATGGGTCCTAACACGACTACAGGTAACCGAGTGTGCTTGTTTGACTCAAAGGCGCCCGGCGAATTCATCAATGGTTGTGGTACCCAGAGCAAGGCGGGCATGTGTCTGAATACGACTAGTTCAGGGGATGCCTGGCGGGCTGTGAAGACGCTGTATTCCAGCGAAACCGGGACCATCGCGACCAACCAAACCGTACAGTATGGCCAATTTACCGGACAAAGTTTGCCCAACGGAAACAGTGGACTGTCAGCTCGTTTGCCACGCTACACCATAGAGGCTGTGCGTTATGCCGGCACCGGGGCTGATAATGACAACGTGGGGTCTTCTATAAAGCCTGAGTATGCTTTTCTGGTCACCGCCATGGGATTTGGCACTCGAACAGAAACGCAGGTGCTTCTGCAAACCTTGATTTACAAGCCAGCCAATAAACCAGGAGCAGGGTGCTGATATGAGAAAAGTTTTTGTTTTGGTTACCGCTGTATTGAGCGTCATATTGATTGGGGGTTCTGTTGCAGGATCTAACCGAATGCTGCTTGATTTGCGTACGGGACCCCTTATCAACTCGGGGGATGTGTCTAATTTGGCACTGGTGTTATCTGTGGAATTTCCTACAACTAAGGCGGCCTATCCGCATGCGATTGACTACGTCGCTACCAAGAAATACTTGGGCTATTACAACTCAAGCACCTGCTACGGCTACGCTGGAACCTCTGCAGATGGCTACTTCGTGCCATCCGGAGCGACCAATGCCAGCTATGAGTGCAATCTGCCGGGAACGGGTACAGGTTGGAGTGGGAATTTCATGAACTATGCCAATACATCAGCTGTTGACATCATGCGGCTCGCGCTGACCGGTGGCGACCGCTATGTTGATGAGAGTTCCACAACGGCGACCACCCCGCGCACGATCCTGCAGCGTGCCATTCTCCCATCTGATGCAAGTTCTTCCGGCGGAAGTCGGAACACCAATTTTTATGCTGGTGGAACCAACGGCTCAGCCAACTGGAGTGTCGTGACTTTGGCTAAGGGTCCAAGGACAGCTGCCTTGACACCGTTTGGATCGAATACGAAGGTTTATGTCAAAGCTTGTGACGACAAGATTTTCTTTGGCGATACCGATACGGGCCAATGCCTGTCACCGGGGAATAATGCCAATCTGTATGTAAACAGCATGGTTACCGCAAGTACACCGGCTAGTACGAAGGTGACTGGTGTATTTAAAGCGCGGGTGCTAGTGTGTGATTCAACTGAAGGCCCTTTGCGGACCGATTTGTGCAGGCAAAATCCTGATGGTTTTTATAAACCGCTGGGTGAAATTCAGAAAAATTCTGACAAAGTGCGTGTGGCGGCATTTGGGTATCTGATTGACTCGGAAGACTGGGGGAAAAGTACTGAAGGTTCCCGCTATGGCGGGGTCTTGCGTGCGCCGATGAAGTTTGCAGGACCGAGTCAGAAGTCTTCTTCCGGTATTGTCTCCTTGAATACTGAAAAGGAATGGAATGAAACAACCGGTGCTTTCATCTCGAAACCGATTAACACAAGCAATGAAACTGGATATGCAACCACGGGGGTCATAAATTATGTTAACCAGTTTGGACGGTTGACTCGTAACGATGGTGTTGGCATTGATGTTTACAAGCGTCGTGACCCGGTCGGTGAACTTTATTACGAAGCCATTCGCTATTTTCAGGGCAAACAACCGACGCCTTCGGCGATCAGCAGTACGACCTCGACGCTGCTGGCCGGTTATCCGATTTACACGACTTGGACGGATCCAATGCAAACCTCTTGTCAGCGCAACTATGCGTTGCTGATCGGTGATAACAACACGTCCAAGGATGCCGGGCTGCCTGGCAGCAAGATCGCCAGCCAGACACGTACGACGGACTCCACTACTGTTGATTCCAAGACGGTGACGCTGGATGCTGATTACTGGACTCAGCGTGTTTCCAGCTTTGAGACTAATGGTCTTCTCACATACACGGATGGGCAGGGCGTCGTGAATCGACCAGCGAACGGAAACGCCACATCCGGCACTACGGGGGTTCAGAGTGGTTCACCGTACAACGCGTTGGCCACAACCACATTTTCGGATAGTGCAAGCTACCTGTATGCGGGCATCGCCTATTGGGCTAACACCCAGCAGATACGGCCCGACAAACCACAGGCTCGCGTACGTACTTTTGTTATTGACGTGGATGAGGGTGGAGATGGCACACTCGACCGCTCACGTGGTCTTTACTTGGCGGGAAAGTACGGTGGATTTGCCGATGTTGGTCCAGACGGAAGTTCTGCCACGGGCGAAGGCAATCCCTTCAAGACCTATGTCAACGGCACATTGATCACAAGCCAGAATGAATGGCTGGCGGCTGATAGCTCCACTTCACCTTCGGGGTATTTTTTAGCCAGCCAACCTGAGCGACTGATCCTGGCAATTCGGAAAATCTTTGCTGAAGCTAGCAAGCCGTCGGGCAATCTGGCCGGTGGCTCTCTGAGTGTGAGCCGCCTGAGCAAGGCAAAACAGTCGGGTGCCTTCTACCAGTCTCAGATCGATTTTTCGGACTGGTCTGGAACAGTGGTTCGCACAGACATCAACTACAACACAACAACGCTCGCGCTGGACTCTAGTGCAGCTCCGGTTTGGGATGCTGCGAATATTTTGACGGGTATTCAAAGCGAAACCACGACACTGAATCCATTTCCGTTGCCGGCCAACCGAAAAATTTTCAGCTACAGCAACTCTACAGGGTCGGGGATACCCTTTACTTGGACCAACCTGGATGCTGTGGTTAAGACGTCGCTGCAGACAAACCCTGCCACCGGAATCGTCGAGACCGTAACCGATGGGCAGGCTCGGCTGGATTACATTCGCGGTGTGCGTACAGCCGAATCCGACGTAGCGCGCAACTACCGGGCCCGTCGACGCATTATGGGTGACAGTATCAATTCAGCACCTGTTCTGAAGGGTAAACCGAGTACCGATATTCTTGATGCCAGCTACCAGACATTTCTGTCCACCAATTCAGGCCGAACGCCAACGGTGTATGTGGGCAGCAATGACGGCATGTTGCATGCCTTTCGTGCTGCGGAATCAAAAACTGATCCGGATAATGGGAAAGAGCTTTTTGCATATATTCCCCGTGCGGTTTCCGAGAAGCTAAATAAACTCACGGATCCAGGTTATGTCAAAGAGCCTTATGTTGACGGGGCATTGACGGTCAATGAGGCTCGTACCTACAAGGCTGCAAGCAGTTCCGTAGACTGGGCGACAGTCCTTGTTTCTGGCATGGGTGGGGGCGCAAAAGGTCTGTTCGCCCTCGATGTGACGGATCCAGCCAGCTTTGGTGCGGGGAATGCTCTTTGGGAGTTCACCAATGCGGACGATGCGGACATGGGGAACCTGCTGGCAGAGCCAAAAATTGTGAAACTAGCGATGAATGGCAACAGTTCTGCAACCCCCAACTACAAATGGTTTGCCATGGTCACCAGCGGGTACAACAACTATACCAACGGTGGCTCAGCCGATAAGCAGGCCCTATTTTTATTGTCGCTTGAGAAGGCGCCAGGAATGGCGTGGACATTGGGTAGCAATTATTTCAAGATCACCGCAAACAATTCCGCTTTCACCTCAACTAGTACCGCAGCCACAGGTTTGGGGATGCCGGGGGTGGCAACCGTTAATGACAATGCCTTGTTTGCCTATGCCGGAGATTTACAGGGGAATTTATGGAAATTTGATTTGCGGGGTGCCTCGACGACCTGGACTGGTTCGTCCGTCGCATCGGTACTGTTCATAGCTCGTAACCCGGCGAATACGGCGACTCAGCCTATCACCGTCATACCTGCGGTGACCCTGAATTTAGTTGGAGGCTACCAGATTGGTTTTGGTACTGGAAAATTTATTGAGCCGACAGATTCGCTTTCGACCTCGGCTGCCCAACAATCTCTTTACAGTGTCTGGGATAACGATGATGGCAAAAAGTTTGAACGCATGCCGACAGGTAGTGGCACATCATCAGTCAATGGCTTGATTACTCGAACGCTGACAGTTACAGCTGGAACGACGGCGACTGTTTCCATTACTGGGCCTGCTTTTTCCTATGGCATATCTTCTACTGCGGGTTCCGGCCAGTATCGTGGTTGGGTCGCGGATCTCTCGACCACCATGGAGCGCGTAGCGGTAGATCCCACGGTCGATAACGGAATGATGGCAATCAATTCGACCATCCCTGGTGGCGACCCTTGTGTTGCGACGGGAGCAGCGAATAAATATCGTTATAACCCGTCCACAGGGATTACGTTCGTGACTACCGGATCAAGCAACACACAAGGTTATCTGGGCAGTGCGTCGTTGCTGGAAGTTGGGGATACAGCCTGGTCTGTTCGCACTGCGTCTGGACGATATCTGGTCACCCGCAAGATCAACTCCATCAACCCGGGTGTTGGTGGCGGGCTCAGTGCCTCAGAAAGTACGGTTACCTCGATAGCCGGGCGTATCAGCTGGCGTGAAATTACCAATTTTCAGTAACCAGCAGAGTGATGCGATCTTGAGAAATCCAACTAGAAGGCTGTAGATGAAAAATAAAGGTTTTACATTGATTGAACTCATGATCGTCGTCGCAATCCTAGGGATTCTTGGCGCCATCGCCCTCCCGTCTTACACTCGCTATGTCACGCGCATCAAGCGTACAGAATGCCGAGCTGCCTTGATGCAGGTCATGCAGCAGCAGGAGCGGTATTTCACTCAGCAGAATGCTTATCTCGCTTTTACCAGCACCGCAACGGGCACTCCTATGCGCCAATTTTCTGGCGATACGGCTGCTGGCAGTGCTTGCACGATCAAAGCAGAGGCATGCACAGGATTGGTGCTGAGTGCGTGCGTAGTGATAACGGGGATGCCTTCTAAGCCGGATCCGGAAATCGGCAATATAACTCTACAGAGTGATGGGGCCAAGGGCTGTTCCGGAACCGATCAGACAAAATGTTGGGAAAACTGATGTTTCACTTTTTTCGAGTTCGTTTGGCCAAGGGATTCACTTTGATTGAACTGTTGGTTGTTATTGCATTACTCGCGATATTGGCAACACTGGCGGCTCCTTCCTATCGAAGTTTTTTGGTTAATCAACAACTATCTTCTGCTGGTAGCGATTTTCTCAGTTCGATGTTGCAAGCTCGTTCAGAAGCACTTCGTCTTGGGCGTCCGGTTGTATTGGCACCGATTGACGGCGCTGACTGGCACAAGGGATGGCGTATTTTTGTTGACCAAGATGGGTCAGGCACCTATAGCAGCAGCCAGACCTTGATATTTACCCGCACTGAGCCTCTGAGCGATTTGGTGTCAATCAACATGGAGACGAATAAAACCACTGGACCATTTTCTAGCACCACACCATTTTTCGCTTACTCTCCGGTTGGATTTTCGAAGGCTTATCCAAGTCTCTACAGCGGCGGGTTGACCAATGGAAAGCTGTGGTTGACGGCAAGCGAAACATACCGGGATCGTGTCATCATCGTCTCCAATTCGGGCCGTGCACGCTTATGTGATCCGACAACGGACAGCGGTTTATGTCGCGGTAGTTGAGCGCTCGGTTGTTCTAGCGACCCACCTCATCCACCAACATCCTGAACTCGTCAATATCTTCAAAGCTCCGATAGACGCTGGCAAAGCGGATGTAGGCGATCTTGTCGAGCTTTTTCAATTCCAGCATCACCAGCTCGCCCAGACGGCTGGAAGCGACTTCGCGCAGGCCCAGGTTGAGCAGCTTTTCCTCAATCTGCTCGACGGCAGCGTCGATCTGCGCGGTGCTGACCGGACGCTTGCGCAGGGCCAGTCGCATGGAGCCGAGGATCTTGCCGCGCTGGTAGTCGGTGCGGCGGCCGTCCTTTTTGACGATGGACGGAAAGCTGACGTCG
>JBBQZA010000089.1:0-12786 GCA_038208175.1 Burkholderiales bacterium
TGGTCAACCACTCGCTGGCCAGGCCGGGTGCATTCGGATACCAAGGCGCTTGCGCCGGGTAGGCCTTGCCGCTGGCTTTTTTGCGCTTGAACTCGGACGTTTTTTCATAAGGCACGTTGCGCCCGAGCGGTATGCCGCTGGGCTTGACCTCGCCGTCAAAGCTTTCGAGGTTGTAGCGCGGGCCTGCGCCGGCGTCCTTGAAGCTGCCGCCGTTGACCAGCGCCGTCAACGGCTATCCGTACGGCCTCAAGGCCCTGATCCTGTGGAGTTGCAATCCGCTCTACGGCGTGACAGGACTAAGCGGGCAAATCGAAAAAGATCTGGCCGATCCGAAGAAGCTACCGCTGATCGTGGCGGTTGATCCTTTCATCAACGAATCCTCGGCCTTGGCCGACTACATCGTCCCGGATTCGCTGATGTACGAAAGCTGGGGCTGGGCCGGCGCCTGGGGCGGCGTTGCGGTCAAGATGAGCACGGCGCGTTGGCCAGTGGTCGAGCCCAAGGCCCAAAAATTGCCGGATGGTCAGGCCATCGGCATGGAAACCTTCTTCATGGCGCTGGCCAAGGCCATGCAATTGCCTGGCTTCGGCCAGGGTGCTATTTCCGACAGCGACGGCCAACCGTTCCCGCTGGAACGCCCGGAAGACTGGTATCTGCGCGGTGGTGCGAACATCGCCTGGCAGGGCAAGACGCCGGTGCCGGAGGCGAGTGACGACGACATCGAACTGTCCGGCGTGGCGCGCATCCGTCCGCTGCTGGAAGCGACACTCAAGCCAGAAGAGTGGCGCAAGGTGGCGTTCATGCTGGCGCGTGGCGGGCGCTCCCAGAACTACAAGGAAATGTTTGGCCTGCGTCTGCCCCCGCCCGTCGATGCCAAGACGCCTGTGGCCCCGGTCGCAGCGGCGGTGCCCCAAGAAGCGCCTTACCCGAGCGACTGGTCGACGCACCGCTTTACCCGGCCCATGATGTTGTACAACGAAGCGCTGGGCAGCAGCAAGAACAGTCTCTCGGGCAAGCGTTTCGCGGGCACCCCGGCCTGGCGCGAGGCGGCTTTTGCCGACGGCACGCCGCTGCGCAAAAAATATCCGCAGGCGCAATGGCCGCTGCAACTGATCAGCTACAAATCGCCGCTGCAAAATTCTTACAGCATTGGCGTGCGCAGCTTGCGTGGTCTTCATCCCGACAACCCGGTGGCAGTGCATCCGGACGATGCGGCCCCACTGGGTTTGCACAGCGGTGACCAGATCTACCTCGAAACCCCGGGCGGGCGCGTCAAAGCAACGGTGATGCTGCGCCAAGGCGTGCAGCGCGGCGTGCTGGCGGTGGAACACGGCTTTGGGCATCGCGAATTCGGTGCCCGTGCGCACCGCATTGGGGATAAGGCGATGCCGCACGAACCGGCGATCGGCGCTGGCATCAATCTGAACGACCTCGGTTTGAGTGACCCGACCCTCGGCGGGCGCAACGTCTTCCTCGACCCGGTGGCGGGCACCACCGTGCGCCAGGGCTTGCCAGCGCGACTGGTGCGGCTCTGACGCCACTGTGCCCTGGCGTACAGATTCGGGCCGCTACTGCTTGTAGTCTGCGTCCCATGCCAAATCAGGCGATTGCGACACAAGAATTTTCTATTTTTTAATGGAGATTGAAATGAAACAAAGCAACACATTGCTCATCGGTTTGACGCTCGGCGCCGCCCTGAGCGCAGGCTCCCTCGCCCAAAGCCCAACCCCGGTCGCAGGGCCGACAGCGGACGCTGTCACCCAGGGGCCGAAGGACTGGCAAGCGCCCGACATCAGCAAGCTGGCAGATGACCCGTATGGCAAATTGGTGCGCCAGGGGCGGGCTTTGATGGAGCAGACCTACAAACACATCGGGCCTGAAGTCAACGACGTCACCAAGCGCTATGCCGGCAACAACCTGGCCTGTACGTCCTGCCACGTGGACGGCGGCGGGCGCAAGTTTGGCAACCCCTGGGTCGGCACCTTTGTGAGCTTCCCGCAGTACCGGGGACGCGAAGACGCGGTCTCCACCACCGAGGAGCGCATCAACGGCTGCATGGAGCGCAGCATGAACGGGCGCAAGCTGCCGCTGGACAGCACGGAAATGAAGGCCATGACGTCGTACCTGCACTTTCTCTCGACCGGCCAGCCGGTCGGCGTGAAGCTCGAAGGCGGCGGCACGCTCAAGCTCAAGGCGCTGGCGCGCGCGGCCGATCCGGTGGCCGGAAAACAGGTCTACGCCGCAACCTGCGTGGCCTGCCACGGCGACAAGGGCCAGGGCCTGCGTCGCGGCAAGACGGGCGATGCCGATGGTTACCAGTTTCCGCCGCTCTGGGGTGCTGACAGCTATAACAACGGTGCCGGCATGGCACGGGTGACACTGGCCGCCGGCTTCATCAAGGGCAACATGCCCAGCGGCGTCACCCACCTCAACGTGGTGTTGACCGATGAGCAGTCGTTTGACGTGGCGGCTTACGTCAACAGCCAGCCGCGCCCGATCAAGGCCAATACCGAGGCCGATTTCCCGGCGCGCAAGAACAAGCCGGTCGACGCCGCGTTTGCGCCCTACACGCCGGGCTTCTCGGCCGAGCAGCACAAGTACGGCCCGTGGCAGCCGATACAGGCGGCGCGCGACCAAGGGATCTATCCACCCAAGTGACAGCCGCGCGTGGACGGGCTGGGGTTGGCCAGCGATGACCCGCGCTTTCCTCCCATGTTCCCGCTGGAGCAGCACAAGTACGGACCGTTCAAACCAATCACGGATGCGCTGGCCAAGGCCCGGACTTATCTGGGTTATTAAGAGTGGCGCTAGCCAGATTTCCCCACTCTGGCATCCACCAATAGTTGGGTAATTTCCGCCGCCGAATGCACGCCGAGCTTTTCCATGGTGTTATGGCGATGCACCTGGACGGTCTTGTCGCTGATGCCGAGCTCGCGGGCAATGACCTTGCTCGGCTTGCCCTGGGCCATCCACTCCGCCACTTCGCGCTCGCGTACGGTCAGGGCCGCCAGCGCGCTTTGCGCGGCATGGGATTGCGAGCTGATCAGGCAGTCCTCGATGCTGCGCTGCACTGCACGCGTTACCGCGTCGAGCAGCGCTTGGTCCTTGCACGGTTTTTCGAGAAAATCGCAGGCGCCGGTTTTCATCGCCTGTACCGCCATGGGCAAATCACCGTGGCCGGTCAAAAAGATGATGGGCAGATGCACGCCCTGCTTCTTGAGCGTCTGCTGCAGCTCCAGTCCGCTCATCAGCGGCATGCGCACGTCGAGCACCAGACAGCCTGGTGCATGGCCGTCGTAGCGCGCGAGAAAATCATGAGCCGATTCGAACGACGTCACCCGCCAGCCCGCCGAATCGAACAGATAGGCCAGTGAACGGCGCATCGCATCGTCATCGTCGACCACAAAAAGCATGGCATCGCGTTCGTTCATGATTCTCCTTGTGCTTCTTCCCGCGGCAGGCTGATGCACACCGTCAGCCCTGGGCCGCTGTCGTTGGGCGTTGCCGACAGCGTGCCGCCAAATGATTCGATGATGCCCTTGCTGAGCGACAAGCCCAGGCCCAGACCGTCGGGCTTGGTGGTAAAGAACGGTTCGAACATATGTGCGAATTGTTCAGGCTCAAGGCCGCAACCGGCATCGCGCACGGTGATGCGCCAGGTGCCAGCCTGCGGGCGCAGCCGCAGCTCGATCGGCGCCTGCGCACGGCCTGCAGCTTGCTGCGCATCCATTGCATTTTGCAGCAGGTTGAGCAGCACCTGCTGAATCTGCATGGCGTCGGCCAGCACCCTGGGGGGTGCCTGCGTCACCGCGGGCTGCCACGCCACACGCGCTTGCGGATGGGCAGCACCAAACAGGGCCATGGTCTCGCCCAGTACTATGACCAGATTGATCGACTGTTGCTCGGGGGGCTTTTTGTGGGCAAATGCGCGGATATTGCGAATGATGCTTGCTGCCCGCTCGCTTTGCGTGACAATTTCGCCAGCGCCTTCGAGCAAGGGTGCCGGATCCAGCCGACCGGCCGTGATGCGCCGCGCTATGCCGCGGGCGAAATTGCCGATCGCCGCCAGCGGCTGGTTCAGCTCGTGCGCGATCGCACTGGCCATTTCGCCCAGGATGGCCAGGCGCGCGGAATGGTCGAGCGTAGCCTGGCGCAAGCGCGCCTCATCTGCCATGTGGCGCTGAGCTTCCTGCGCCGCGCGCAGCGCGCGGGTGCGCTGATTCACCAGGTAATCGACCCGCACCGTATGCACCGCCCAGGTGACCAACAGGGCCAGAAGCAGCAGCAGCCAGCCCCAGTAGCGCCGCATCACGCCCTCGAACGTCCATTCGCGCAAATAGGCGTAGGGGCCGATTTTCAGGTCACGGAACAAGTCGTCAACGTCCCGGTAATCACTGGGGATCGACCAGCTATAGCCGTCGGCGGTACGGGGCATCGCCAGCAAGGCCATGGCAACCCGCTTGGCCAGTTCCGCCGGGGTCTGGCGCAAGGCCGCGAACGGCCAGTCAGGGTAAAGCCTGGACGATGTCTGGCACTTCAGGCCCGGCGTGTTGATGGGCGCTAGCACGCGCAGCTTGCCAGCGCCGACCTCGCCGCTGCGCACCATCTGCTCCAGCAGACAGGTGCGAACAATGCCGGCGTCGGCCCGGCCGGCAAGGACCGCCTGCACGATAGCCTGGATCGGAAAACCGGCAAACTGCAGCTCAGCCAGATCATGCTCTGGGTCGATACCCGCCGCCAGCAATTCGCGCGCGGCAATCTGGTAGCCCCCGAAGGCTTCGGGGCCGACTGCCAGCACATGCTTGCCGGCCAGGTCCGTCAGGCTGTGCAGAGGCGCATCCAGTCGCACCACAATGGCCGATCCGATCGATTGCCGGGGCGACATGGCCCACGGTGACTCGAGGGTCGCGATGCGACTGACACCTTCGCTGGTCTCAAGGGAAATATAGTGGCCGCTGTGCGTGATCACGAAGTCGATCCGCTGTTCGTGCACCGCGCGCGTCAGTCCGGCCTGGTCGAAATCAAGCAGAATGAAACGGTGCTCCGGAATGCGCGCTTCCAGCCACTTCCTGGCATAGGACCAATCATCCTGCACCGCCTCGGCGCCCTTGTAGGCCAGCACGCCGATACGCACCGGCGTCGTCTTGTCAGCGGCGGCAAGGGAGGGCTGCATCATCACGGCCACAGTCATCCAGAAAATACCCCGCCGACGGAGTGAGTAGAAAGAGGCCATGCCCTGTATTGTGGCTCAGTCACTTTGGGTTCGACCGGGAAGAAGTCCGCCCACGCGCGCGCAGAAGCGTCCTCTGGACAAGATTGCCTCGGCAAACTCCAGGATCGAGGCTTGGAGACCAGGTTTTCCTCAACTTTCGTCGAGGCAAAGTCAAATCCCGCCAGGTCACGGTGAATTGAGAACCTCGCCGCCTTCATCTGATGACTGATCGAGCGCATGGCCCGGTCGGTGTGCTCGGCTTGCAGTAAATGCTCGATCAACCACTTGGAGGCGGCCACACTGGATTCCCTTTGGGCCAGCAAGTCCGTCCAAGCACCAACCATGCCATGCAGTCGCAGCATTTTGAGTGCAGTGGTGACGTCACGGCGCACGTTGGTGCCCAAACCAAGTGCCAGGGTGTGCAGGTAGGCCGACTGCATGTGCGCACGCTCATGCAACGCTTGGGCACTTGCGCCATGTGCACGTCACCCAGGCCAATTATGTATGGGCACTGGACAAGTTAGAGGATGGCAATGGCCGCTTGGGCCGCGCCCGCGCGCATGTTTGGCATGGCACGCCAGATGCTGGCTTCACGCGCGGCGTATTACAACGCATTGAGCCTAAATCCGGCAGTTACCCCGACCCCGCGAGCGCGGTTTGAGGCATCGGGGTGGTAATTGTCGGGGCGAAACGCTGGCAGATGTAGCGCAACAGCGTAGCCCATCGGTCAACCGTCGGCAACTGCTCCGCAATGGCCTTGACATGCTGCAAAGCCGCACGGATATTGACGATCAGCGCTTTGATGGTCTGCACTTTCCCATGCAGGGGCGTCAGATAAAGTTGTGTCGGTCCACCATGATTGGCCGCCTTGCCGGCTGCCGCCAGTAGCAGCGGTCTGCTTGTCACCGCTTCCAGCCTGGCGTTTGGATGTGCAGCGCGGCAGTACCAACTCCACCAGTTGTAGACCAGCGCCCCAGCCCTGGCCGTTGTCTGGCAGCGGTTGAGGTCTTGCGTGGTGAAGCCTGACAAGCCCCATTGATTCTTGAGTTCGTCAAAGCCATTCTCGCAGTCACAGCGATCCCGGTAGAGTTGCCCAATGGACTCCAGTGGATAGGTTGTATCGGTGACCAGTACCGTGTACTCCCACAGGATCAGACAACCTGATCTCTATCCCGGTCGGCGATTCGGTGGCCGGTCAAAAACCATTACCAATCAACGCTGTTCGAGATATTCAGAAATTGACCCTGGCGTCGGAGGCGTGGTGAGGCGGATTTAGCGAAGATACCGTGTTTCATTTGCGTGGAACTCGGCGGTGCAAAATGGCGTTAAGTCTTTTTTGCAACCCAGCCGATGCCACAACTACACCTACCCTTGTTTCCCAGCGGCGCCACCGAAATTACCGCCACATTGAGCTTCTCCAGGACGTTGGAGACGATCACCTACTTCCATTCTGGCATGCCCATCTTCAGTCACGAGCAAAGTGACCGCGCCTCATTTCGGCTCATCACAGCGCAACTCCACGTTACCTGTGGTGCCAAACAAGCCGATCTGAGCCGTGCCTTTGGTGTGCCAAAAATCACCATCAAACGCGCGGTCAAGATCTACCGGGACCTTGGGGCCAAGGGATTCTTTGCCCCACGCCTGAGCCGAGGCACTGCAGTCTTGACCGATAGTGTGATTGAGCAAGCGCACCTCCAACTCGACGCAGGCCACAGCGCACGCAGTGTAGCGGCCCTATTGGGCATCAATCCCGACACCTTCACCAAGGCGGTGCGAGCCGGACGACTGCGCGCACCGGCAAAAAAAAAGAGCTCGAAACCCAAGCCCAAGCGAACTGTGAAGGTGATCGATCCGTAGAGCCCGACAACGGCACTGGTATCAGCAGTAAAAGCGAGCGCTCTAGCCTTGATAGCGCAGCCCCCATGGGGCGCGCAGCCTGTAACGTCACCGAGCGGGTCGCCGCCAGCCTGGGCGAATTGAGTTTCGTGGCACCCAAGTTTCAGGCATCCGTCGATGTGCCCTATGGTGGCGTGCTCTTCGCCCTGCCGGCCCTGTTGGCACTGGGCCTGCTGGATGCGCCCGAAGACTGCCTGGGCAAGCTGCCCAACGGCTACTACGCGCTGGACAGTCTGTTGATGCTGCTGGCCTTCATGGCGCTGGGACGCCTGGACTCGATGGAACGCTTACGCTACAGCGCCCCAGGTGAGTGGGGCAAGCTGCTGGGGCTGGACCGCATACCCGAGGTGCGCACCCTACGCGCCAAAGTTCAACTCTTATCGGCCGATGGCCAAGCCGCCAAGTGGAGCGCCCAGTTGTCTCAGGGCTGGATGGGTCAGGAGTACGAACAGGCCGGCGTGTTGTATGTCGATGGCCACACACGGGTCTACCACGGCAGCCAGACCAAACTGCCGCGCCACTACGTTGCCCGCCAGAAGCTGTGCTTGCGTGCCAGCGTCGACTTCTGGGTCAATGCAATGGACGGCCAGCCCTTCTTTGTGGTCAATAAGGTGGTCGATCCTGGATTGGTCAAGGTCATGGAAGAAGACATCGTGCCACGCCTGCAACGAGATGTGCCCAATCAACCCAGCCAGGAGGCTTTGGATGCGGACCCCTATTTGCATCGTTTCACGCTGGTCTTTGACAGAGAGGGCTACAGCCCGCAGCTGTGGAGTCGGCTCAAAGACAAACGCATAGCGGCCCTGAGTTATCACAAATTCCCGGGCCAGGACTGGGCGGCACATGAATTCCTGGCGCAGCCAGTAACACTGGCCAACGGACAGATCGCAACGCTGTCGCTAGCCGAGCGAGGCACGCGCTTGAGCAATGGTCTGTGGGTGCGCGAGATACGCAAGCTCAGCCAACAGTCCCATCAGAGCTCCATCATCAGCACCGATTACCGCTGCGACCTGAGGCGCTTGGCGGCCAACATGATGGCACGCTGGTCTCAGGAAAACTTCTTCAAATATGCACGGGAACACTACGCCCTGGACCGCTTGGCAGGCTATTGCACACAGGAGATTACTGATCCCATAGAGGTCGTCAATCCCGCCTATCGCGCCGAGACCGCGATGGCCAACTTCTTGCGGGAAAAACTGGCGCGTGTGGATGAGGCTCGAACGTTGTTGCGCTGCCTCTACACGACCGAGGCCGATCTGCTGCCCGACCTGAACAACAAGACCTTGACAGTGCGTCTGCACCATCTCGCGCAGCACCGATCCGATCAGGCCATCGCACTGCTATGCGAGGAACTCAATCAAACGCAGACCGTGTTTCCAAGAACTGATTTGACAATGGTTTTTGAGTTGGGAACCCCGAAAATACTCGAACGCGGGTTGAAATAGCACGCGTCGGGCTCTCGGCAAAATCCCCGGAGATCAGGTCGTCTGAGGATATCGGCATCAAGGACCTGCATATCGGCCAGCGCCAATTGCAGTTGTCCACTGGCTTGCGGGCTCTGGCGCGCCACGCTGTCCTTGATGCGCTTGCGCACCAGCACCACCCGGCGTTCTTTGCTCCAGCCCTGCAGGCGCAACCGATCTTCGATCATCTGGCAGCCCTGGTTGTCAGCGCGACTCCAGTCGCTGCGGGCAAACTGGCGCTGCACCAGACGCAAAACGTTCTTGGTCTGGCGCAAGCGCAGCAAGTAGGGTTGCTCGCGACTCTCCAGAGTGAGCAGGATGCCCTCGTTACCGTAGCCGCTGTCGCCTCGCACCAGTTTGGGGCGGCGACTGGGTTCGAGTTCGTCAAGCAACGCCGCCAGTCCTGTTTGGGCATGTCTGCTGCTGTGCTCTTTGCCGGGACTCACCCGTACATCAAGCACCAGTCGCAGGTTGCCGACCCAGTAGGTGTGCAGGGCATGGCTGGGGCGTCCGGGCTTGTGGGGGTTGTAGCCCAGGGTGGCACCTTCTTGGTGACCAAACAGGGTCTTGATGGTGGCATCAATGTCGAGTATCCAGGGGCGGTCCAAGACATCGCTCACGCTGCTCATGAGTGCCGGGCGCAACCACTTGGCGCTGGCGTCTTCGTCGATGCGTAGCATGGCTCGGCGCATGGCATCTTCACTGATGACCCGGCGCATGCCCAGAGCTTGGGCCGCTACCGCGTCGCCGCGCAGGGCGGTGATGTGGGCATAGCGTTTGTGGCCGGCCAGAATCGCCAGCAGCAGGGTTCCCAGTACGTCTCGTTTGGTCGGGGCGTTGGGGCTGGTGTAGCTCAGGGGACAGTCTTCTACCCAGCGCTCAAAGATACCGGCAGTTTGCAAAAACTCGGCAAAGAACACCAGTTGGCCGTTGGGCGTGGCTTGTGCGCCCTCGTCCCAGCGTACGTGCATGCGCCCACCCAGTGTGTCTACCACCATGGCCGCTTCAGTCGCGAGGGCCACTTCTCGCTTGCGTTTTTGTTCACCCATTGGGTGAGTGTGCCAAATCCGCGCAACACCGCGCCAAGGCTGGGGTTTTTACAGCTTTTGCCTTAGGCAACTGCCGGATTTAGGTTAAATCAAGTGGCCCGGCCAGAAATGCGTTGAGCCCTTTTCTTCGAAGAAAGGACAAATCAAATGGCCAGGGACCAAGCGCACGCAGAGCGCCTACGCACTGGCGTTTAACTGGCGGTACTCACCGAAGTCAAACTGACCGGCTCGGGTCTGCGTGGCATTGACATCGGCGGCCTGAAGATCATGAGCGCCGCGACACCGTTCGTCTGTGGCGCGGACTGGTTATTGTTGCCGTTGCTGCCACTCTTGAAGCGCTGGCAGCAGCGCCCGCTGCAGTGTCGCGTAGGGATTGGCCTGGGCGAGTGCCGGCGTTTGTTGCAGGCAATCGTCGAGCGCCGCACCCAGCAGGCGTAGCAGTTCATCGCGGAACCGGATGTGCGTCTGATCGCTCACTGGCCGAGCAGTGGCGGTGTGCGCCAGCATGGCGTCGGCCAGTTCGCCAACGCCTTGTCCGGCGGTCGCGACGGTGCGTAACACCGGGCAATCGCGTCGCAGGGCGGCGCTGCGGGTGTGCAACATCCGGTGCAGGTCGCTTTCAACTTGGTCAGCACCTGGCAGGTCGGCCTTGTTGACGACCAACAGGTCGCCAATTTCCATCAAGCCGGCCTTGATGGCTTGTACGCCGTCGCCTTGCCCGGGGGTGCACACGACCAGCACGGTGTGAGCCAGACGCATGATGTCCACTTCGTCCTGACCCACGCCGACCGTTTCGATCAAGACGATGTCATGACCGGCAGCATCCAAGACCCGTGCCACGTCCATGGCAGACTGGCACAGCCCGCCCATGGCGCCGCGCGTCGCCAACGAGCGGATATAGACGCCTGTCTCCGCCAATTGGGCCATGCGTATTCGGTCGCCGAGCACTGCGCCACCTGTTAGCGGGCTGGAAGGGTCGATCGCCATGACCGCCACTCTGTGCCCGCGCTGGTGCAGTGCCAAGGCCAGCGCTGCGGTGAGACAGCTCTTGCCAGCCCCGGCGCTTCCCGTGATACCGATCAGTCGTGCTCTGGCCGCATGCGGGTGCAGCGCCCGCATGATGTCCAGCCAACCATCCCAACGGTTTTCGATCACCGAGATCAGGCGTGCCATCGCGCGGCGGTCCCCTTGCAGCAAACTGCTCACCAGTGGGCTGACCTGTGCCTGCTTGGCCATAAACTCCGCTCGATCTTGTGTCATGGGCGAGTTGGTGGCCATTGGCAAAACGGTGTCAAAGCGAATCGGAAATCAATTGCCAGCGTCCATCCTTGATCTGGCCCATGCGCACAGTGCGCAGACCCAGATGGTTGCTGTCGTCAAAGTGAATCAATGGCACACCGAACATTTCTCCACCGGTGTAGCTGAAGTTGCCCATGACTTTGACGAACGCTTCCGTGGTCAGGGTTTTACCCGTTTTTTCAAGCGCTTGGACAAACATGTCGCCCTTGACATAGCCGGCGCTGGCAAACGGCGAAGGGTCGGCCTTGTAGCGTTCTTTGTAGGCTTTGATCCATGCTGCCAGTTTGGGACTGGCGCCGTCTTCATACGGGTGAGGCCAGGCCACCGTCGAATACAAGCCATTCACCACCTGGCCGCCCAGCGTATGCAACTGTGCGGAGTAGGCAGACGCCGTCACAAGAAAGCCGGGTGACCAGTCGAGCTTGCGTGCTTCACCCATGATGCCAATGGTTTCACGGGTGGAGCCACCGATCACCACCAAATCGCAACCCGCTTGCTTCATACGCGCCACCTGAGAGGCGAAGTCGGTGGAGCCGCGCCGGAAGGAGGACTGTTCGCAAATGGATTGACCGAGCTCTTTGGTGACCTCCGTCAGTCCTTTCACCACATCCTTGCCAAAATCGTCATCCTGGTAGATGACGCCGACCTTTTTGTAGCCTGCTGTCTTGGCCAGGTAACGCACGCCAATAGGCACCTGCATGTCGTAGGGCATTTCGGTGGCGTACTTCAACGGACTGATGGGTTTGAAGGCGATGTCCACCGGTGCGGCGGGGAACAGACTAGGAACACCTTTGTCGAGCGCCAGCGGCGTGGTCGCGACGGCGATGGACGAGCCCAGCACATTGATCAGCGCAAACACATCATCCTTGTCGAGCAGCTTGCGCGTGGCGAGAACCGCTTTCTTGGTGTCCCAACCCGAGTCTTCGGAGATCATGCGGATTTTTCGCCCGAACACACCACCCGTCGCGTTCACTTCGTCAAAGCGCATCTGCATGCCCTGGCGGTAATGCTCGCCCAGCATGGCGACGGGGCCGGACAGATCCAGGATGGTGCCAATGACCACCTCGTTATTGCTAACGCCACCCGCCATGCTGTTACCACCAAAGGCCATGGACAAGGCCAGTGCTGCGCCTGCTGCCAAGCGCTTTCTTTTCCATATGTTGATCTGCTTCATTTCATGTCTCCTGTTTGGGTTATTAAACGAACTTACCGGGAAAAATGGGCGGTGGCAACTTACGGTGTGCCACTTCTGACTGGGGTTTATTTACTCTGCTCATACATGGTGTTGATCAGGCTCTCGTATTTGGTGTTAATGAGCTTGCGCTTGAGCTTCATGGTGGGCGTGAGCTCCTCGTCATCCACGGACAGCTTGCGCTCTATCAGTCGGAATTTTTTAACCTGCTCCACGCGGGCGAACTGGGTGTTGGCGGTTTGCACCACGCTTTCAATCAGCGCCAGAATTTCGGGCGCGCGGCACAGGCTGCGGTAGTCCGAAAAAGGGATGCTGTTGGCCTGGGCGTATTTCTCGACGTTCTCGTGATCGATCATGATCAGGCAGACTAGGTAGGGGCGGCGGTCGCCGACGACCACTGCATCAGTCACGTAGGGGGAGAACTTCAGTTCGTTTTCAATCTCTGTCGGCGTGATGTTCTTGCCGCCGGAGGTGATGATAATGTCCTTGAGCCGGTCCTTGATGCGCAGGTAACCGTCGGCATCGAATTCGCCGACATCGCCGGTGTGCAGCCAGCCGCCGACCAGCGCCTGTGCCGTCGTCTCGGGCTGGTTCATATACCCTTGGAACACATGACGCCCCTGGGCCAGGATTTCACCCTGTTCAGACAGGCGGGCCTGGCAGCCTGGCAGTACC
>JBBQZA010000090.1:0-12785 GCA_038208175.1 Burkholderiales bacterium
GTGCTCGAGTGGGTTTTCTTCAGCTATCTGTACGAACGCGAGCATCTGCAGCAGGTGTTGATGACCTATGGCCTGATCCTGGTCTTTGAAGAGTTGCGCAGCATGCTGGTCGGCGACGATGTGCATGGCGTCAAGCCACCCCCCATTCTGGCCGGCACACTGCCCCTGAGCGATCTGATGACCTACCCGGTCTACCGATTGTTCATCTCGGCGGTCTGTCTGTTGCTGGCCCTGGGCATGTATCTTGTTTTCACCCGCACGCGCCTGGGCATGATGATCCGCGCTGGCGCCAGCAACCGCGAGATGGTGCAATCGCTGGGCATCGACATCAAATTTCTCTACCGCGTCGTGTTTGCGGCCGGCTTTGCGGTGGCCGTCTTTGCCGGCATGATCGCAGCACCGGTCTCTTCGGTTTACCCCGGCATGGGTAATACCGTTCTGATCATCTGCTTTGTCGTGGTCGTGATTGGTGGCATCGGCTCGATCCGTGGCGCACTGCTGGCAGCGCTGCTGATCGGCATTGTCGATACCTTCGGCAAGGTGCTGCTGCCACAGGCATCGGGTGTGCTGGTCTACGTGCTGATGGCGCTCATCCTGTTGTGGAAGCCCAGCGGCTTGTTCAAGGCGGGCGGATGAAATACGGCAAGGCCCTGTTTGTCGTTCTGGCCTTTGCGGCGCTGACGCTGTTTCCGCTGATTGCAGGGAAATACGGCGTCGACCTGGTCACCAAGATCATGATCTTTGCCGTCTTTGCCTTGAGCCTCGAACTGCTTGTCGGCGGCACCGGCCTGGTGTGCTTTGGACAAGCGGCGTTCCTCGGCATCGGCGCCTACGCCGCAGTACTGCTGTCGCCGCAGGATGGTTCACCCTCTGTACTCTGGCTGCTACCGGTCTGCGTGCTGGCCGCAGCACTGTATGCGCTGCTGGTGGGCGTGCTGTCGTTGCGTACCAGTGGCGTTTATTTCATCATGGTGACGCTGGCCTTTGCCCAGATGGCCTACTACGTGGCGCATGACACACCGCTGGGTGGCGGCAGCGATGGCATCTACATGACGACAAAGCCGCTGCTGGGCGCTTTCATTGATCTGGACAAGCCGCTGACGCTTTACGCCTTCACGCTGGCCTGCCTGGTGCTGGTCTTCATCTTTCTGACGCTGTTGCTGCGCTCGCGCTTTGGTCGCGCGCTGGCCGGCATCCGGGTCAATGAACAACGCATGCGTGCCACCGGTTTTTCGACCTTCAATTACAAATTGGCGGCTTTCGTAATGTCCGGTGCCATCGCCGGTCTGGCCGGTTTTCTGTTCGCCGTCAAGGACGGTTATGTCAACCCGGAACTGATCAGCTGGCATGTCTCGGGTAACGTGCTGATCATGATCATCCTGGGCGGCATCGGGCAACTGCGGGGCGCGCTGATCGGCGCTTTTGCCTTCGCGCTGCTGCAGGAATTTTTCAAGTCCGAGGCGCTGTTCGGCGACTTTGCAAAACACTGGCAACTGGGCCTGGGACTGACCATCATTGGCAGCGTTGCGCTGCTGCCGCACGGACTGGTGGATGTGCCGCAACAGTTGATGGCGCGGCTGCGCGGCAACGCTGGCCGCAGCCGGGCACCCGATGCCGGAGAGGTGCAGGATGAGTGAGCCCGAAGTGAGACTCAGCGCACGCGAGCTGACGCGGCGTTGGGGTGGGCTGGTTGCCCTCGACAAGGTCTCGCTGCAACTGGAGCACGCCAACATTCATGCCGTCATCGGACCCAATGGCGCCGGCAAGTCAACCCTGATCAATATTCTGTCGGGCGAGATCGAGCCTTCCAGCGGTCACATCGAGTTGCTGGGGCGAGACGTCACGGCTTGGTCACAGCCGCGACGTGCCCGCTTCGGGCTCGGTCGCAGTTACCAGCGCAACACGATTTACCCCAGTTTCAGCGTCATGGAAAACTGCCGTCTGGCGGCCCAGATGCGCCGTCCCAGGCCGTGGGCATTCTGGCAGGACGCACAGCGCTGCGAACTCAGCAGCCAGGCCGCGCGCGAGGCGGTCGAACGCGCCGGATTGATCGATGTGCCGCAGCTCCTGGCCGGCCTGCTGTCGCACGGCCAGAAACGCCAGCTCGAGATCGCGATGTGCCTGGCCACCAACCCGGAGGTGCTGCTGCTTGACGAGCCGCTGGCCGGCATGGGCGCCGAAGAAACCGAACGCATGCTGGCGCTGCTGGCCGACCTCAAGCGCAGTCATGCCATCTTGCTGGTGGAGCACGACATGGACGCGGTATTTCGCATTTCCGACCGCATCACCGTCATGGTAAACGGCGTCGTCATCGCCTCTGGAGCGCCCGACTTCGTACGCCACAACGCAGCGGTGCGACTGGCCTACCTGGGGGAGAACAGCGATGAGCCCTGAGCTGATTGTCGAGGCCCGCGGCCTTCACGCCTGGTACGGCTCCAGCCACGTGTTGCACGGTATCGACCTGAGCATCGCGCGCGGCGAGACGGTCGGTTTGCTGGGGCGCAACGGCATGGGTAAGAGCACGCTGATCCGCACGCTGCTCGGTCATGTGCGAGAGCGTGAGGGTCAGATCAGTTTGTTCGGACAAAATGCCTCGAACTTCGAGCCGCATCAGGTGGCACGTCTGGGCGTCGCCTACGTTCCCGAAGGACGCGGCGTCTTCCCCAACCTGTCGGTGCGTGAAAACCTGGTGATGGCAGCGCGCGCTGGGCGCGACGGGCGTCTGGATTGGACCCTGGAGCGCGTGCTGGAGACTTTTCCGCGGCTGCGCGAACGGATCTCCTTCCTCGGTGCACAACTGTCTGGCGGCGAGCAGCAGATGCTCTCCATTGGCCGCGCGCTGATGACGCACCCGGAACTGATCATTCTGGACGAAGCGACCGAAGGCCTGGCCCCGTTGATCGTCGCCGATATCTGGCGTGTCATCGGCGAGATTCGCTCTAGCGGTATCGCAACGCTGATTGTGGATCGTGACTACCGCAAGGTGCTGAAGCAATCGAATCAGGCCCTGGTGCTGCAGAAAGGCCTTGTGGTGCTGCAAGGGCGCTCTGACCAATTAGTGTCTGACGAAGCACTTTCTGGTTACATCGGCGTCTAATCTGATTTAAAATCCACGGGTCAATTTCCCGCATCCGCCCTCTCTCTAAGAATGGATAAACTATGAAACTGAAAACTTTCTTCCACGTCGCCTTGCTGGCCCTGGCCGGCTCTTTGACCATCAGCGGCAGCGCCCAGGCGCAACAGTACTTCCGCATCGGCACCGGCGGCACCGCCGGCACCTACTACCCGATTGGCGGCATGATTGCCAACGCGGTCTCGGTACCGGGCAAGATCATTGCCACGGCGCAAGCCTCCAACGGCTCGCAGGCCAATGTCAACGGCATCGCCGGTGGTTCGATGGAGTCTGGTTTCAGCCAGTCCGACGTTGCCACCTGGGCGCAAAAGGGCACCGGCATGTACGAAGGCAAGCCCAATGTACCGGGCCTGCGCATGATTGCCAACCTCTACCCCGAGAGCCTGCATATCGTCGTCAAGAAGGGCTCCAACATCAAGAGCGTTTCCGACCTTAAGGGCAAACGTGTGGCTCTCGATGAGCCGGGTTCGGGAACTCTGATCAACGCACGCCTGGTACTGCTGGCCTATGGCGTGAAGGAATCCGACATCAAACCCGAGTACATCAAGCCAAACCAGGCCGGCGACAAGATGAAGGACGGCGCGCTCGATGCCTTCTTCTTCACCGGTGGTGCTCCGGCCGGCGCGATCTCGGAACTGGCCTCGGCCGGTGGCGGCATCGAACTGCTTCCTATCGACGGAGCGCAGGCTGACAGTCTGCGCAAGTCCAGCCCCTTCTTCGCCGTGGACAACATCCCGGCCGAAACTTACAAGGGTGTACCTGCCGTCAAGACGCTGGCCGTGGGCGCGCAACTGGTGACCAGTGACAAGGTGGATGCCGAAACCGTCTACCAGATCACCAAATCACTTTACAGCGAAGCCACGCAAAAATTGCTGGGCGCCGGCCATGCCAAAGGCAAGTACATCACCTTGCAAAACGCGGTACAGGGCGTTGGCATACCGTTCCATCCGGGCGCCGAAAGGTTTTACCGCGAGGCCGGCGTCCTGAAATAGCCTCTCACCTTTGAGATACCATGCAACGGGCGGACTTTCCGCCCGTTGCCGTTTTTGCTGTTGACAAGAGATCACCATGAACATTGCCGCCACAGCCCTGCCCGATGATCGCAAGCTGCAGGAACTCGAAGAAAAATTTGACCCCGAGATGCGCTTTCGGCCGACCGTGCCGCCGGCCACTCTGATCGTCAAGTGGCTGCTGATCACTCTGTCGTGTTTTCATTACTACACCGCCGGCTTTGGCCTGCTGCAGGAGATCACGCATCGCGGCGTGCACATGGCTTTTGTGCTGAGCATGATTTTTCTGGTGTTTGCCGGCAGCAAGAAAAAAGCAGCGCTGGCACCCCGCAACAGTTGGGCGACACCAGGCGGCGTGCCGCTGGCCGACTGGCTGTTGGGCCTGTGCTGTGCCTTCAGCGTGCTCTACATCCCTTATGTGTTTGACGACCTGTCGTTTAGGGTCGGCAACCCGAGCCAGTGGGACGTGCTGTTTGGCACGGTCCTGTTTGTCACGCTGCTGGAGGCAACCCGCCGCTGCATGGGCTGGCCGCTGCCGCTGATCGCCATCGGCTTCACCACCTACGCGCTGGCCGGCCCCCTGTTTCCGGGCCTGCTGCAACACGCTGGCTCCAGCTGGAGTCTGATGATCAATCACCAGTACCTGACCAGCCAAGGCATCTACGGTGTGGCGGTCGGCGTCGTCGCCACCTACGTCTTTCACTTCGTTCTGTTCGGTGTGCTGGCGACCCGGGTCGGCCTGGGGCAGCTTTTTCTGGACATAGCGGCCAGCATTGCCGGGCGCTACGCTGGCGGCCCGGCCAAGGTCAGTGTCTTCGGTTCGGCCATGTTCGGCATGCTCAGTGGTTCCTCGGTGGCCAATGCCGTCACGGTGGGCTCGCTCACCATCCCGGCCATGATCCGGGTCGGCTACCAGCGCCACTTTGCGGCAGCGGTCGAAGCCGCGTCGTCCACGGGTGGGCAGATCACGCCGCCAGTACTGGGTGCCGCCGCCTTCCTGATGATCGAGTTCCTGAACCTGCCCTACCACACCATTATTGCGGCAGCGGTGGTGCCCGCCTTCATGCATTTCTTTGGCGTCTTCATGCAGGTGCACTTCGAGGCCAAGCGCTACGGCCTGCGCGGTCTGACTGAAGAAGAAATGCCCAAACTCAGGGTCTCTTTGAAGATGCGCTGGCCGACCCTGATTCCCCTGTTTCTCCTGATCAGCATTCTGGTGTCGGGGCGCACGCCCTATCTGGCCGCCTTCGTCGGCATCAGTTCCTGCGCCATCGTCGGTCTGTCCACGGCCACACAAGGCAATACGGTCAAGAACTGGGCCCTGATGCTCGGACTGCATGGCTTGCTGCTGGCGATTGCCTTTGGCGACTACGGCGACATGAATACGCAGATCAAACTGGCATTGTTTGCCATCGGCATCGCAGGGGAAATCGGTTTTGCCAAGTTTGCCAACATCCGTGGACGCCTCAGCCATGCGGCGCTGGTGGAGGCCTTCGAGACCGGCGCCAAATATGCGCTCGCCGTCGGCGCCGCTGCGGCCACTGTCGGCATTGTGATCGGCGTGGTGACCCTCACCGGGGTCGGCTTCAAAATCAGTTTCATCATCACCAGCGCGGCGCAGAGCATTGCCGGCGGCCTGTCCTGGGTCATCCCGACCGCCATGGCCAGCACCAATGCGCTCACCTTGTTGTGCGCTCTGGCCATGACGGCAGTGGTCTGCATCCTGATGGGCTGCGGCATCCCGACCACGGCCAACTACATCATCATGGTGGCGGTAGCCGCGCCGACGCTGGTGCAGCTCGGTGTCGAGCCGTTGGTGGCGCACTTTTTTGTCTTCTACTACGGCGTTCTGGCCGACATCACGCCGCCGGTGGCGCTGGCGGCCTACGCCGCCGCCGGCATGGCCGGCAGTGATCCGTTCAAGACCGGCAACACGGCGTTTCGCCTGGGCATGGCCAAGGCCCTCGTACCCTTTGTCTTTGTCTTCTCGCCGTCCCTGCTGCTGGTGGTCAAGGGCTTTACCTGGTACGACTTCATCGTCACGTTCACCGGCTGTATTCTGGGTATCACGATGCTGGCCGCCGCCTTGTCCAAGTACTTTCTGGTGGAGATGAAACGCTGGGAACAATTCCTGTGTTTTGCCGCTGCCATTTTGCTGATTGCGCCGGGTCTGACACCGACCCTGATCGGCGCCGCCATGGCCATACCCATGCTGCTAAGGCATGTCAAACTGTGGCGCGCGGGCGCAACACTCATCCCGAGTACCTGACCTTCCCTGGGAGTTCTTCATGCCCGTCATCACCACCATCGAAGATTTGCGTGTGCTGGCCAAGAAGCGCGTGCCGCGCATGTTCTACGACTATGCCGACTGCGGCTCGTACACCGAGAGCACCTACCGCGCCAACGAAAGCGATTTTCAGAAAATTTTGCTGCGCCAGCGCGTTGCCATCAACATGGACAAGCGCAGCACGGCCAGCACCATGGTCGGGCAGAAGGTCGCAATGCCGGTAGCGCTGGCGCCGGTCGGACTGACCGGCATGCAGCACGCCGACGGCGAGATTCTGGCAGCGCGCGCCGCCAAGGCGTTTGGCGTGCCGTTCACACTGTCGACCATGAGCATTTGCTCGATCGAGGACGTTGCCGAAGGCACCGGGCGCCATCCGTTCTGGTTTCAGGTCTACGTGATTCGCGACCGTGGTTTCATCGAACGCCTGATCGAGCGTGCCCGCGCGGCCAACTGCTCGGCGCTGATGCTGACGCTGGACCTGCAGGTTCTCGGGCAGCGCCACAAGGACCTGAAAAACGGCATGAGCGCACCACCCAAAATGACGCTGCCCAACATCCTCAACATGGCAAGCAAACCAGGCTGGGGACTGGGCATGCTGGGCACCAAGCGCCGAGCCTTCGGCAACATCGTCGGCCATGTGAAAGGCGTCGAGGACATGGGTTCGCTGTCGCAATGGACCGCCAGCCAGTTCGACCCGACGCTGAATTGGAACGATGTGGAATGGATCAAAAAGCGCTGGGGCGGCAAGCTGATCCTCAAAGGCATTCAGGACGTGGAAGATGCTCGGCTGGCGGTCAACTCGGGCGCCGATGCGCTGATCGTCTCGAACCACGGCGGACGCCAGCTCGACGGCGCCGAGAGCAGCATCCGTGCCCTGCCGGCCATTGTGGACGCGGTCGGCAAGGACATCGAGGTGCACATGGATGGCGGCATCCGCAGCGGTCAGGATGTGCTCAAAGCGCGCGCACTGGGGGCGCATGGCACCTACATCGGACGCGCCTACATCTACGGTCTGGGCGCCATGGGCGAAGTCGGCGTCGCCAAATCACTGGAGATCATCCGCAAGGAACTCGACATCACAATGGCGCTGTGCGGTCGCACTGACATTGAGACCATTGATAAATCGATTCTGTTGCCGCGTTGATATTTTCCCCACTCATACCCCCCGCCCTCTCCCGCCTTGCCGGGCGGAAGAGGGAGCCAACAGCCCTATTTGGCCGCGTCTTTAAACAAAGGAAGTGCACGCGCCACGGCACGCTGGGCAACTTATTGAATATTTTTCAATCGCCATAGTGCCAAGCTCGTTTTGTGCCAAATGCATTCAGACCACAGGCAAACACTTCAAGCGTCACCACACGAATTCCAACGGTCCAAACCGTCAAGAAGCACGGCCCTTGTTTCACACGCGGCCACATGAGGCTCCCCTCTTTCGCCCGGCGGGGCGAGAGAGGGGCGGGGGGTATGAGTGGGGAAAAAAAAGGAGTGGGGGGAAAATATCAGAGCGTCTGCGTCACCAGCTTGAAATCCGCATCTTCCGGGAACGCCTTGATCTGGAAGCCCAGACTCTTCATCAACTTGAGCATCGTCACATTGTTGGCGAGCACCAGGCCTTCAATCTCGGTCAGGCCTTTCTCGCGGGCAAACTCCATGATGGTGAGCATCAGGCGTGATCCCAGTCCCTTGCCCTTCAAATCGTCGGCCACCACCAGCGAAAACTCGCAACTGCTGCTGTCGGGATTGGTGATGTAACGCGACACACCTAACAGGCGGGTCACTTCGCTAACCTCACCGTCGGCACCGACACGGCGCTCGCGCGATACTGCCACCAAAGCCATTTCACGGTCGTAATCGATCAGCGTAAAGCGGGCCAGCAAGGTGGCGGGCAACTCCTGCATGCTCGAAACAAAGCGGAAATAACGGCTCTCGGGTGACAGACCGCGCATGAAGTCCTGCAAGGCGCTGGCGTCGTCCGGGTGAATCGGTCGCACCGTGTACTCTCCGCCGCCCGGCAGCGGCCAGACCTGCTCGTAGCGTGACGGGTAGGGCAGGATCGCCAGGTGGCTGTAGTGATGCTGCCCAGGCGGCGCATTTTCGACCACAATACGTGCATCGACGGCCAACGCACCCGTTTCGTCCACGATGATCGGGTTGATGTCCATCTCGCGCAGTTGCGGCAGCTCGCACACCATCTCCGAGACCCGCAGCAAGACTTGCTCCAGTGCCTCCATATTGACGGCAGTGGCACCGCGCCACTCGCCCAGCGTTTCGGCCACACGGGAGCGCACGATCAGACTGCGTGCCAAAAACTGGTTCAACGGTGGCAACTCCACGGCGCGGTCGTCGATCAGTTCAATCATGGTGCCGCCGGCACCAAACGTGATCACGGGTCCAAAAGGTTCGTCAGTGAGCAGCCCAATGCAGATTTCACGGCCACGCTTCTGTTTCGACATGTTCTGCACCGTGACACCATTGATACGTGCCTCGGGCCGCAGACGGGCCACGGTTTGCATCATCTCGGCAAAGGTGTCGCGCACACCGACCGCATTGAGCACGTTGAGCGCCACTCCCTGCACATCGGACTTGTGGCTGATATCGGGGGAGTCAATCTTCAATGCCACCGGAAAGCCGAGCTGGGTTGCAATCATGATCGCTTCGCTGGCGTTGCGCGCCAGCATGGTCCGGGTGACGGGGATGTGAAAGGCCGCCAGCAAGGCCTTGGACTCCATTTCGGTCAGGACTTTGCGGCGCTCCGCCAGTACGCTCTCGATCAGCATGCGCGCGCCTTCCACATCGGGTTTGGCCATATCCGACATCGGTGGCGGCGTCTGCTGCAGCAACTGCTGGTTCTGGTAGAAAGAGGCGATGTTGCCAAAAGCCCCGACGGCGGCCTCCGGCGTGCGAAAAGTAGGAATCAAAGCCTCATTCAGAATATGTCTGGCTTCACCGACACTGGAATCCCCCATCAGACAGGTGAACAAAGGCTTGCCCAACTGTTTGTTGGATTCCACCAACACGCTCGCAATGGCCTTGCTGTCGGTGCCAACCTTGGGTGAACAAATAGCCAGCACCCCATCGATCTGGCGCGCCTTGGCGGCGGCTTCGACCGCGGCCTTGAAATGTTCCGGACCCGCCTCTTCCGAGACGTCGATCAGGTCGCTCAAGGACGCCAGCGGCGGCAGTTGCGGCTGCAAGGCCAGTATCTGTTCTGGTGTCAGACAGGCCAGTTGCAGCTTTATCTCGCTGATCCAGTCAGCTGCCAGCACACCCGGACCTCCGCCGTTGGTGACGATTGCCAGGCGACGCCCAACAGCCCGGTAACGCGAGGCCAGGCATTTGGCCGCCGAGAACAGCGCGACGAAGGAACGCACCCGCACCGCGCCGGCGCGTCGCAGGGCGGCGTCGAACACATCGTCACTGCCGACGATGGCGCCCGAGTGGGTCAGCGCCGCCCGGTTGCCCGCGGATCTGCGGCCCGACTTGAGCACTATCACCGGCTTGGCGCTGGCGGCAGCGCGCAAGGCGCTCATGAAACGACGGGCATTGCTGATGCCTTCAAGGTAGACGACGATGCTGTGCGTTTGAGCGTCGGCAGCCAGAAAATCGAGCACCTGCGCCATGTCGACCGAGGTATTGCGCCCGAGCGACACGACAGTCGAAAAACCGACCCCGTTTTTCTTCGCCCAGTCAAGGATCGACGAGGTCAAAGCACCGGACTGCGAAACCAGCGCCAGCGGACCCTTGGCGCACAACTCACCGGCCACGCTGGCATTGAGTTGCAGTAGCGGACGCTGCAAGCCCAAGCTATTGGGCCCCAGCAAATGGACACTCTCGCGACGTGCAATTTTGTGCAACTCGGCCGCCTGCGTGGAACCGATGCCACTGGAGATTACAAGCGCTGCCCGGCACTTGATGCGACCCGCCAGTTCGAGTGCGGTAGCCACCTGATCGGCGGGCAGCGCGATCAATGCCAGATCGGCCTGCGCATCGGCCAGATCGGCCAGCGTGCCGCTGGCATGAATATCGACAAAAGTCAGGGTGCCGACAAAACGCTGCGCGCGCAAGGCCTGCAGCAGCACCTTGGCCTGGGGCGTCTGTGAATCCGGCTCATCCAGCCGTCCAGCCAATACAGCGATCGAGTTGGGCGAAAAGAGCGGCGTTAAGTAGTGCTTGTCCACAACGGATCCCTTTCAAAATGTCTGTTGCACCGCAGCATACCTTTTTTGCCGACGCTCCACTTTGACCTGACGCAGTAGGCGTTCGCGCTATCCTCTTGTTGTGAACCAAAAGATACGCCGTATCGCGCACCTCGACATGGACGCTTTTTATGCGTCGGTCGAACTGTTGCGCTACCCGCAGCTCAAGGGCTTGCCGGTGGTGATTGGCGGTTCGCGCCGCAGCGTTGACGCCGCCACTGATCCGACACAGACTGCGAGGCCTTTGCACCAGATCGCAGTCGATGAGTTCCCGCAACTCAAAGACTATGCCGGGCGCGGCGTCATCACCACCGCCAGCTACGCCGCGCGTCAGTTCGGCATAGGCTCTGCGATGGGGCTGATGAAAGCCGCGCGCCTCTGTCCGCAAGCCCTTTTGTTGCCGGTCGACTTTGCGCAGTATCGCAAATACTCGCACGCTTTCAAGGCGATCATCACCGACATCGCGCCCGTCATGGAGGACCGTGGCGTCGACGAGGTCTACATCGACTTCTCCGACGTGCCCGGCGGTCAGCGCGAAGGCGGGCGCGTGCTGGCGCGGCTGATCCAGAAAACCATCTTCGAGCAAACCGGGCTGACCTGTTCGGTCGGCGTCGCGCCCAACAAGCTGCTGGCCAAAATGGCCAGTGAGTTTGAAAAGCCGCAAGGCATCTCGGTGCTCTACGAGGATGATCTGCAGAACAAAATCTGGCCATTGGCGTGCCGCAAGATCAACGGCATCGGCCCCAAAGCGGATGAAAAGCTGCAAAGTCTGGGCATCAAACGCATTGCTGATCTGGCGCAGCAGGAACTGGATTGGTTGATTGACCACTTTGGTCAGAAGACTGGCGCCTGGATGTTCGATGCCGCCCGTGGCCGCGATGAGCGACCCGTGGTCACAGAAAGCGAGCCGGTTTCCATCAGCCGTGAAACCACTTTTGCGCGCGACCTGCATGCGCTGCGGGACAAAGCGGAACTGGGCGCCATCTTCACCCGTCTGTGCGAACAGGTTGCAGCCGATTTGGCCGCCAAAGGGTATGCTGGCAAAACCATAGGCATCAAACTGCGCTATGCCAATTTCAAATGCGTGACGCGCGATCAAAGCCTGGACGCCTACATCGCAGACGCCGGGGCCATTCGTCACACCGCCGGGCTGTGTCTGAAACGCGTGCCGCTGGGTCAAGCCCTGCGCTTGCTGGGCGTGCGCGTCGGGTCGTTGATCAAGACCGAGGAAGTGAGCGTCAGAATCATGCCGGATCCATCAACTGACTTTTCACGGACCACGGGTCAACTGTTCTAGGTCCTGTGCAAACTACCCTTTATCATCCGGTCATGTCATCCGACCCGACCTTGACACCACAGACTCGCAGTTGGAACAGCGCCCTGCTGCGCGCGCTGGCCAGTTGGTGGTTCATGCTGAAATTCGGGGCGGTCGTGCTGCTGATAGCGCTCAGTCCCAGCACCTACAGCCGGACCCGCCGCGCCACCACGGCACGCCACATCTACACCAGCACCTGGCAGGTATTGCCCTGGTTCACGGCCCTGTCGGCTCTGCTGAGTCTGGTGCTGATCCGGATCGTGGTGGTAACGGCGCTGAGCTACGGCTTGTCGCAGTACGCGCTGCAGATGGTGGTGCGGGTACTGGTGCTGGAGCTGATCCCGCTGTCGGCCGCACTGTTTGTGGCGCTGCGCGTCGGTCTCACCTACAAGCCCAACGCGCTGCCGCCAGCGCCTTGCGGCGGCGCGCGCAAGGTGGCCGACCTGAGCCTGGAACGCTTGCGCACCGAGCTGGCGCCGCGCGTCTTTGCCGACGCCTTGTCGGTTCTGACACTGGCCATGATCAGCAGCGTGGTGGCGCTGGTTTTAAGCTACCTGACGGTGTATGGCCTGTCGCCCTGGGGGTTGCCGGGCTTTACGCGCACCGTGGGCCAGGTGTTTGATCTGACCGTCAGCCTGAGCTTCGTGCTGAAGGCCGTGCTGTTCAGTCTGGCGGTGGCCGTGGTACCAATGGCCGCCAGCCTGGAGGCGACGCAGCAAGGCGCCAGCAACACGGTACAACCCGGCGCGGTTCGCCTGTTTGTGGTTTTGCTGCTGCTGGAAGCCGCCTCCCTGGTAGTCAAATACATTTGAACCTCGATACTTTCATGAACACCCCCACCCCCACC